>JACMPC010000271.1 GCA_014377705.1 Dermatophilaceae bacterium
AGTGCCGCGGCGTTCTCGCGGAGCTCGGACGGCTCCAGGGTCCGCGCGACGCGGTGTACGCCGGCGGCCACGCCGGAAGGCTTCAGACCGTTGGGGTTCACGTTGTCGGGGTTCACGTTGTCGGGGTTCACGTTGTCTGGGTTCACGTTGTCTGGGTTCAGGCTGTCTGGGTTCAGGCTGTCGGGGTTCATCGGGCGCCTCCGAGCACGGTTCCGGCGGACTGGAAGATCTCCAGGAGCGGGCCGATGGTCAGGCCGAGGACCAGGCTCAGGACGACCCCGGTGACCAGGGCGCCGGCGACCGGGCGTGGCACCGTGATCGCCGGTGCTCCTGGGTCGGCCGGGCCGAGCAGCATCCGGCTGCCGTTGCGGACCAGGGCGGCGAAGGCGACCACCACGAAGAACAGCGCGGCCCCGAGCGCCCACCCGAGGTTGGCATCGGCCAGCGCCCGGGAGATCGACAGCTCACTGGCGAACATGGCGAAAGGCGGGAGTCCGAGCAGCACTGCCAGACCGGTCAGGAAGGTGACACCGATCATCGGGGATCGGGCGAGCACACCCGTCACGTCGCTGATCCTGGTGGAGTCGTGGGCGGCCTGGATCTGCCCGGACCCGAGGAATACCAGAGTCTTTCCGACTCCGTGGGCCAGCACGTGCAGCAGCAGGGCGGCGATGGCCAGCCTGGTGCCGGTGGCCGCGGCCACCGCGACCAGTCCCATGTTCTCCATGGAGGAGTACGCGAGCATCCGCTTGAAGTCGGTCTGGACCACCAGCAGCGACGCCGCGATCAGCAGGGTCAGCAGCCCGATGATGAGCAGCCCGGTGCGCATGAACTCGATGCCCACCGCGAGGTCGACCACGGACTTCACCCGCAGCAGCACCGAGAACGCCACGGACAGCAGCACCCCGCTCATCAGGGCCGAGACCGGTGCCGGCGCCTGGCTGTGGGCGTCCGCGAGCCAGGTGTGGAACGGGACCAGCCCGGCTTTTGCGCCGTAGCCGAGCAGCAGCAGCCCGGCGGCCAGGCGGGTCACGGCGGGGTCCAGGTCTCCGGCATGGGCGAGCAGCACGTCGATGTTCAGGGCGTCGCCGCTGGTGGCGCCGGCGTGCAGGCTGACGAAGTAGATCAGCACGGTGCCCAGGAACGCCAGCGCGATCCCGACCGAGCAGATCACGACGTACTTCCAGGTGGCTTCGAGCGCGGCGCGGGTCCGGCGGTGCCCGACCAGGAAGGCGGTGGCCACGGTGGTGGCTTCGATGGCCACCCACATCACCCCGATGTTGTTGGCCAGCACCGCGAGCGCCATCATCGCCAGGAAGATCGGGACCAGGACGCCATACAGGTTGGCGCCTTTCTGGTCGGTATGCCGGTGGGCGAGCTCGGCGTCGATGTAGCCCACGCCGGCCCAGGTCGCCAGGGTGCCAACCGTGCCGATGACGATGAGCATGGTGACGGTGAGCGCGTCGGCCCGGAGCAGGCTGCCGAGGGCGAACCGCGTCCCGGGTCCGGGGCCGAAGCCGAGCACGGCGCTGCTGACCAGCACCGAGAGGGCAGCCAGGACAGTCACGACGGCGGTGAGCCGGCGCCATCCGAGGACGGCAGCGAGCGCGGCCGCGGCGAGCGGCGCGAGGATCGGCAGGAGCAGGAAGAGGTCCATCAGCCGCGCAGCTCTCTGAGCTGGTCGAGGTCGGTCCCGCCGAAGGTGGCGCGCATGTGCCCGGTGAGCAGGCCGAGCACAAGCACCGCGAACAGCACGTCCAGCGATGCTCCGAGCTCGACGATGAGCGGCACCCCGGACGTGATCAGGAACGCGGTGGCCGCGATCCCGTTGTCCAGCATCATGAATCCCACGGCCTGGGACACGGCCTGGCGCCGGCTGACCATGACGAAGACGGCGATCAGGATCACCGCGAAGGCGGCCGGCACCGCCCGGGTGGCCGGGGAGGGGTCCAGGGCGATGACCGGCCGGGTCACCGCGTAAGCCAGGACGGTCAGCGCGGCGGTGATCAGCAGCGAGGTGGTGGTGTTCACCAGGGGGGTGCTCTCACGGCGTTCGTGGGCCTCGGTGCCCACAGCCCGGGCCAGCAGCAGCGGCAGGGCGACAGCTCGCAGCAGGAGCACGACGACTCCGACGGCGATCAGGGCCGCGTCATCCTGGTAGATGCCCTCGGCGAGCGGGATCGCGGCCAGCGCCAGGCCCTGCCAGGCCAGCAGCCTCACGATGGCGCGCACCTCGCGGCGCCAGACGACCAGGACGGCGGCCAGCAGGAAGGCTCCGGCGGCGAGGTTGAGCACGCCGTTGTAGATGGCTTGGGTCACGAGGTCTTCTCTGTTCGGGTCAGCTGCTCAGGGGTCAGCTGCTCAGGGGTGAGCTGGTCGGGGTCATCTCTCGAGGTCATCAGCTGCATGGCGGCGATCAGTTCGTCGGGGTGGCGAAGAAGTAGGACGCGGTCACTGCGAGCAGCGCCAGCAGGAAGGACCCGGCCAGCAGCTCGGGCACCCGGAAGTACCGGAGCTTGGCAATGAAGACCTCGCCCGCGGCGAGCGCCCCGGCCAGCACCAGGATCTTGAGGCTGATCACCACGAAACCGATGAGTATGCCGAGCGGCGACGGGTCGGCGCCGGCGATCCCCCAGGGGAGGAACAGGTTGGCCATCAGACCCAGCAGGACGGTGAGGCGCATGGCGCTGGCCCACTCGACCAGTGCCAGCCTGGGGCCGGCGTACTCCAGGACCATCGCCTCGTGGATCATCGTCAGCTCGAGGTGCGTCGAGGGGTTGTCCACCGGCAGCCGCCCGGTCTCGGCGATGATGACGATGGCCAGCGCGACGAAGGCCAGCAGGCTCCCCGGGGAGACCAGCTGCCCCGGGTTGTCCGCGGCTGCGGCCACGATGGCAGCCAGGTTGGCCGACTGCCCCGGAACGGACAGGGCGAACACCGCCAGCAGGATGGTGGGCTCCACCAGTGCGGCGATGGTGATCTCGCGGCTGGATCCCATCCCGCCGAACGCGGTGCCGGTGTCTAGGCCGGCCAGGGTCAGGGCGACCGTTCCGAGGAACAGCAGCCCGACGACCCCGAAGAGGTCGGCGGCCGGGTCCAGCGGGGAGCCCAGCGAGATCAGCGGCAGGATCGCGGCGATCAGCAGGGTGGTGCCGGCCACCACGGCAGGGGCCAGGGCGAAGACCACGGTGGTCCCCAGGGGGGTGATCTGCTGCTTGCGCAGCTGCTTGCGCAGGTCCCGCCAGGGCTGCCCGACACCCCCTCCGGCCCGGCCCTCGAGCCGGGCGCGGACCTGTCGCATGCCGCCCACGACCAGCGGTGCGCCGACCAGGACCGCGACCACCTGCAGCAGGGTGGCCACAACCGACATGACCGACATGGCGCTCATCGGGCGACCACGAGCACGACGAGCAGGCCGATCGCACCGTAGGCCAGGTAGAGGTGGACGCTGCCCGGGTGTGCCCGGCGTACGTACTGTGCCCAGGCGGTCACGGCGCGGACGACCGGGGTGTAGAGGCGCTGCTCCACCGGGTCGGCCTGCAGGGTCCGGTAGGTGACCTTCTCGACCAGGTACTGCGACTCGGCATAGTGGGTGACCTCCACGTCGGTCTCCGGCCGCAGCACGTTGTCGAAGACACGTTGCAGGGGTTCGGCGAACGACGTCGCTGTGTACTGCATCCTCGGGCTGAGCGAGTCAGCGCCACACGCCCACAGCGGGGCCTGGACGGCGGCCGGCCGGTGCCGCCCTCCCCAGCGGGCCAGGGCGAGGGCCAGCAGGACGGCGACGACGAGTGCGACGGCGATGAGGCCGGGGGCGATCGACCCGGTGACGCCGGGCAGCCGCAGGTAGGCGCCGAGCATCGGGCCCGCGGCTTCTCCGCCGAGGGTCGGCAGGGCGGTCAGGACCCGTTCCAGCAGGGGGCCGAACAGCACCGGGGCGACCGCGGATACGGTGCAGGCCGCCGCGGCCAGGCCCATCCCGGTCAGCATGCTCGCCGGCGCCTCCCGGGCCGCCTCGGCGGCTGCCGAGCGCGGGCGGGCCAGGAACCCGACCCCGAAGGCCTTGACCATCGCGGCGATACCCAGCCCGGTGGTGAGGGCCACGGCGCCCACCGACAGGGGCATCACCAGCATCAGCAGGGTCGTGTCGTCGTGGGGGGAGTGGATCAGGCTCTGCAGCAGCAGCCACTCGCCGACGAAGCCGGCGCCCAGTGGCAGGCCTGAGGCGCCGAGCGCAGCGATGCCGAACATCACGGTGGTGCCGGGCATCCGGCGGGCCAGCCCGCCGAGCTTGTCCAGATCCCGCAGCCCGGTTGCGGCCAGCACGGACCCGGCGGCCAGGAAGGCGAGGGTCTTGAACGCCGCGTGGCTGAGGATCAGCAGGAGCGCGGCGGTCATCGCCAGGGCTGCCACCGCCATCGCGCCGTACGAGGACAGCAGCGCCGCGGCGCCCAGCGCCAGCGTGATCAGCCCCATGTTCTCTGTCGTCGAGTAGGCCAGGAGCCGTTTCAGGTCGGTCGCCACGGAGGCCTGCAGCACGCCGAACACCGCTGACACGGCGCCGAAGATCATCAGCGTCAGCCCCCACCAGTGCGGGCTCGGGTGTCCCTGTCCGAGGATGTCCAGGTCGAACCGGATGATCCCGTAGATGCCCATGTTGACCATCGCCGCGCTCATCAGGGCCGAGACCGGGCTGGGCGCCTCGGGGTGCGCCCGCGGCAGCCAGGCGTGCAGCGGGAGCAGGCCGGCCTTCGAGCCGAAACCCAGGAGGGTCAACAGGAAGATGGCGGTGCGGGTGCCTGACGGGATGTCGCCGGAGCTCGCGGAGATGGTGTCGAAGGAGTCGCCGCCACCGGCGGCGGACAGCAGCACCAGAGCCAGCAGGATCGCCGCGAAGCCGAGCTGGGTCATCACCGCGTAGAAGACCCCGGCTGACCGAACCTCGGCGCGGTGGTGCTCGGACAGCACCAGGACCAGCGAAGCAGCGGCCATCAGCTCCCAGGTGAGCAGGAAGGTGGTGACCGACCCCGCGGCCGGGACCAGCATCATGGCGGCCACGAAGAGCGGCAGGACCGTCAGCGGGAAGCGTGCGAGGTGCTCGCGCCGGGCATACCCGACGGTGTAGATGCCGACCGCTGCCGAGACCGCGCCGGTGACCGCGACGAACAGCCCGCCGAGGGCGTCGAGGTTGAGCTGGACGCCGACCAGGGGCAGCAGCCAGCCGACGCGAAGCTCACGCGGCCCGCCGAAGATCACGGACAGGCCGAGCGCCACGCCGACCGTGCCCAGGGCTGCGGTGAGACCTCCGGACAGGACGGCGTGAACGCGTGCCCGACGTGCGGCACGGAGGGTCTGACCAGGAGTGGGGACGGTGGGGAACTCGTGAAGGGCGGTGGTCACCGGCCGGTCACCGTGCGCAGGGCCGCGATGATCTCTGCCGGGGAGGGCGGGCAGCCGGGCACCCGGACATCCACCGGTATGACGTCCGCGACCGAGCCCACCACGGCGTACCCGCCGGCGAAGGCGCCGCCGTCGACGGCGCAGTCCCCGACGGCGATGACCACGCGAGGCTGCGGGATGGAGTTGAGGGTGTTGAGCAGAGGCTGGTGCATGTTGCGGGTCACCACACCCGTGGCGATGAGCCCGTCGGCGTGGCGGGGCGAGGCGACCACCCGGACCCCGAACTGCTCCGCGTCATAGACGGCGGAGAAGGCTCCGGCTATCTCGAGCTCGCAGCCGTTGCAGGAGCCACAGTCCACGTGCCGAAGCTGCAACGAGCCGGTCACCCCGGTGGGTGGCTCGACGGTGTTGGCGGGGTTGGTCGGTGTCGGCGTGGCAGGCTCGGCCATGCGTCCGACCCGACGGATCTTGCTGGTCCAGCTCATCGTGTGTTCGCGGAAGTGTTGGTGGTGGTCGAAGTGGTGGTGGAAGTGGTGGTGGCCGGACTCATCAGTGGTTCGAGGCCACCTTTTCCTGGCTGCTGGCCTGAAGGTCCTTGAGCAGGTCCATCTGGTCGGTGAGCAGTCCGGTCAGCACCTTGCGGGCGAGCAGGAGGAGCTCTGACATGTCTTTGGAGGCGAGCGAGTAGATCACGTTGTTGCCCTGTTTGCGGGCCACGACCATGCCGGTCCTGCGCAGCACGGCCAGCTGCTGGGACAGGTGCGAGGACTCCAGGCCGAGCTTGGGCATGAGCTCGCCCACCGAGTGGTCACCCTCTGACAGCAGCTCCAGGATCCGGATCCTGGCCGGGTGTCCGAGGGTCTTGAAGAACTCGGCTTTCAGTCTGTCGATGGGTTCTGGCATCGCGTTCTGCCCTTCAGCGCGTTGGGGACCTTTCACCTGATGCGAACCCGCTCATGATCTCATGCGGATCGAGCAGTTACCAATACTAGTAACTGGTCATCTCATCCCTGGAGTGCGGAACGGAACGTCGCTAGGTTGTCTGCCATGGCAGCCACGGGCAGTAGGTCCAGCAGCTCCAGCAGTTCCCCAGCCGTCGAGCTGGCCGTCGGGGATCGCACGGTCCGGATCTCCAACCCGGACCGCGTCTACTTCCCGGCGCGGGGGGAGACGAAGCTCGACCTGGCCCGCTACTACCTGAGCGTGGGTGACGGTATCGTCCGCGCGCTGCGCGAGCGGCCGTGCATGATGCACCGGTTCCCCAATGGAGTCGGCGGTGAGAAGGTCCATCAGAAGCGGCTCCCGCGCGGCGCCCCGGACTGGGTCGAGACGGTCCGGGTGGGCTTCCCGCGATACAACAGGTATGCCGACGAGTTGTGCGTCACGGAGCTGGCCAGCGTGATCTGGGCGGTGCAGATGTCCACCGTCGAGTTCCATCCCTGGAACTCCCGGCGTGCCGACACCGAACGGCCGGACGAGTGGCGCATCGACCTGGATCCTATGCCGGAGTGCGGTTTTGACCGGGTACGGCGCGTTGCGCACGTGGCCCACGAGGTGCTCGCCGAGCTGGGCGCGGTGGGCTGGCCGAAGACCTCCGGTGGGTCCGGCCTGCATGTCTACGTGCGGATCGAGCCGCGGTGGGGCTTCCAGGACGTACGCCGGGCCGCCCTGGCCTTCGCGCGCGAGGTCGAGCGGCGGGCCCCGTCCGAGGTGACCACCACCTGGTGGCGCAAGGACCGTGACCCTGCGGCGGTGTTCGTCGACTACAACCAGAACACCCGAGACCACACGATCGCCAGCGCCTACTCGGTGCGCGGCCATCCCGAGGCAACGGTGTCGACCCCGATCACCTGGGGCGAGGTCGACGACGTCCTGCCGGCCGACTTCACCATCGCCACCGTCCCCGCGCGGTATGCCGCCCTCGGTGACCTGCACGCGGGTATCGACGACTCGACATACTCGCTGGAGACCCTGATCGGGTGGGCGGAGCGCGACGAGCGAGAGGGCGCAGCCGATCCCGGCGACCACGATCAGCACCCGGCCGACGAAGACATCTGAAGATCAAGCGTTCTCATCCGCCGCTAAACCCTCTGCGGGCGTAGTGTCGTCCATGCCGGCATGGTTCGTCGGTCGACGAGGCTGGGACCGACAGAAACCGGGTGAACCCATGGCTCCCCTTGCAGAACAAGCTGATCCAAGCTTCGGGTTCGACCATTTGCTGGAGCTCTTCCATGAGGTCAACAGCGCACGAGCCGCGATGACCGTTGCCCGCCGTGCGCCGCTGGGCAGGTCGCGACAGGTGGATGCGCCCCGGACCCGTCTGCTGCTGGCCCTCGAGGCCTATGTCGCCGAGCTGAACCTTCGCAACCTTCCGGTGCCGTACGGCATCCGCGACGACCTCCGCATCCAACGCCGGATCCTTGGCAGAGTCGCAGACGCACCTGGCTAGCAGCCGGCCCGGGCTACGGCCCTGGCACTTCGTCCTCAGCTTTGGCCTGGTGAGCCTGTTGGCGGATATGGTCTATGAGGGCGCGCGCAGCATCATCGGGCCCTACCTGGCGACCCTTGGCGCGTCGGCCGCGTTGGTCGGAACGGTCGCCGGCGCAGCGGAGTTCATCGGGTATGGCCTGCGGGTGGCCTCGGGCTACCTGGTCCAGCACCGCGGTCACTACTGGACCTGGACCATCACCGGCTATGCGCTGACGGTGCTCAGCGTTCCCCTGATCGGTGCGACGACCATGATCGGGCCGGTGCTGGCGCTGTATGGCACGGAGCGGCTGGGCAAGGCGGTGCGCTCCCCGGCCAAGGACACGTTGTTGTCCCACGCCTCCACCCAGACCGGTGCGGGAACGGCGTTCGGGGTGCATCAGGCGATGGACCAGACCGGCGCCATCGCCGGGCCTCTGCTGCTGGCTGTGGTGCTGTCCCTGCACACGGGCGACTACCGCCTGGCCTTCGGCGTCCTCATCGTTCCTGGCGTCATCGTGCTGGCGCTGCTGTTCTGGCTCAGGCGACGGGTCCCCGACCCGATCGGGTACGAGGTGGCGGACGGCAAAGGGGCGGCGTCCGAGGGGGCGACATACGAGGGGGCGGCATACGAGGGGGCGACGGATGGGGGGACGGCATACGAGGGGGCGGCGGATGGGGAGCAGCCATCGGCGACGTCTTCCCAGCAGCGGCCTGGCGGCTTCGCGACGCAGCCGGAGACGGCGCACGCCCGGGTCGTCCTGCCGCTGCTGCTCCGGCAGTACATCGGCGCGGTTGGCCTGCTGTCACTGGGGGTTGCCTCCTTTCCGCTGCTGGCGTTCCACGCCCAGACCAGCGGTCTGCTGACGCCCGCACAGGTGCCGGTGCTCTTTGCGCTGGCGATGCTGGTTGACGGTGCGAGCGGTTTGCTGGTGGGCAGGCTCTTTGACCGGCTCGGGCCGAGGGCCCTGTACGTGGTACCGGTGGCGGCAGGCCTGAGCGCCGTCGCCTTCACCGACCACGCGACGCTCGTCTGGGCCGGCGTGGCGATCTGGGGACTCGTCAACGGTGTTCTGGACTCGACGGTCAAGGCTGTGGTCACCAATCTCGTCGGACCTGCCGGGCGGTCCATCGCGTTCGGCTGGCTGGCCCTCGCCCGCGGCCTCGGCCTGCTGCTGGCCGGAGTGGCCCTCGGCCTGGCCTACGAACAGGGGATCACCTTGATGGTCTGGCTGATCCTGGGGGTCAATGGCGTGGCGCTCGTCGTCCTCGCCTGGGTGCTGGCGCAACTGAGTACCGTGGAGTCGTGACTCAGAATGCCGAGCAGGGACGTGGCGCCGACCGTCGACATCGGGATGTCGCACTCAGGGACCGTCGACATCAGGTGGTGGTGATCGGCTCCGGCTTCGGTGGGCTGTTCACCACGCAGGCGCTCAAACATGCCGAGGTCGATGTCACGATGATCGCCCGGACCAACCATCACCTGTTCCAGCCGCTGCTCTACCAGGTCGCGACGGGCATCCTGTCCGAGGGGGAGATCGCGCCCTCGACCCGGGAGATCCTCCGGCGCCAAGGCAACGCACGCGTCCTGCTGGGTGAAGTCACCGACATCGACCTCACTGCCCGCACCGTGACCTCCAAGGTGCTGGACCAGACCGGGGTCATGAAGTACGACTCACTCGTCGTCGCCGCGGGGTCCGGCCAGTCGTATTTCGGTAACGACCACTTCGCGTACTTCGCACCCGGAATGAAGAGCATTGACGACGCGCTCGAGCTGCGCGGACGCATCTTCGGCTGCTTCGAGCTGGCCGAGCTGGTCGAGGACGACGCGCAGCGCGCCCGCCTGATGACCTTCGTGGTCGTCGGCGCCGGGCCGACGGGGGTGGAGATGGCCGGGCAGATCGCCGAGCTTGCGCACCGGACGCTTCGCCACGAGTTCCGTCGCATCGACCCCCGTTCGGCCACGGTGATCCTGCTGGATGCGGCCCCGGCGGTGCTGGGGTCCTTCGGTGACCGTCTCGGCGCCAAGGCCCTGGCCAAGCTGTCCCGGATCGGGGTGGAGGTGCAGCTCGGCGCCAAGGTGGTGGGAGTCGACGGGACCGGCCTGGACGTCGAGGATGCGCAGGGGCAGCGCCGCCGGATCGAGTCCGTCTGCAAGGTGTGGGCCGCCGGCGTGCAGGCGAGCGCGCTCGGCGCGCTACTCGCCCGGCAGTGCGGAGCGGAGCTGGACCGGGCGGGGCGGATCAGGGTTCGTCCCGACCTGACCCTGCCCGGGCACCCCGAGGTCTTCGTTCTCGGCGACATGATTGCCCTGGACGACCTGCCCGGGGTGGCCCAGGTCGCCGTACAGGGTGGTCGGCATGCGGCCCGTGAGATTCGGGCCCGACTGGCCGAGAAGTCAGCCGGGGCCCGACCGGCCGAGACGTCTGCAGTGGACGGGGTTGCGGCGGATCGGGTGGGTCCGGCCTTCGAATACCACGACAAGGGCAGTATGGCGACGATCTCGCGTTTCAGCGCCGTTGCCAGCGTCGGCCGGCTCCGGCTCAGCGGACTCACCGCCTGGCTGATGTGGCTGGCGGTCCACCTCATCTACCTGATCGGGTTCAAGCACCGGGTCACCACGTTGCTGCACTGGGCCGTCAGCTTCGTCGGTCGCGGACGATCCGAGCGGACGGTCACCCATCAGCAGATCTTCGCGCGACAGGCGTTCGACCAGCTCGGCGACGAGTTCTCCCCGACGCTGTCACCACGTCCCGGGCAAGATCCCCCGTCCTGAGCGGTCCGGCCGTGCCGTCGCAGGGCCCGTCTTCCCCTAGTGTGGGCGCATGCCGCTCGACTACAAGATCGCCGAACGTACCCTGGCCAACGGCCTGCGGGTCATCGTCAGCGAGGACCACAGCATCCCCAACGTCACCGTCAACCTGTGGGTCAATGTGGGCTCACGCCACGAGGTCGAGGGGCGCACCGGTTTTGCGCACCTGTTCGAGCACCTCATGTTCCAGGGCTCGGCCAACGTGGCCTCGGGTGAGCACTTCTCGGCGCTGATGGCGGCGGGCGGGCGGCTCAACGCCACGACCTGGTTCGACCGCACCAACTACTTCGAGACGGTGCCACGCGGCGCGATGGACCTGGCCCTGTGGATGGAGGCCGACCGGCACGGGCACCTGCTGGACGCGGTCAACCAGGAGAACCTCGACAACCAGCGCGACGTGGTCAAGGAGGAGAAGCGGCAGCGTTACGACAACATGCCCTACGGCAACGCGCTGATCGACATCTACGCGGCTGTCTTCCCCCATGGCCACCCGTACCACCACGCGACCATCGGTTCGATGTCCGACCTTGACGCCGCCAGCGTGCAGGACGTGCACGACTTCTTCCGCTCTCACTACGGGCCCAACAACACGGTGCTCTGCCTCGTCGGCGACCTCACCCCCGATGAGGGGTTCGCCTCCGCAGAGCGGTATTTCGGCCCGCTGCCGGCCACGGCCGCCGCCCGTCGCGAGCCGGTCGAGCCGCTGGCCCCGCTGCCCGAGCCGGTTCGTGACGAGCACGTCGAGGATGTCCCCTCGGACCATCTCTACATCGCTTTCCGCCTGCCGGTCGACGACACCCCGGACTTCTTCGCCTCGTCCCTGGCGATGGACGTCATCGGTGGCCTGGCCACCTCACGGCTCTGTCAGCGGCTGGTCCGCCGTGAGCAGAGTGCGACCAGCGTCTCGGCCCACGCGATGGGCTTCGTGGACGGGGTCTCACTGGGGTTCATGGAGATTGACATCGCCGAGGGCTTCAGCACCGACGACGTCGAGGCCGCCGTGTGCGAGGAGCTGGTCCGGTTCGCGGAGCAGGGTCCGACCGCGATCGAGATGGAGTCGGCGCTGGCCCAGACCGAACGCGGCTGGCTCTCGTCCCTGGCCAGCCAGGAGGAGCGGGCCGACCACATCTGCCACTCCGCGACACTGCGGGACGACGCCGGCTACATCAACACCTTCCTGGACCGTCTCGCCGAGGTGACGCCGGCCCAGGTGCAGCAGGTGGCCGCCAGGTGGCTCCAGCCGCAGTCCCGCGCCGTGGTGGCCTACCTCAAGCAGGACGGAGCAACCCAGTGACCTCGCAGGACAGCTCGCCCGAGAAGGACAGTGTGACCGAGAAGGACAGTGTGCCCGAGAAGGACAGTGTGCCCGAGAAGGACAGTGTGCCCGAGAAGGACAGTGTGCCCGAGAAGGACAGTGTGCCCGAGAAGGACAGTGTGCCCGAGAAGGACAGTGTGCCCGAGAA
>JACMPC010000034.1 GCA_014377705.1 Dermatophilaceae bacterium
CCAGGATGCCTGCCCCTTCACCGCTGGGTACTGGGCCTTCCTGCACCGGAATCGGGAACGGCTGGCCACGAACCCCCGCATGGGCCAGGCCCTCAGCGGCCTGAACCGACTCAGCGACCTTGAAGCGGTGATCGAGCAAGAAGCCGCCCGCGGATCGGCCGCACCCTGAGGCCGTAGGGTAACGGACGTGACCGCCGACTCCGTGCTGCCCGTGCCCGCTGTCGGCGCGGAAGCAGCTGTCGCCTGGGTCCGGACCCAGCTCGGCGACCTCACCGCCGACGATATCGCCGCGAGCCCGGCCTTTCGCGGCGGGCAGCGGGCTGCGGATCGTCGACTGGCGGAGTTCGACGTCACGGGATACGCCGCACGGCGCAACGAGATCTGGCCGCCGGACCGACGAGGCGCCTCCGCGCTCTCGCCGTACGTCCGGCACGGCCTGATCAGCTTGCCCGCCCTGTGGCGGCACGTCGAGGACGGTCCCGTGCGCGACGTCACCAAGTACCGCGACGAGCTGCTCTGGCAGGAGTACTCGCGACACGTCTACGCCCGGTTCGGCTCCTCGATGCCCGGTGCGACCCGGTTCGCGGTGAGCCAGCGCACGCCGGACGGTTCCCCCACGGCCGACGACGGCTGGCCGCGCGACCTGGCCTGCCTCGACCTCACGGTCGGCGAGCTCGAGCGCGACGGCTGGGTCCCCAACCAGGCCCGCCTGTGGCTCGCGTCGCACTGGGCCGTGCGCGGAGCCCTCGGGTGGCGCGACGGCGAGGACCTGTTCTTCCGCCACCTGCTCGACGGCTCGCGCGCCGCCAACCGGCTGGGGTGGGCATGGACCGTCGGCGCGGGCACCGGCAAGCCGTACGGATTCGCGCGTCGCCAGGTCGAGAACCGCGCGCCGGGACTCTGCGCCGGGTGCGCGCTCCGCGACGACTGCCCGATCGAGTCCTGGCCGGCGATGTCGGCACCCGACCCGCAGCCCGACGCGGACCCCCGCTGGCGGCACGACCCCGACCTCGCCAGGACCACGGGCCCGACAGCCCCAGATGTCGCCTCCACGGCACAGTCCGACCCGACGGCGTCCCTGCCCACGGCCGTCTGGCTGACGGCGGAGTCCCTGGGCGACGACGATCCGGCCCTGTTCGCGCACCGGGACCTGCCCGCGGTGTTCGTGTTCGACGCACCCCTGCTCGCGCGGCTGCGGCTCGACCCGCGGCGGCTGGTGTTCCTCGCCGAGACCCTCGCGGACCTCGGCACGCGCCGCGAGATCCGCGTGCTGCGGGGCGACCCGCGGACCGCGCTCGCCGGCCAGCAGCTGGCGGCGACCTACGCGCCGGTGCCCGGCTGGCGCGCCCGCGCCCAGGTGCTGCGGCCCGCCGTCGTGCATCCCTGGCCCTGGCTCGTGCCGCCTCATGGCGGCCCCGTCGGATCCTTCAGCGCCTGGCGGGCCGCCGGCCGGTGGTGACCGACCCCGGGTGACCGCTCCAGGCACGTTGAAGCGCGCGGAGAGCTCGGCCGCCGCCATTGGCCGGGCGAAGCGCTAAGACCTACGATCCGGCCGGCGACACGGTCACCGTGGCCCGCACCAGCGTGCCGCGTGGACTGCGGGCCTGCACCTCAAGGCTGCCGCCGACGAGGCTGACCCGTTCGCGCATCCCGATCAGGCCGAGGCCGCTGCGGGAGCCGGCCGCCGCGCTGCCGGAAGCCGGGATGCCACGTCCATCGTCGGTGACAGTGAGCACGACCTGCTCACCAAAGCGCAGGGATACCGTGACGTGCGTTGCCTGCGCGTGACGCACGACGTTGCTCAGCGCCTCCTGCGCGACCCGGTACACGGTGAGCTCGCAGCGGTCGGAGAGCCGCGCCTGCTCACCGCTGACCTGCAGCCGGACCGAGATCCCGTGCCGGTTGCGGACCTCGGCGACCAGCTGCCGCAGAGCAGCGACCACGCCGAAGTCGTCGAGCACGGGTGGCCGCAGTCCGTGGATCACCGTGCGCAGGGCATCGACGACCTCCGTGGCCAGCTCACCATCGCGCAGAACCAGAGGCGCCAGCTCCGGTGGCAACCGCGGATCCTCGCTGAGACTCTCGAGCATCCGTACCAGGTAGGTCAGCGTCTGCACCGGGTCGTCGTGCAGGTCCTGGGCCAGCGTGCGGCGCTCATCCTCCTGGACCGTGACCAGGTGCGAGGCGTATGCCCGTTGCTCGCGCGCGCGGCGCTCCTCCGCCACCTCGCTGACTCGCAGTGCCTCCTCCGCCCCAAGCCGGGCATGTCCTTCGCGGTCGACCCGTTGCCCCACGATGATCGCCACCCCGTTCAGGATGGCCAGGTTCCCGATCTCGACCCAGGCGTTCGCCGTTGTCACCCCGGTGATGAAGAGCCAGTCCGGGATCATCAGCGCGGTCGCCCACAGCGCCGTGCCGACGGCACCCCGGACGCCGAAGTTCAGCGCCGCATAGACCACCGGGATAAGCAGCAGGGCGGTGACCGTCGAGCGGGGGATCTCGAACGGCGGGAGGAACTGCATGACGTCAAGGAGGATCTCGTCCAGGAATGCCACCAGCAGGACCCCTGCCTGGACGAGCCAGAACCGGCCAGACCCCAGTGGCAGGCCCAGCCTGTCCCAAACACCCATGGCCGGCGCCGCGAACACTCGGGTGGGGGCGTGAATCTCAGTGCTCGTCATGGCCCACGCTCAGCAGCTTGGTCGAGATGGCCCGGACAACCGCCTCGGTGCGTGAGCCCACCCCGAGCTTGGCGTAGATGTTGTCGCAGTGCCGGTCCACCGTGCGCGAGCTGATCCCCAGCCGGGCGGCAATCTGGCGGTTGTGCAGGCCCTCCGCCAGCAGGCTCAGCACCGACAGCTCACGCTCTGTCAGATCGGCCAGATGCTCGCCCCCACCCGGTGGGGCCAGCAGCCGGGCGGTGAGACCAGACTGGAGGACGCTGGTCCCGCCGGCCACGGCCCGAACCGCCTGGACGAGCTCCTTGCCGGGAGCGGTCTTGCTCAGGTACCCCGCGGCCCCGGCCTCCAGCGCGCCCCGGACGTACTCGTCCTCGTCGTACGCACTGACCATCAGGACGTGAACGTCGGGATGGTCCCGGGTGAGCCGGCGGGTAACCTCGACGCCGTTCATCCCGGGAAGCCGAATGTCCATCAGCACCACATCGGGGCGAAGCTTGTTGACCAGGGCGAGGGCGATCTCGCCGGAGTTGGCATCACCCACCACCTCGAAGTCGGGGTGCGCCTCGAGAATCTGACGGGTGCCGTCCCGATGCAGGGCATGGTCGTCAACCACCACCACCCGTATCACCTGCGCACCCATGATCAACAGGCTACGCGTCGCATCAGCAGTCGCTGGCGGAAAACACCCACACGGCATACGCAGAACGGACCTTGTCGCCGTACTTTCGAGGGCTGATTCTTTGAGGGTTCTCAACGGTGTCGTCGTGACCCGTTCACCACATGAAGCAGGTAACTGTGATGAGTGCCCTGAGCATTGTTGCGGAAGGACCCGGGAAATATATCCACTGGGGCGTCATCCAGATTTCCGTCGCCAACGCGATCATCATCGCCGTGATGGTTCTCCTGTTCATCCTCGCCCTGGTCGTGCCATTCCCGACGCATGACGATCAGGCCGACGAAGGGCACAGTCGATGACGACCCGTGCGAGCGAGCTGAGCCCGGACGCGACCGGGCCGAGCGAGCTGAGCCCGGACCCGACCGGGGACCCCGACAGCTGGACCAACCGGCTTCGCGGCTGGTTTGAAGGGCTCGTGCCGGCGGGCCAGGCCCTCCCAGACCGTCAGCCGGTGTACGTCGCCTCGTGGATCTACGTCTTCGGCGTGCTGACTCTGACCGCCCTGGTCGTCGTGATCGCCTCAGGTGTGGTCCTGTCGCTCGGCGGCGCGACGTGGTGGCACGTCTCGTCGGTGGGTCACTACGTCAACTCCGTTCACCTCTGGAGCGTTGAGCTGTTCTTCGGTTTCATGGTGATTCACCTGTGGGGCAACTTCTGGATGGCCGCCTGGCGCGGCCGGCGGGCCATGACGTGGATCACCGGCATCGTGCTGTTCCTCATCTCGATCGGCACGTCCTTCACCGGCTTCCTGTCACAGTCCAACTTCAGCGCGCAGTGGATCGCTGCCGAGGGCAAGGACGGGATCAACTCCATCGGCGCCGGCGCGTTCTTCAACGTGCTCAACCCCGCGCAGATGCTGCTCTGGCACGTGGTGCTCCTGCCCCTGAGTGTGGGCCTGCTCACACTGCTGCACATCATCCTGGTCCGGCGCCACGGCGTCGTCCCTCCCCTCGACGCAAGACTGGAGAACTGAGTCATGAGTCGTGACCGGACCCCGGACTCACATGACTTCCCGACCCGGCGCTACGACCTGGTCAAGGAGTTCGTCATCGCCCTGGTCGTCGTCACGGTGCTCAGCCTCGGGCTGGCCGCGATCTTCTCCTCGCCCGACGAGAAGGCGATCACCATGTCGGGGTGGGCGAAGGCCGACCCGGACAACCTCGTCACCACAGCGGCCTCAGAGCTGGCCGGTACAACCACGAGCGCGACGTATGGCGCGCCGTACAACAGTGCCGCCGAAGGTCAGAAGCTCGGCCCAATCCCCCTGCAGAAGCTGGGAGGCGTCCGGGTTCCGGTGGACTCCGCAGACCTGGTCCTGGGCCCCCTCAGCAACGTCAGCGGAGACCCGAAGCTCAGCGCGGCACTGGCGCATTGGAAGGCTGCCACCCCCGAACAGCAGACCAGGTGGGCAACGGCATACACCGACGCCATCGGGACGGCCGCGGCGGACGGCGAACCGGCGGCAGGAGCGGGCGGCGAGGTGGGGAAGGTCGCGGCTAGTGGTGGCTACGGTCCGGTGCCCGCGCTGTCAACCGCCTTGCTGGGGCTGGCCAAGGCGGGTGGGCTCGAGGGCGCACTCACCTCGTCCGGCAACTTCTACGGAGGCGACCAGACCCGGTCGCTGCTGCTGCTCTCCGACGGGGCCTACCTCGAGGACCAGGCGGTCGCCCAGAACCTTGGCGGAGACCAGTGGGGCATGATGAACGAGGTGGGCAACGCCCCCGGGCAGCCCTGGATGTGGCTCTACACGTTCTGGTACCAGGTGAAGCCCTTCTCAACCTCGGACAATGCCGACGCCGAGGTCTGGGGCCTGATGATGCTCCTCACTCTGCTGCTGATGTTTGTGCCCTTCATCCCGGGTCTGCGTTCGATCCCGCGCTGGATTCCCATCCACCGGCTGGTCTGGCGCAGCTACGACCGAACGGCCCAACGACGCTGATCCGGCAGGTAAGGCGGGCCTTTCGCCTCTGTAGCACGGCGGCCGGAGGCAGGAACATGGAGTGGTGACCCTTCTGCGCGCCAGCAAGGAATCGCTTCTCTTCACCGTATCCACGGCGCTCCTGCTCGCCGGTGGCCTGGCCTGGCTGATCTCCGCGCCGGCGCCGGCGCGCACGCTATGGCTCGCCGGCAACGTGCTGGGCCTCGTCTTCTCGGTGTTCTGGACCGTCGCCGCGATCCGGCGCCACCAGCTGAGCGTCGACCTCATCGCGGTGCTCGCCCTGGCCGGCGCGATCGTGGTGAACGAGCCGTTCGCGGGCGCGATGATCACGGTGATGCTCGCCAGCGGGCAGGTCCTGGAGGCACGGGCGGCAGCACGGGCGCGACGCGAGCTGAGCCTGCTGGCCGAGCGCGCCCCTCGCACGGCCCGGCGAGTTGTCGAGAGCGGGGTCGTCGAGATCCCGGTGAACGAGGTCGTGGTCGGTGACCTCCTGCTCGTTCGCACCGGCGAGATCGTCCCGGTGGACGGGCGGCTTCGTTCCGCCGCGGTGCTGGACGAGTCAGCCCTCACCGGAGAGGCGCTGCCGGTCGAGCGGCTCGCCGGAGACGATGTCCGCAGCGGTGTGGTCAACGCAGGCAGGGCGATCCATCTAGCCGCCACCGCGCTGGCCGCCAAGTCCACCTATGCCGGCGTGGTCCGCCTCGTGGAGCAGGCCCAGGCCTCGTCCGCACCCTTCGTTCGTGCCGCCGACCGGTTTGCCATCCTCTTCGTGCCGCTCACGCTCCTGCTCGCCGGCGTGTCCTGGGCACTGAGCGGGGATGCCGTTCGCGCTGTTGCCGTGCTCGTGGTCGCCACGCCCTGCCCGCTGTTGCTTGCCGCGCCGATCGCGATCATGTCCGGCCTGAGCCGCGCCGCCCACATCGGCGTCGTCGTCAAGGGCGGCAGCGCCCTGGAGAGACTCGCCGCCGGGCAGGTGATGCTCTTCGACAAGACCGGAACCCTGACCCAGGGCCACCCGGTCCTGGCCGACGTGCTGACGGCCGGCGACCGGATGGACGCAGACGAGGTACTACGACTCGCCGCCTCCCTCGACCAGGTATCCGCGCACGTCCTGGCCAGCGCCATCGTCACTGGCGGGACCCGTCGAGGACTCGCCCTGGAGATGCCTGAGGACGTCCGCGAGGTGCACGGCTACGGCCTGGAAGGGACCGTGGGCGCTCACCGGGTGAAGCTGGGCAAGGCCTCGTGGATTGTGGGTGACCCCGCGGCCGGCGCAGACACCGCACCGCCGTGGGTGCGCCAGGCCCGTCGACGGGCCGACCTGGACGGTTCCCTGACGGTGTTCGTCGCCGTCGACGGTGAGCCAGCGGGCGCCTTCCTGCTCGAGGACAGGATCAGGCCCGACTCGCCCCGGATGGTCCGCGCGTTGCGCCGAGCTGGCGTCACCCGCGTCGTCCTGGTCACCGGCGACCGCGCCGACATCGCGGACATGGTCGGACGCGTCGTGGGGGTCGACACCGTCCTGTCCGACTGCGACCCGGCGGAGAAGCTGGCCGCGATCGAGCGAGAGTCCGCCCGCGGCCCGACGATCATGGTCGGCGACGGCATCAACGACGCGCCGGCCCTCGCCGCCGCCGGGGTCGGGGTGGCACTCGCCTCGCGGGGAGCCACGGCGTCGTCCGAGGCCGCCGACGTCGTCCTGACCGTTGACCGAGTCGACGCGCTGGCCGATGCGATCCTCATCGCCCGGCGTTCGAAGGGGATCGCCCTTCAGTCTGTCCTGGTCGGCATGGGTCTGTCTCTGGTCGCGATGGTCTTCGCGGCGGTCGGCCTGCTCCCTCCCGCGGCCGGGGCTGTCGTGCAGGAGATCATCGACGTGCTGGCGATCGGGATCGCGTTGCGAGGAGTGCTGCCCGGCACGGTGCACACGATCGCGATGGCGCCCGCGGACGTTGCCACCGCGCTGCGGCTGCGTGCCGAGCACGACGCCGTACTGCCGTTGATCGAAAAGATCCGGTCGTCCGCCGACAGGCTCTCGACCCGCAACGCCGACCTCGGACCGGTGCGCAACCTGCTGGACCGTCTGGAGGATGAGCTGCTCCCGCACGAGCGCGCCGACGAGGAGCTCCTGGTGCCGCTGGTGGGCCGGGCCCTCGGGGGCACGGACGCGACGGCGGCGATGAGCCGGACGCACGCCGAGATCGAGCATCAGGTCGTCAAGCTGAGGCGGCTTCTCGTGGGACTCGACCGCGACACCACTCAACCCGAGGACGTCGTCGAGCTCCGGCGCCTGCTCTACGGGCTGTATGCCGTGCTCCGGCTGCACAACGCCCAGGAGGAGGAGGGCGCCTTCAGCCTCGTGCCGAACGGCGCCGGGAACGGTCAGCCGGTTGCCGCGATGTCGGACGCCGGTGCTCCCGAGGGTGACAACCGGCATCTCATCGGGTCGCCCGGAGTCTCCGGCACAGCCGGCGCGCGGCGAACTCAACGGGACTGACATGCTGCACCCATGAGCTACTACGTACTGGAGTACCGTTACGCCGACCTGGGCGCGCGCGCTCGCGTCCGCCCCGACCACCTGGCCTATGCGCGGTCGCTTCAGGAGGCGGGCACCGTCGTCCTGGCCGGGCCGGTCGGCGATGGGTCGGGCGCCATGATGGTGCTGAAGGTGGCGTCCGAGGAAGAGGCCCGGCGGGTGATGGAGAACGACCCGTATACAGCTGCCGGAGTGGGCGTCGACCATGTGCTGCGACCGTGGAACGTCGTCGTACCGACTCAGTCGGACTAGCGCCCAGCAGGGCGCTGCCCCCTGCTAGATGACAGCCGGTCGCCCGATGCCCGCCATGAGACCCGACTCCCCCAGCTTTCTTAGGAAAACCAGGAGGCATGCGTCCGGCTGTTCCGCGCGCGAGGCGTCAAAGACGACCTGAACCCCCATCCGGGCAAGGCACAGCCGCAGCGCGTCGAGGTCGTCCATCCGGTTGGCGCACGAGCGATCCGGCAACCGCAGCACCACCGATCCGGGCTCCCAGACCACCGTCCCGCAGAGACAGTGGACGAGCACCTCGACGATGCCGCTCCACCTCGGGTCGACCGGGACGCCCTTCCCGACAAGGCGCTCTCATCCGGGTTGGACTCGGATAAGCATCCGCACATCGCGTCGCTCGATCTGTCCGCACCTCGAGTCGCTCGATCTGTCCGCACCTCATGCCTGCCTCCGTGGCCCAGGGTGAAAAGCTGACGCCTTTGACAGGTGAAAGACGCCTGCTCCGATGGTGCAGGCATGACGGGCCGGACGCAATGCGCCATCGGTTCTAGTGCGTCGAATCTGGCTAGTAGTGACCGGCAGCAGTAGTCACCCGTTGCCTGGCACCGCATCTGCACGAATCTGCACGAATCTGGGCTACACCTCGGACGCTCTTCGACGGTGCCAACGGCCCGGGACCGGGCGAGGGTCAGCCCTGGGTGGGTACCGGGGCGATGTCGGAGGGCGACTCTCCGGGCTCGTAGGGGCACGCCGGGTCCTCGCCGAGCGGATCCCCGGTGGCTGCGTAGGCGCGCGCACGCGAGCCCCCGCACAGGTCGGCGTACTCGCAGCGGCCACAACGACCGGTAAACTCGGCGTCCCTGATCTGGCGCAGCAGCGGATGGTCGCGGTAGATCGTGGCGATCGCCTCGTCCCGCACGTTGCCCAGCGGCAGCGGCAGGAACCCTGCCGGGTTGATCTCGCCGTCGTGGGCGACGAAGAGGATCCCCTTGCCGTCACGGGTGGACGCGGTCTGTGCCCGGGGACGCCCGGCCGCCGGCCCCATCAACGCCTCGAGGCGTCCGGACAGTGCCGTGTAGAGGCTGCTGGTCGGAGCAGGATCGCCCTCCTGACGGCGAAACACCACCCGGCGGAAGAAGGGGGCCTCGACCGTGCGGACGATGAAACCGTGCTGCGACGCGTCATACAGGAAGTGGCAGATCTCTTCATGCTCCTGCGGGCTCACAGCATCGGTGGCCACGCCGCGCCCGACCTGGACGAGGAAGAAGACCTCCCAGATGTGCGCGCCAGCCCGCGAGATCAGGTCAGCGACATCGGCGAGCTCACTGACGTTGGCCCGCATCACCGTGGTGTTGACCTGGACGGTCAGTCCGGCCGCTGACAGCGCCGTGATCGCTGCGATCGTGTCCTCGAAATGGCCGGGGATGCCGCGCACTCCATCGTGGGTGGCCGGGACGGCGCCGTCGAGGCTGATCGAGACGGCGTTGATGCCGCTGCTGACCATCAGCTCGATCTTCTCGGGCGTCAGCTGTGGGGTGACCGACGGAGAAAGGGCCACTGGCACACCCAGTGCCTTGGCGTGTTCGACCAGGTCGAACAGATCCGGGCGCAGCAGGCAGTCACCACCGGTGAGCACGAGAATAGGGTAGGGGCGCCCGAAGCCGGCAACCTGGTCGATCAGGTTGAAGCCTTCGGTCGTGGTGAGCTCACCCGGCAAGGCTCCCTCGGTGGCGCTTGCGCGGCAATGGAAACAGGCAAGCTGGCAGGCGCGGGTGACCTCCCAGAAGACCAGCATCGGTCGTTGCGAGAAGTTCAGGCGCCCGCGGGGCACAGCCGTCGTGATAGCAGTCATGGAGTTACCTCGGTAAGGGGCCGCGCGTCGGCCGTCGGTTGAGGGACATCGTGAGCAACGTCCTGTGCAGTGCGTTTGGCGTCGACCACGCAGCTGGCGATGCCAACACCACGGTAGGCAGCGCCGGTCAGGTACAGGCCGGGCAGATGGGCGGTTGCGGCGGCCAGGGCGCCCAGCCGCCCCTGATGTCCCACCAGGTACTGGGGCATCGCCAGTGGCCAGCGCTGAATGCTCTGGTGGTCCGGAGCGGCAGTCAGGCCCATCGCCTCGACCAGCTCCGCATGCACCTGGCGCACCATGGTGTCGTCGTCCATCTCCAGCCACCTGAGATCCCCGCGGCGACCCACCATGCAGCGAATCAGGACGAGGTCGTCGTCGGCCAGGTGTGGCCACTTGGCGCTCGACCAGGTGCAGCCCACCATGAGCTTGCCCTCCTCCGGCGGGACCAGGAAGCCTGTTCCGTCCAGGACCCGGCCCATCGCGGAGCGCGGATACGCCAACCAGATCGTCGCGACATCCACGTAGGGGATCTCGGCCATCACCGTCGCCGCCTCGGGAGCCAGTTCGGCAAGCAGTCCGGCGGTGGCGTGCGCGGGGGTGGCCAGGACGACGGCATCGGCCGCGATGCTCTGGCCGTCGGCCAGGTCCACCCGGTATCCGGAGCCGTCCCGCGCGATGCTGCCCACAGTGGCGTTCAGCCGGAGGTCGTCGCCGGCCAGCCGGGAGACCAGCGCCTCGACCAGGCGCCCCAGTCCGCCGGTCAGGGTGACCAGAACCGGTGCGCCCGTTGCCGGCGGGGAGTGCCGTCGCATCTTGCGAAGGCCTAGGTAGAGGCTCCGGTTGTTGCGCGCGAGCCTGTCGATGTCGGGCACGGTGCTGTGCGCGCTGAGCTCGGTGGCCCGTCCGGCATGCACCCCGCCGAGCAGAGGCTCGACCAGGCGATCGAACACCTGCGCGCCAAGCCGGGCAGTGACCAGGTCCGCGATCGACGGGTCCGGGGCGAAGGTGCGACGGCGCGGGAGCACCAGGTCCAGGGCCGCGCGCGCCAGGCCGGCGGGAGACATGAGGCCTGACCTCACCAGGGGGATCAGACGGTCAGGGACCCCGAAGAGGGTGCCGGTGGGCAGGCGACGCAGCTTGCCACGCGACCAGACATGGGCGCCGAGGGAGGCCGGGGCCACAATCTCGTCGCTGAGCCCGAGGTCCTCGAGCAGCGCAGCCATCGCCGGGACCCGCACCAGCAGCGCGTCAGGCCCAGTGTCGACCAGGTGGCCGCTGAACTCCTGGTTGGCGATCTTGCCGCCCAGCCGATCGCCCGCCTCGACCAGGGTCAGCTGCACGCCCGCGCTCAGCTGACGGTGGATGTAGTGCGCCGTCGCCAGACCGCTGACACCACCGCCGACGATCACGACCCGTGCTCGAGACTGCATCCCGCTCCTCCTTCAACCCCCGAGGGTGACCTCGAGTGTCCTTCAGGCATCCCAGCCGTTCTGATACCGGCCCAGAGCCTTGGTCCTTTGCCGAACCCACCCGGGTTCGGCGGGCTATCTGTTGACAAGCTTCGCGACCCTCGGCTTGTCGGGCGGCTTCGCGTAGGCCAGCCGCATGTGATCGGTCGACAGGTACTCGGCGATGCCGAGCAGGATGAGGCTGAAGAAGATCTGTTCCGTGACCATCCACAGCGGGTAGAGGCCCGGGATGGCCGCGGTCACCAGGGCGACGACCGGGAAGATCTTGCTGAACAGCCTCAGCCGCGAGTAGGCCCAGTAGTAGCCGAGCTGAGCGCGCCAGGCGAAGTAGAACAGCGTCGTGGTCATGGCGAGCACGACGAGCAGCCGCATCCACACCACCAGGGGGACGTCGTCGCCGCGCAGTCGAAGCATGACGGGCACCGCCAGCGCGACGGTCCCGAGCGCGAGCTCGGCGACGAGCAGCCAGGTGATCACCACGAAGACACGGTGGGTCTTCGGATCGGTGCGCATCTCCTCGGAGATCGTATGGTCCGCATGCCGGCCGCCCGCGAGATGGTCTATGCCGAGCAGCACGCCCTCGACATTCATGATCTTTCCCTTCGGGTGTCGACTCTGAC
>JACMPC010000272.1 GCA_014377705.1 Dermatophilaceae bacterium
CACGGGGATCGGCATGCGGGCACTGAGGCATCGCTCCCACGCGTCCGGTCATCGTTCGTGATTCGGGACACCCGGCTGAGGTCCGGCCGAATTCAGGCGGTCGTGGACTGGGTTGCAGGTGGTGATCTCGGTGGTCTCAGTACGTGGTGTGGAAGCCGCCGATGAAGGTCAACCGGTTGCCGTTCGGGTCGAGGAGCGCGGCCAGCTGGACGCCGTCGTTGGCTGGATCAATGGGGCCGACGGCAGCGTGCCAAGTGCAAGTTCTTCTGCGATGGCTGTGGAGGCCGGGTCAGCGTAAGAGCGGTCTGGCCCCGACGCGTGAGACGTCCCCACCCCCGGCCGGCTGCGCACCGAGCAGGTGTCGTTCCAGCGCGTCGCCGACCCAGCGCTGGAACTCCTCCAGGGTCCAGTGGGAGTCCTCGACGAGCTCCCGGTAGACCCCGGGCGCGGCCAGTGCTCGGTAGACCGCCTGAGCCTCGGAGACAGGCACCCGCAGGTGACCGCCGAGTGAGGCGACCATAGCGTCCATCACCTCGTTGCGCCCGGCCAGCTTTGAGCGCAGCAGGGCTCGGGTCTCAGGGCTTTCGTCGGTTGCCGCCTCGAAGATCATCACGACGTCGAAACCGGCGGAGTACAGGTTGCACAACCAGCCGGCGGCAGCGCGCAGGCGGCGCGCCGGGTCCGGTTCCGCCAGCACCTCCATGGCCCGCTCGCGCGCGCGCGCCGATTCGAGCCAGCGCTCGCAGATCAGGGAGAGGATCTCGCGCTTGGCACCGAAGGCCGAGTACACGGTGCGTACGGCCACCCCGGCCTCGGCCGCGATCGCCTCCATGCTCGTTGAGCCGTAGCCAACCGTCGCAAACAGCCGCCGAGCCGCCTGCGCGATGCGCTCGCGGGTCGCCGCCGCCTGCTCCTGGCGGTACGTCGACTGGGGCTTGACAGCACGTTCCATAGGCGGGACAGTATCACTGCATCAGATGCAGTAATACTGCACTGAGAGCAGTCACACTGCGATATCGACTATCTGGAGGTCTCGATGAGAGTCACGACGCACCGGCCCGCTGTCATCCCTCGTTCGGAGGCGTCCAAGGTGATGCGACGGATCTTCGCCGAGGGGTTCGCGACCGGAGACACTGCCGTTGTCGACCAGCTCTGCGCCCCCGATCTGGTCGAGCACCAGTTCGGCCTGGCCGGTACGGGGGCCGACGCGATCGCCCACGTCAAGGCCGCCATCCGGGACGTGCACACCGCCATCCCCGACATCTCGTTCACGATCGAGGACGAGGTCGAGGACGGCGACACCATCTGGGTTCGGGTGTCCGCGCGGGGGACGGCGACCGGTCCGTTCTTCGGGGCGCCGAGCGGCCGGCCGGTCCAGTTCACCGTGCTGGACGTCGCGCGAGTCGTCGACGGACGCATCGTCGAGCACTGGGGAGTCCCGGACCGTTTCGCCCTGCTGGCGCAGACCGGTGTCCTGGACCACCTCACAGCGGCAGTCCAGACCGCCACACAGCTGCCGCCGGCGAGCGCCCGATGAGCACGTAGACCCTGGCCAAGGGTGCGCCGCCCGGATCCCGCCGCTCCTGTTCGCCGTTCGGCCATCGTTCAACGGCACCTCGAGCTCGATCGGTTCGAGCTGCAATGATGAGGATGTGATTCCAGTGACGCGGCTGGTGACCTTCGTTGATGTTGATGTTTATGTCCCACGGCGGATGTCGGTATCCGCGCGCTACGAAGCCGTGCTGGTGGGTGGCGGCCGGGTTCTGCTCCTGGGCGACAGAGGCTGGAGCGTTTCGGGCCCGCCCAACATCTGGGCTCTGACATCGGTCGAGGACATCGTGGACACAGCGCGCATGGTGGTCGGCCCGGACAAGCCATTCGGTGGGCGCTCGCACGAGGACATGGATGCAGACCATTGGGTCCAGTTGGCTGAGGTCCTCCGGAAGCAGGGGGTCGTTGCTGACCCTCTGAAACTGAAGCGGCTCCAGCACGAAGTTGTGCTCAGCGAGAGGCTGCTCGCGCGCGTCGGCCATGCCCCGGGACGCCATGCCGTCCAGCCATGACCCTGCCAACCGCGTGGCCCGGCGACCACAACTGATCGATGGACTCGACGACCCAAAATAGAGGCATGTGTCGTTCGCGGATCGGTCACCGGTCACCGACCCGGCTACGGGACGATCGGGCTGGCGTTGAACAGCGCTGTCACCTGCTCCGCTGAGCGTTCGCCAAGCGACACGTGTGTTACACGCAGCGGAAGACGTGGCGGCGACCTTCGCGGTGGGCGGCGTCTTGGACGGCGACGGTGTCGCGGATGGTGGCGAGGGCGGGAGCCAGCGGGAGTGGGTGATCAGCAAGACGCATGGCGGGGTCAGTGACAGCGACCGGGTGCCACCAGATTCCGTCGGCGGTGACCGTAAGCTCGGGCTGGAGGGTGTCGATGCTCACCGGTTGACCGTGCTCGGCGAATCCTTGTCTGGCCACCGGTCGGATCAGCCGGTTGGCGGGTTCGATGTCCAGAGTGTCGAGCAATGCGTTGAGGTTGGCGGCGGTGTCGGCTTCGTGATCGTGCAGGGTGGCGGCTATTCGCACGGTGAAGCCAAGGTCGCGCGCATCCGCGATGCCGGCGAGGGTCTTGGCGTGGCTTCGTAAGCCGCGGTTGTGGTCGTGCAGCTCGGGTCCGGCCGAATCGAGACTTATCTGGAGGGTGACTCGTTCGCGCGGCATGGCCTGCAGCGCCGTCCGGCGTGGGCCGCTGTGAAAGGTCATTGCGTTGGTGAGCAGGGTGACCGGGAGCCTGCGCGCGAGCTCGGTCATCATTACGTGGATCTGGGGGTGGAGGAACGGTTCGCCGCCGGTCACCAGGAGTTCGCGTCCTCCGAGAGCGCAGAACTCGTCGGCGGCGGCAAGGGCGACGTCAAGGGGAAGCAGCCGCGGGGACGCCTGCGGGGACGACTCAGCACAGCAGTACGAGCAGGCCAGGTTGCAGTGGAAGTTGCTGTAGAGCCAGAGCCGATCACCGACGGGCGTCGCTGGCCCGCGGCTGAACACGTCGTCGGAAGCCCCCGCGGACGGCGCTTGCGCGGACGGTGCTTCCCCGCGCCGAACGGAGACCCGCCATGGACCCTGCGGGTGCTCTGCTGTCGAGTCGACGATCTCGTGCCCGGCCAGCCGAGCCCAGTCCTGGAGGTCCGGCGGCACGGAGGGTTCCTCGGTATGCACGAGTAGCACCTGTCCGGTCTCGATCTTTCCGATGCTGCGCATCAACAGCAGCAGCAGCCCGCCGCCACAGTCCATCGTTCCGCCGTGCACTTCGGCAGCGGGTCGCTGCGACAGGTTCATCGGATTAGTAGGAGATGGTCTGGGCGCCTGCGGCCATCAGCGCGACCACGGCCGCGCCGCCAGCGATGACCGATCCGTCGACGAGATCGGCCTGGCTGATGCCGCGCTTCTTCGCACAGGGGCTGCAGACGAGAATCTTCCCGCCTGCCTCGACGAAACCGGCCATCAGTTCGGCCAGCGGGGCGAACCCGTCTTCGTGGATCTTGTCGGCTTCGCCCTTCTTGCCAAGCCATGCGCCGTCCGCGGACAGGAATACGGTGGTGTCCTGGCCTGACGCAGCCGCGGCGCTGGCCACGACGAAGCTCACGGTGGCGCGGTCGGGGTTGTCGTGGCTGCTGGCTAACGACACGAGGATGCTGCTCATCAAGTTGCCTCTTTTACAGGTAGACGGTGCCAGGGACGGTCGGGGTCGATCGGGTTGGGCCGCTCGGCTAGCTCAATGATGTAGGGCGAGCCGGCGTCGGCGGTCGCCTGCCCCCGGTACTTATGACCGGTGAGATGACACCAGGCGGGAATGTCGATCCCCGCCGCCCAGTCTGTTGTGGCGATGCCGATCTGGGTGCCACCAAGTAGCCCGCGCACGCGCTTGTGCACCAAGATCAGCAGCTCGCCGCAGCCGAGGTCCCCGCCCTCGATCAGTAGCATCGGCTGCCCGCCGCCGGGGGCGTGTATGGGCGGGTCATAGCGGCCACCGGTTCCCGAACTTGGCCGCGAGTCGCGAGTCGAAGCCCCGGTATCTGCCGGCAGGCGCAATCGCCAAGCGGTACCACCGGGAGCAGGTCCTCGGCCGAGTCCTCCGACAGTCAATGATTGGCGTGCCACGGTGTCGGCCTCAGATCACGAAACTGTTGGCTGCAATACACTCCTGAAGTGTATCGTCCGGAGGTTCGTCCCGCCGGACGAGACGAATTCGGCAGCTCGCAGCGGTCGGCGATGCCGGCCACACGTTCTTGGGTTTTCGCTGATCTCGTCGGGATCTCATCAGGACCGACCCGGGTCCTCCGCCGCTGACACATGCCCGCGAGTCGGCTGCGCCAGCAGTACAGCAGCGAAGTACCGAGTCGGCTGCGCCAGCAGTACAGCAGCGAAGTACAGCAGCGCCCCAGTCCGCCAATGTCAGTCGGCGGGTCAGACCGAACGTCCCGACCGGCGCAGCCTCTCGACCGAGTGCTCTGGGAAGGCCCCGGTGGCATCGACGTCTCAGGCATGTTCTCGGGCGGCTTTGGGGACGGGTCCACAGGTGCGGGTAGGTCCATGCCGCGCTCCTTCGTTCGGTGCGTGGCGATAGCTCAGGGGGTCGAGGTCCGTGGTTGGTCGTGAGCCAGCCCGAGGAGAAGCAGGCCGATCCCAAGCCCGAGACAGAATGAGAGGGTCGAGCCGTCAACGTCCAGGAACGCACTGTCACCCCGGGTCACCAGTGCCAGTAGCACTACTGCCGCACTCGCCAGGAATCCGGCACCGGCCGCCAGCGTCAGCGTGCGGCTGGCACGCCGTCCCGCCACGATGGCGAGCAGTCCCAGCGCCAGCACCACGGCGACGGAATCGCCGCGGACCCGGATGAAACTGAAGTCGCCGCGGGCGAACACGAACACGGCGCTGGCGACTGCTACGGCGCCCAGCGTCGTCGTCGCCCGGTCCAGGGACCTTCCGGCCGCGGTCACGATGCCCTCACGAGCAGGCGACTAATCGGTGTGGTCGACGACTGCCAGTGTGGTCGCAGCAGCCCGTCGAGGCCGGTATATCGTCCTGCCGCGGTGGCGAAGACAGTAGCGTTCGCCATGAACATGAGCAGGTATGACCAGTGCCACTCATGCGGGGCGTTGAGGACCGACAGCGTGATCGCCATCGTCTGCGCAAGACCGACCAATGCCCAGAATCTGGTGGCCAGCCCGACCAGGAGAAATGCGCCAAGTGACGCCTCGGCCAGGAGCACCATCCAGCCGAAGAACGCGAAGTTCGGCAGGATCAGATGCTCGACCAGCCAGGAGAACGGCGGGAACACAGGGTATTCGACAGCGTAGCTGGTGAACTGATAGAGGCCCGTGGGCTGAGCGCCTTGGCCGAAGTTGGGCGGAACCTTCCAGCCGGCGTTCTGGATCCACAGCAACGCCAGACCGATTCTCACACCGGCAATGATCCCGCGGCTGAGGCGCGTGGACACGACAATCTCGCGGGTATCCGCTTGCGTGGACTCTGTGGTCATGGCGCGGCCCTGCTTTCGGCGAGTAGAACGCACTGCTCCTGTCCCTTTCCAAGCGATTAAACACCACTTGAGGTGACTGGAACATCGGGCGAGCCTTACGAAATGCTGACGCCTCGGCTGAACCACTCAGCGACAGACCTTCCAACTTCTGGCGCCAAACGCCTACCGAACGATGATGCGGCATCGGATCGCGTGACAGTGTGAGGGGGTGCGGATACTCATCACCGGCGGAGCCGGCTTCATCGGCCAAGCCGTGGTCGCCGAGCTGGTCTCCGGGCAGGTCAATCAACCGCTCGCCTCGACAGACCACCTTGTGGTGCTCGACTCGCTGCGCGCGGACGTTCATCGCGACGGCGGGGCATCGGCTCGTGATGTCCTCGCGGGGCTGGGCGCCGAGCTGGTGGTGGGCGACGTCCGTGATGCGGGGGCCGTCACTGCCGCCCTGTCCGGGGTTGACGCGGTGATTCACCTCGCAGCCAAGGTGGGGCTGGGGGTTGGCATCGACGACATGGACGACTACGTCTCGAGCAACAACCTCGGGTCGGCGGCGCTGCTGGGAGCCATGGCTGCCGCGGACGTCGGGCGCTTCGTTCAGGCCAGCTCGATGGTGGTCTACGGCGAGGGCCGCTACATCTGCCCGGAACACGGCCTGGTCTGGCCGCTTGAGCGGACGCGAGAAGCGTTGTCGCATGGCCATTTTGAGCCTTCATGCCCGCTCTGCGGCAAGGGCCTGGTGCCGGGCCTGGTGACCGAGGATGCAGCCATGGACCCTCGCAACACGTATGCCGCCACCAAGGTCGCCCAAGAACACCTCGGCGCGATCTGGGCTCGCGAGACCGACGGCTCGGCGATCTCGCTGCGACTGCACAACGTCTACGGGCCCGGTATGCCGCGCAACACGCCGTACGCAGGCGTCGCGTCGATCTTCTCGTCGGCACTGGACCGCGGGGAGGCGCCCCGGGTGTTCGAGGATGGTGGTCAACGACGGGACTTCGTCCACGTCCATGACGTCGCCCGCGCCTTCGTGACCGCCCTGACCGCTACGACCGCTACGGATGGCCGGCCCGTTTCGCATCGTGCCTACAACGTCGGATCCGGGATGGTCTCCACCATCATGGATCTGGCCACGGCGATGTCTGAGCCCCGACAAGGGCCGGAGCCGGTCGTGACCGGGGACTTCCGGCTCGGAGACGTCCGCCACATCACCGCTTCCAGCCAGCGCATCCTGACCGAGCTCGGTTGGAGTGCAACGGTTTCCCTGACGGGCGGCGTGGCCGGCCTGACCTTCGGCTAGGGGTGCGGCGCCAGCTCAACGACGGGCCGTGGATCGGACGGGTCGCGCTCGTTCTTCTCTCTTCGCCTGCGGACATGGAACGTGACCGTCGACATGTCGCCGAAGTCCCATCCCAGACCCGGCGCATCAGCGCTTCCTTGGTGAACGCCTCGTCGCTGTGGCTCATGCCGAAGCCGTGCCGGGACGGGGAAGACCGCCTCCGCCCGAGGGTTGGCTCCCCATATAGTGGCGAAGGTGCGAGACGACACGATTGATGTGATCCTGCCCTGTCTCAACGAGGCGCAGGCGTTGCCCTGGGTCCTGGTCCGGATGCCGTCATGGGCTCGTCCCATCGTGGCGGACAACGGCTCGACAGATGGGTCGCCCGACATTGCCAGGTCGCTGGGTGCCAGGGTCGTCGACGTCCGACAGCGGGGCTACGGCTCGGCCTGTCATGCCGGCCTCGAAGCGGTGACCGCTGATGTCGTCGCCTTCATGGACACCGACGCCAGCCTGGATCCGTGCCAGCTCGGCCGGCTCCGCGATGCGCTTGCCGACGACGTCGACCTCGTCATCGGATGCCGCCGGCCGGTCGACCGTGACGCGTGGCCCTGGCACCTTCAGATGGCCAACCGGGAGGTCTGCCGACGACTGCGCCGCCGCACCGGACTGCGTCTGGCAGACATCGGGCCTATGCGACTCGCACGCCGGGCGCCATTGCTTGGCCTACAGATCGAGGACCGACGATCCGGTTACCCACTCGAGACGGTGTTCCGCGCCGCAGAGTCCGGCTGGCAGATCAGGTCGGTCGACGTGGACTACCTGCCACGCGCCGGTCGATCCAAGGTCACCGGCACACCCCTGGGCGCCATGAGGGCGGTCACGGACATGACCAGAGTCCTGAGGTCATGAGCACCGTCGAGCAGACGCGGGGAACGCTCATTGTCATGGCCAAGTCGCCAGTGGCCGGACAGGTCAAGACACGGCTCACGACCACCTTCACGCCGGCGCAGGCAGCCGCCCTGGCCCAGGCCTCTCTGCGTGACATCCTCGACACTGTCGTGGCCACACCAGCGAGCCGTCGGGTGATCGCCTGGGGGGGCGTGCGCCGCGCTTGGCTTCCCGCGGCCGTCGACGTCATGGGGCAGATGGGTGCCGGCCTTGACGAACGGATGAGTCACGCCTTCCGGGAGGCCCTCAACCATTGCGGACACGCCCCAGCATTGCTCGTCGGCATGGACACCCCGCAGCTGAGGCCCGCCGACCTCGGACTCGACTGGGGGGACGCCGACGCCGTGCTGGGCCTGTGCCCGGATGGTGGCTACTGGGCGATGGGCCTTCGACGCTTTCATCCTGACGTCGTCAGGGGAGTGCCCATGTCGACGCCGCAGACGGGCCGACTTCAGCTGGAAAGGTTGCAGTTATTGGGGTTTCGGGTTCAGATGCTGCCTGTCATACGCGACGTCGACACCCCGGCCGATGCGGCGGCGGTGGCCATGATCGTGCCGGACAGCCGCTTCGGCCGCCTGCACCGACGGATCACCAGCGTCGACCCCTCCCCCATGGCGCTGTACGACGACGCGCTAGGCACGTGACCAGACTGCCCATCGGCGCCGCCGTGGTTGTTGCCGCCTATGCGACCATGCTGGCCCGCAGTGACAGCTCCCACCGCGCAGGGCTGCGGATCGCCACCACCCTGGCATTCTGGCTGATCTGCGTGGCGACGACGACGTGGGTGACGCGAGACCGCAGGCACCTCGGCCGTCCTGTGGTCACGGTGGCGCTGCTGGCGCTCGCCGTCCAGCTCCCGGGCGTCTTCACGCCTCCGCCCTCGGGCGGCGACGCCTGGCGTTACGTCTGGGACGGCCGGGTCCAGCTGTCCGGGACCTCGCCCTACCGATACGTCCCACTGGACGGCCAGCTCGCCGGGCTGCGCGACCCGGTCCTGTTCCCCGGGCTCACCTCCGAGCAGAGTTCCGGCGTCACGACACAGCCACTGCCCGCAGATCGTGGCGAGCTGCAGAACCGCGCCCGCGACGACAGCCGCACCATGATCAACCGCCCGCGGGTCCCGACCATCTATCCGCCGGTTGCCCAGCTCTGGTTCGCCGCCGTGGCCGCCGTGACACCCTGGTCGGCCGGAACCCTGGGGATCCAGATCGGCAGCGCTGTGTTGGCAGTCGCAATCGCAGCCGCGCTCGCCGCCTGGCTGCTGCGCCGCGGTCTCAACCCCCGCCAGGCCCTGTGGTGGGCATGGTGTCCGACCGTCATCCTCGAGGCGGGCAAGGGCGGGCACGTCGACATCCTCGGTGCGGCGTTCATCGTGGGAGCGGTCATCGCCGTGTCCACACGACAGGGACGCGCATCCTCGGCCTGGGTGGCCGGCCTCCTGCTGGGCGCGGCTGCCTCGGTCAAGCTCACACCCCTGGTCCTGCTGCCGGCGTTCATGCCGTTACGTCGCAACGGGTTCCCTCAGGCCTGGAAGACACCTCTGGCGGCACTCGTCACCCTCGTGGCGACATACCTGCCCCACGTCCTGATCGTTGGGGGGCTGGTGCTCGGCTACCTGCCGGGCTACCTGGCAGAGGAGGGCGGAGGGGACCGCGCAGGACTTCTACGGCTGTTCGTACCCGAGCACCTGCTGACCCCGGCAACGCTCGTGGTCATGGCGGGCGTCGCCATCTGGGCCCTGGGGACCACTACAGCCGAAGAGCCTCAGCGGGCGGCCGTGGTGCTGTTCGGGTCACTGCTGCTGGTGACCACACCCAGCTACCCCTGGTATGCCGTGCCGCTCGTTGCGCTGGCCGTGATGTCCCGACGCCTCGAGTGGCTCGCCGTCGCGGCCGCGGGGTACTGGGCCCACGCCGGCGCCGGCGCCGGCGTACCCGCGGCCGGCTACGCCCTGGCTGCAGCGATCCTGGTCACCGTGGCGATCTGCCGTCGTCGTCGACACCTCGCTCCAGAACCGGCCGCACAGCCAGGATGATCAGCGTGGCAATCTCGGCCAGCACCAATGGTCGCGCCGAGGAGCCACCCCCTGGCGACGTCAATGCTCGTGATTCGGGACAAAGAGGCCGAAGGTTCGATCCTGTCAACCGACCACGTTAGATCGGTCCTTCAGGTGATTTCCGTAAGCGACCCGTCCGTCACGGAGTAGACGCGCACGTGGTCCTTGGGCGGGATGAACGGGTTGGCCGCGATTCGCGCCAACGACTGCCGCACATCTGCAGGTGGGTCGCGGAAGGATTCTGGTGCCCATCCGGGGCGCAGGCCGGTATCGGCCTCGATCTCGGCTTTGAACTCGTCATCGGTGAACGTGAGCATGCCGCAGTCGGTGTGGTGGATGAGGATGATCTCGCGGGTGCCGAGGAGGCGTTGGCTGATGGCCTGGTCATTCCCGCGAGACGCGCCCAGGGTCTGCGACTGAGGCTGGTCCCGCTCGACGACGCCCTTGACGAGCTTGACCTCGGCTGGCCTGTTCCCTTGTTCTTCGTCTGCGCTGAAGGTTCCACAATCGGGACGGTGAAAGGAAAGAACTACCGGATGTCTGCCTGTGAGCTCGGTGCCCTTGGTGCCCAGCTTCCTGGCCGCATCGCGGAGCCTGCGAAGGGTTTGAGGGCTCGCATCAGTGTTACGTTGCGATGAAACGATGAGGGGCGCGAACATGACCGGCGGCGTCGCAGCGGGAACCACCGGCCCTACGTCCACGCCCGGTGCCATCGACTGGGGCCTGGGCGAGTACGAGTGGTCGGCCTCAGCTCTGGTACCAGCCGCGAAGGCCTTGGTCGAATCGGCCCATCTGGTGCCGGGAGAGCACGTCCTGGACCTCGGCTGTGGGACCGGGACCGTGGCCCTGTTGGCCGCGCGCGCAGGCGCGGTGACGCTCGCTGTGGACCCGGCCGCTCGCCTCCTCGAGGTCGCCCGCATCCAGGCTGAGCACGAGCGGCTGGACATCGAGTTCCTTCCGGGGGACGCTGCCTCGCTACCGCTACCCGACGGTGCCGTCGACGCGGTGCTGTCGAACTTCGGCGTGATCTTCTGTCCCGATCCCGTTGTAGCGGCCAAGGAGATGGTCCGGGTCCTGGCGCCCGAAGGACGCATAGTCATCACTGCGTGGCTGCCGGGCGGAGCGATCGGGCAGATGAACCACGCCGCGGGGGAGATGGTCCGCGCAGCGTTGGGCGCCCCGGCGCCCCCGCCACCCTTCGCCTGGCACGACACCAAGGCCCTCGCGACGCTCTTCGCGACCCACGACCTGACCGTCACGGCTGAGCCGCACGAGCTAGCGTTCACAGCGCCATCACCAGAGGCCTACCTGGAGGGCGCCAGCACCCACCCGATGGCTGTGATGGGCATCGGGGTCCTTGAGCGATTTGGCCAGGGCGAGCAGGCACGAGCCCGGATGCTGGCGATTCTCAAAGACGGCAACGAATCCCCGGACGCCTTCCTGAACACTGGCCGCTTTGTCGTGGTCACTGCCGTGCGGAGCTGAGCCTCCCAGATCACCAGCCAGGGATCGGCTTCTGACATTGCACCGGTTCCTCTGCTTGCCGGCGGCGCGCCCCGGCCCCGGGTGGCCTGGCGCCAGGCTACCGGGGCCTGTGGGCCGTGAACTTGATGCTGGCGATCTTGCCCTGCACGGCGTCGAGGTCGGCCTGAGCGGGCTTGGGGGTGAATTCTGGCCCCGGGCAGCAGGCCATCTCATCCAGCTCGTCCGCGGAGAAGGGGTGCTCGCCCACCACCGAAATGTGCTCGAAGCCAGCCTGGCGCACCGTCTCGAAGTAGCGCTTCGCCGGGGACGCCCCGCCCACGCACCCCGCCCAGGTGGACTGGAAGGAAGCTTCCAGATCGGCCGCAAGTTCCTCAGCCCAGAC
>JACMPC010000273.1 GCA_014377705.1 Dermatophilaceae bacterium
CAACGTCACTCATGTCACCAACGTCACTCATGTCACCAACGTCACTCATGTCACCAACGTCACTCATGTCACCAACGTCACTCATGTCACCAACGTCACTCATGTCACCAACGTCACTCATGTCGCTCTGGCCACTGCCATGAACTCAGGCAGGGGTCGGGTCATGGGGAGACCGAGTCCCCCCTGAACCAGCTCGAAGAAGGTCTCGGACTGCCGTAGAAGATCGTCGGCCTCGCGCGCACCGGGCCCGGTCGAGCCTCGCTCGAACGCCGCACGACGTTTGGCCGAGGCTGCGAAGAACACCGCCCACTCGGTCAGCTCGGGCGCCACCTGCGGCAGCACCTCCCACACACTGCGCAACTGCGAGCTCCGGCTGGGTCTGCTGCGAGCAGCCAGCAACGCGGCCGCAGCCCGCAGCGCCGCCAGGTGAGCCTCGATGTAGCGCTCGGCGACGGTGTCGGCGTGACAGGCCGACAGCAGGCTGGCCCGGGATCGGTCGAGCAGGTCCAGTGCCGTGCTGGCCAAGGGTGCCCGGGGCGTTCTCACCGTACGAGTTGTCATCGTCACCACCGCCTAGTCCGCCACGCGCAGCAGTCGCCACCCGCGCGCGGACCCGTTGACGCCCGGGCCCCCGTCCTGGCCCAGGTCATAGACGCCAAGGCCGGCGAGGCGACCGGGACTGGCTGCCACCCGCCATACCTTGTGCTCAAGGCAGTCCAGCCCATGAGCCGCAACCTCCTCATCGGGGTCAAGGGCATCACGCCACCACGCCCTGCGTTCCTGCCAGTGCGCGATCACCTCGCGCACGACGTAGAGCCGCCCGCGCCACAGGAAAGCCGTGGGCGGCGGATCCTGAACGTCGAGGTCGCACCCGCGGTCACCTGAACCAACAACATCTTCGCCGGCCCGAACCTCGATGGATTCCTGATATCGACGCACCATGGCCGGCTCCATTCAGACGTTGCGGGAGATTGAGATCAGAGAGCCGTCCGGCCTGCGACGGACGGGGTCGAGGCGCCCGCCGCAGAACCAGACGTACCTGTCGAACGGAAACACTAGAACACGTGTTCGACTAAACTCAATGTACACCGCGACTCCGACAGCCCGTCAATCCCCGAGGCGCCACCGTAGAAACAATGCAGCACCGTGACCAGAAACAGGCACGGCGCCGCCGGGCACAGCAGGGGGGAGAACGGCTGCTGCCCGACCCCGGCCGCCTTCTGCCGCCGGACATGCGCCCGGGACTGCCAGGTCAGCAGGATTCCGCCGAGGGTGGCCGCAGTCAGAGACCCGACAAGAACCGCAGCCTTGATGTGGTGGCCATGGGGGACCGGCGAAGCCGGCGGGACAGCCCAGTCGGCACAGTGGCCTCGAAGGCTATGCCAGCCCGACAATCCGCGGGTCTGCGGGCGCGCCTCGGGGAAGCTGGACAGGCCTGCCCTACCCTTGAGGTGATGAACGATCCGAGTCCCGAAGACCTTCTGGAAGACCCCTGCGTGCGCCGGGTGTCGGCAGCCCTCACGTCCTTCGGTGTCCGCGGCCGGATCGTCGTCCTGGACAGCGCGGCGAAGACCGCGCATCAGGCTGCTGACGCGTTGGGGATCGAGGTCGCCCAGATCGCCAACTCCCTGGTATTCCGGGCACATCGGCTGGACGGCGCCGTCCAGCCCTTACTGGTCCTCGCTTCTGGGGTCCACCGGGTTGACCCGATCAAGGTCGCAGACCTGCTGGAGCTCTCCAAGACCTCCCTTGCCGATGCCGAGTTCGTCACCGATCACACGGGATTCACGGTCGGCGGTGTGGCGCCGATCGCTTCCATCCATCCGATCGAAACCGTGGTTGACATCTCGCTCAGCCGCTACGACCAGGTGTGGGCCGCCGCCGGTCACCCGCGGGTGGTGTTCCCGACCTCCTACGACGAGTTGCTGAGACTCACCGCAGGCCATCCGGCCGAGGTCGCCTGACCTACCCACCAGCCAGCCACGACTCCTCGTCCGCCGACCCTCGGCACGTCCAGTTCCAGCGCTGCCGCCGAACGTCTGGCTACATGCGGTGGCAAACGTTCCAGTTCCGGCGCTGCCGCCGAACGTCTGGCTACATGTGGTGGCAAACGTTCCAGTTCCGGCGCTGCCGCCGAACGTCTGGCTACATGTGGTGGCAAACGTTCCCTTGGGCTCCAGTTCAGGGGCTGCCGAGCGAACGACTGGCCCCACGAGCAGAGTGAACAGAGCCGCGCTCAGCCGAGCCCAAGGTTGTCGTAGACCTCGAGCGTGGCCGGCGAGCGGTTCATCGTGTAGAAGTGCAGGCCCGGCGAGCCCTCAGCCAGCAGCCGCTGGGCCAGCTCGGTGGCGATCTGCACCCCCACCTCACGAATCGCGCGAGGGTCATCGGCGACAGCCTCGAGCCGGGCCACCACAGCGTCGGGAAGCGGCGTCCCCGACATCTCGGCCATCCGGCGTACCTGGGTGAAGCTCGTCACCGGCATCAGGCCCGGGATGATCGGCAGGTCGCGGCCGCGGGCGACCACCCGGTCACGAAGTCGCACATAGCTGTCCGCGTCGAAGACGAACTGGGTGACCGCGAACCTGGCCCCGGCATCAGCCTTGCGGACCAGCACGTCGGCGTCCTCGTCCAGGCCCGCGGACTCGGGGTGCCCGTCCGGGAAGGCCGCCACGCCCACAGTGAAGTCGCCCAGCGAACGGACCAGCGCCACCAGCTCGTCCGCATGGTTGAGGCCCTCGGGATGAGGGGTCCAGACCGTTCCGGGGCCGCCGGGCGGGTCTCCGCGCAGGGCCAGCACGTTGTGAATGCCGGCACCGGCGTACTCCCCCACCACCTGGCGCAGCTCGGCCACCGATGACCCGACACAGGTCAGATGAGCCATCGGGGTCAGCGTGGTCTCGTGGGCGATCCTGCTGGTGATCCGCACCGTGCGATCACGGGTGGAACCGCCGGCCCCGTAGGTCACCGAGACGAACGTCGGACGGATTCGTTCCAGGTGCCTGATCGCGTCCCACAACGTCTGCTCGCCCGCGTCGTCCTTCGGCGGGAAGAACTCGAAGCTGTATGACGTTCCCTCCTGTTCAAGCATCCGTGGAATGGACCGAGTCAGATGCTCGGCCTGAGGCATCCTCGATGAAGTTCCGTGCGCCATACCGGTCAGCGTATGCGACCGGGTGACACGTAGGCTCAGCTAAATCAGCATCCGAGAGGACCGATTGTCGAATCCGCTGGACTCCAGTGACCTGCCCGCACGCGTGCAGGCGGCTGTCGACGCCGTAATCTCCTCCCAGGCCGCGATCTTGTCCGAGATCGGTGACGAGCTCACCCCCCTGGTCGCGGCCGTCGGTGCGCTGCTGCAGGGCGGCAAGAGACTGCGGGCCGCCTTCCTCTACTGGGGCTATCGCGCCGGCGGCGGGTCGGACTCCGACGCCGTCATCCGGGCCGCCAGCTCGATGGAGTTCTTCCAGGCTGCGGCCCTGCTGCACGACGACGTCATGGATGACAGCGACACCCGGCGCGGGATGCCGGCGGCACATCGGGGGCTGGCCGACGAGCACGCGGCAGCCGGCTGGGCCGGCAGCGGCGACCGCTTCGGGATCGCCGGCGCCATCCTGGGCGGGGACCTGTGCCTGATCTGGAGCGACCAGCTTCTGACGGCCTCAGGGTGGTCCGTGGCAGAGCTGGCCCGCGCCCGTCCGGTCTTCGACCGGATGCGCACCCAGCTGATGGGCGGGCAGTTCCTCGACGTCCTGGAGGCAGCCCGCGGCTGGGACGAGCTCAGTACCCAGGAGCAGATCGGCCGGGCCCGCAGGGTGATCCGATACAAGAGTGCGAAGTACAGCATCGAGCATCCCCTGCTCATCGGGGCGGCGGCCGCCGATGTCAGCACCTCCGACCGGGACGTCCTTTCGACCTACGGGCTCGACCTGGGCGAGGCCTTCCAGCTGAGGGACGACCTGCTGGGTGTCTACGGGGATCCCGCGCAGACGGGCAAGCCTGCCGGCGACGACCTGCGCGAAGGCAAGCGCACGGTCCTGGTCGCGCTGGCCCTGGACCAGGCAGACCCGTCCACGGTGGCGCTGTTCGAGAAGCTGCTCGGAGCGCCCGGCCTGGACGAGCACGGCGTTGACAAGCTGCGCACCCTGATCACCGCCAGCGGCGCCCCGCAGCGCGTTGAGCAGATGATCCTGGAGCTCACCACGTCTGCTCGTACGGCCCTTCGCTCGACCACCGGGCTGACCGACAAGGGCCTTGCCGCGCTGGACGTCCTGATCGACGTCTCGACCGCACGCTCCTCGTGAGGGGTTCGGCAACCAGGCGCCACGGTCGCACCACGAGATCTGACCACGTGGTGGTGGGCGCCGAACTGGCGAGCATGTCCGCGGCAATGCATCTGGCCGGTGCCGGGCGCCAGGTCACCGGAGGCTGCGAGCTCCCCCCGGCGGCAGTGCGGCACGGGTGTCCCTGCCGGCAACGGAGGGGGGATCTATCGCCTCGACACCGGCCCTACGGTCCTGACGATGCCGGATCTGCTGGCTGACTGTTTCGCGGCGCTCGGTGAGTCCATGCCGGACTGGGTCACCCTGCGCCGGATCGACCCCGCCTATCAAGCCAGGTTTGCCGACGGCACCGGGCTGTCGGTCACCAGCAATGTGGATGCGATGGCCGAACGCATCCGGGCGTTATGCGGGCCGACCGGGCTGGCGGAGGCCGAAGGGTACCGGCGCTACGTCGACTTCGTGACCCGCCTGTCCCGCCTGCAGATGCTTCCAGGCCCTGTCTGCCGGAGTCTCCCCCGCCTGCGCGGTGGCCATCTGCGCGGTCACCTTCATCTTCTATATGGACCTGGTCGAGTGCGTGTCCTACCCCGTCGGTGGGATGAACGCGCTGCCCACCGCCATGGAAGCGGTAGCCCGCAAGGCCGGGGTCGAGTTTCGCTACGACACCCGGGTCACGGCGACCACCTGGAGCGGCGACCGGGTCACCGGGCTGCGCAGTCTCGACAGACGCACCTGGGCTCCGGACGCCGTGGTCCTGACTCTCGATCGGCCCGCCGGACGCAGCGCGGCACACGTCCTCCTCCCGGTTCCCAACCTCGACCATGGCCACCCGCTGGACTGGGCCAGGCTGCGCGGCCCCTAGCGAGACTACCTGCTCAGCACTGTTGAGAACGCTGGCTATCGGGGCGTCGGGGTGCCCATGGTGCTGATCAGCGGACGCCTTGCGGCCGAGCGGCTGACCGG
>JACMPC010000035.1 GCA_014377705.1 Dermatophilaceae bacterium
GTGCGGTGATGGTGGGTGTGGTTGTCGGCGTGCTCGTGGGCGTGAGCGTGGCCGTGGGTATTGGCGTGGGTGTGCTCGTGGGTGTGCGCGATGGTGTGGGAGTCGGTGTGCGCGATGGCGACGGCGTTGGTGTGGGCGTGCGAGCGGGTGCTGGTGCCGGTGCGGGTGCTGGTTTAGATGCTGGTTTGGGTGCCGGTTTGGACGCTGAAACGGGCGCTGGTGCAGGTGCTGGGATCCGTGCTGGTGTCCGGGCCGGGGTGGGCGCCCCTGGTCCAGGTGCTGGTGTCAGCATGTGTGCCAGCACTGGTCCGAGTGCTGGTGCTGGTGCAGGGTTGGCAGCCGCGAAGAGGGGAGCAGCACCGACCGGCGCCTGGATCGGGCTGGATACAACACCCGCAGTTGATGTGGTCGTCCTCGGGCTCGCTGCAATCGGAGGTTGAGGTGATGACGACGGGGTCGGGCTATCGGAGGTCGCAACGATCGGAGAAACACTGGTCGCGGTGCGGGTCTTGCCTTGCGCTGTCCAGGCGAAACCGCCGGCCGTGGTGGCGACCAGGCCCGCAAAAAGCACGCCGCAGCCGGCCACACGGCTCCCCACCCGGGCCCAGCCGACCTGCCCGCGGGCCATCGCGCTCGCCCCGACAGCGAGCGCGAACAGACCGAACATCAGCGTGGCGCCGCTGGAACCGAAGCCGAGTGCGCCGATCAGGACGGCGAGTGCCAGACCGCCCCAGCCCACCGAGTCGGCCATGGCCAGCCTTCGACCCTGTGATGGCGCCGCCTGCGCCTGCCTCAGCACCGGGAGGATGACCGTCGCCTTCGGTATACTCGGTGTGCGGTCTTCGGTCCGCGAACCGCCGCCGATGAAGCTCCGCTGACCGTCAGTCTGCGGATACCACGCCGCCGGAAGCTGCGGACTCGCCCCGAATGCAGCGGGAGCGCCAGGCTTCAGCTTCCGCCCGGCCGGAAGCTGCGGATACCAGCCGGCCGGAAGCCGCGGATCCCAGCCGGCCGGAGCGGGAGCGTCAGGCTTCAGTCTCCGCCCGGCCGGAAGCTCAGGCTTCAGTTTCCGCCCGGCCGGAAGCTGCGGATACCAGCCGGCCGGAAGCCGCGGATCCCAGCCGGATGGAGCGGGACCATCGGACTGCGGCCGCCGGCCAGCTGGAACGCTCACGACATCTCCCTTTGCTGTTGGGTGCTCGGCTGAGGTCACAACGACTTGACCGAGACCCCGGCCACGAACGGAAACGAACCGACTGGCAGGGGTGCTTCACGTCTTCTGTCGACGATGAACGCGACGGTTCGCGCCGACAGTAGCCATAACCGCCGCGGCTTCGCTATACCTTTTGACAAGAGATTTGTCCTGATTTCGACCCATCAGCGGCATCGCGGTGGCCGTCTCGCCTGCGCCTTCGTCGATGATCGACATGTGGCAGACCCGGGGCGGGCACGCGGCCGGACTTGTGTCACTTGGCCAGGGGCCTGCGCAGGTCGACAATGGGGCTCAGGAGCAGCAATAAATACCAGGAATCGAGCATGCACCCTCATCACGTACCCAGCACCACGCATACCGTGGAAATGGAGCAGATGGTCGAGCTGAGCAGCGGCCTCCGCGACCGCGACCCCTCGCAGCCGATCAACGCCTCAGACCTGGGTCTGGAAGGAGCGGAACTGGTCTCAGGCAGTGACGACGATGACAGCGGCCTGCCAGGAGACGCCGTCCTCGAGCGGGTCTCCTTCGACGGACCTCCGGAGTTTCCCTACGTGCACGCGCACTTTCGAAGCGCTTCTGATGATCAGGACTCACTGAGGGTCGACCTTCACACCGACGCCCTGAGGGAGCTCAGCCACCTCCTGCACCTTCGGCACACCTGGGGAACAGGTAGCACGGCCTCGGAGCCACGGCCATGAGTGCCCTCAGCCGTGGCAGCACCCGGCGGTGAGGCCGTGGAGGCTCCCGCGGGGATGCCGACCGCTCGCCGATCCCGGGGGGCACGTCTGGCATGAGGGCCTGAGCAGAGGAGTACGAGATGAGCGCGGCACAGCCGACTGTCACGGCGGACACCGACCGGGTCCGGGTGACCACCGTGACCTTCGCAGCGGATGGGGCCTCAACAGGCCCGCATCGCCACGAGTTCGACTATGTCGTGGTGCCGGTCACCGGCGGGGCGTTCCAGGTGACCGAGGCCGACGGTTTGCTGCGCGAGATGGCCCAGGTCGCCGGGTCGCCGTATCTCGGAGCAGCGGGAACCACCCATGACGTGGCCAACGCCACCGGACAGGAAGCGGTCTTCGTCGAGATCGAGCTGAAGCGATAGCTCGCAGTTGCTTCCTGACGGCCTGCCCGGCACGACCAGCGGCTTGGGCCTCGGCACCTGGACGGTGTCGGTGGCAGATGGTTGGGTTGCGCCACTACGGGAAGGGAATCGGGCAGGAGTCGCTTATGAAGCGCGCGGTCGAGGCGGTCGCCGGACTGCCCGGAGGCTTCGTACAGGCCGGCTTCTCGCTCGGCTGCGTGATGGCTGTGCATGTCGCGGCCACCTGTTCACCGACCCGCCGCTGCCGGACAAGTACGACCCGATCGCCGCCGAGACGTTCTGGGGGGCCCTGCCCTTCGTCCGGGCCTGCGGCCCGACCGCGAACGATTCGTCGCCGATCGCCACTGCCCGGCCGGGCAAGGAGTGAGGGCAGTTCGCACGTCGGTTGCCCGGCAACATCGCGGAGCGCAACGGGAATCAGTCGCCGGATCCCGACGTTACCTTGATAGTTGAAAGCGCAACGACGTAGGGAGTATGCCGTGCCAGCCATCACCGTTTCTGATCTGACCGTCCTGCCACGCCTGCCCGATCCGGCACCAGCAGCCGCGCCTCGTCCGGTGGTCTCGATCACCAGCGCGCCGTCGGCCTTCGAGGGTTTGGGATTCCCGGTCAAACGGGCCTTCGCCGGCGTTGATTTGGCCCTGCTCGACCCGTTCATCCACCTGGACGAGATGGGCGAGGTCCAGTACGCGCCAGGTGAGCCCAAGGGGACGTCCTGGCACCCCCACCGCGGGTTCGAGACCGTCACCTACATCATCGACGGCATCTTCGACCATCAGGACTCCTTCGGCGGTGGCGGCACGATCACCAACGGGGACACCCAGTGGATGACCGCCGGCAGCGGGATCCTCCACATCGAGGAGCCGCCGGAGCACCTGGTCGTCTCGGGCGGGCTGTTCCACGGGTTCCAGCTCTGGGTCAACCTGCCCGGCAGCGACAAGCTGATCGCCCCGCGCTACCAGGACCTTCACTCCGGTGAGGTGGCCCTGCTCAGCTCACGCGATGGAGGTTCGCTGCTGCGCGTGATCGCCGGCGAGGTTGCCGGTCATCATGGCCCGGGTGCGACGCATACCCCGATGGCAATGGTTCACGCGACCGTTGCCCCCGGCGCGCGGCTCGAGCTGCCGTGGCGGGCTGACTTCAACGCGCTGGCCTACGTCATGAGCGGCGACGGCTTCGTCGGGCCGCACCAGTCCCCGATCGGCACCGGTCAGCTGGCGGTGCTCGGGACCGGCGACGCGCTGTCGCTGTCGGCTGCGGCGTCGCAGCAGTCGCGCTACGCCTCGGGCATGGAGGTGCTTCTGCTTGGCGGGGCTCCGATCCGTGAGCCGATCGCCTGGGCCGGACCGTTCGTGATGAACACCAGGGCCGAGGTGATGGCCGCCTTCGAGGATTACAACGCGGGCCGACTCGGCCACCCTCTTCCGCACGGTGACATCGGCGGAACGGCCTGACCGCTCCACGCCGGTTCCTGAACGTCCTCTGGTTGGGCCTGCACCGGTGAGCCTGGCTCCTAGACTTCGACCTGCTCGGCTGCCGGCTGCCAGTCGAGCAGGTGGGTCTCCCACCGCTGTTCGATCCGGCCGAACCGCCATACAGCCAGGGCGACCGCCCAGGTGGCCACGAACAGTCCGACGATCCAGTAGCCCACGCTGTTGAGGTCGACAGAGCCGATGGTGGCCAGGAGCCCGGTGGTGATGTCGAGCTTCTCGGTGAGGATCGATATGATCTCGATGCCGCCGATCAGGAGGGCCACCGCGACCGAGAGCGCCGTGATGGTGATGTTGTAGTAGATCTTGCGGACCGGCTTGGAGAACGCCCAGCCGTAGGCGAAGTTCATGAACGAGCCGTCGATCGTGTCCAGCAGCGACATGCCGGCCGCAAACAGGACCGGCAGCGTCAGGACCGCCCACCACGGCAGGTTCGCGGCCGCCGCCCCGCCGGCGACCACCAGCAGCCCGACCTCGGTGACGGTGTCGAACCCGAGTCCGAAGAGCAGGCCGACCGGGTACATGTGCCACGGCTTGGTGACCGCCCTGGTGACTCGCCCCAGGATCCGGTTGAGGAAGCCGCGCTTGTCCAGCTGCTCCTCGAGCTCGGCCTCGTCGAAGTGGCCGCGGCGCATCCCCGCGAAGACCTTCAGGATGCCGATCAGCGCCGCGAGGTTGATCAGGCCGATCAGGATCAGGAAGGTGCCCGAGACGGCAGTGCCCCACACGCCGGTGGCCTGCTGCAGCGCGGAGCTGTCGTTGCCGAGCTGGGCGGCCAGCGCGCGGACGCCGAACGCCACCAGCGCCACCATGATGAAGACGACCGAGCTGTGGCCGAGGCTGAACCAGAAGCCGACGCTGAGCGGCCGCTTGCCCTCGCCCATCAGCTTGCGGGTCGTGTTGTCGATGGCGGCGATGTGGTCGGCATCGAAGGCGTGCCGCATCCCGAGCGTGTATGCCGTGACGCCCAGCCCGACCCCCATGAGCTGCCCGCCGACGGTGTAGCCGTGTGGCGTCACGAGGCCGATCAGCACGCCCCAGCCGAGGGCGTGCAGCAGCAGGATAAAGCCCCCCATACCCAGCAGGCTGCGCTTCTCGTCTCGGGAGAGGGCGGCATGCGCCTGGCTGGTCATGCCCACCAAGATAGGCGTGGGTCGAACGTTGCTGCAAGTCATTCGCAATAAGGAACGGCGTGCGGCCTGCGTCGACAATCACATCCCACAAGGGGGACTGGTCTGGGTCGGCGTGTCCCCAAACCTGTAGATTTCCCTCCACAGACATGTGGATCACACGACAAGGGAGCTGCTGTGCGCATTGGTGTGCCCAAAGAGACGCGGCAGGGTGAGACCCGGGCTGCCGCCACGCCCAAGACCGTTGCGCAGCTGATTGCCCTCGGGTACGGCGTGGCAGTGGAGTCAGGGGCCGGCGCGCTGGCCAGCTTCGCCGATCAGGCCTATGCCGAGGCCGGTGCCACGATCGTCCCGGCTGACCAGGTCTGGGCCAGCGACATGGTGGTGAAGGTCAACCCGCCTTCGGACGCCGAGATCGCGCAGCTGAGGCCGGGCGCGATCCTTGCCGGCCTGCTCGCTCCCGCACTGGCTCCCGAGCTGCTTGACAAGCTCAGCGCCCAGGGCGTCACGGCGCTCGCGATGGACTCGGTCCCGCGCATCTCCCGGTCACAGTCCGTCGACGTCCTCAGCTCGATGGCCAATATCGCCGGTTACCGCGCCGTCGTCGAGGCCGCCTACGAGTTCGGCAGCCTCTTCACCGGCCAGATCACGGCCGCGGGCAAGGTCCCGCCGGCCAAGGTCCTCGTCGTCGGAGCCGGGGTCGCCGGGCTGGCCGCCATCGGCACCGCCAGCAGCCTCGGCGCCATCGTGCGTGCCTTCGACGCCCGGCCCGAGGTCGGCGAGCAGGTCGAGTCGATGGGCGCCGAGTTCCTGAGGATCGACATGGAGCAGCAGGCGCCGAGCGCCGACGGCTACGCCAAGGAGACCTCGCAGGACTTCAACCGCAAGGCGGAGGAGCTCTACGCCGCGCAGGCCGGTGAGGTGGACATCATCATCACCACCGCGCTGATCCCGGGCAGGCCGGCACCAAAGCTGATCAGCGCCGCGATGGTGGCGACGATGAAGCCGGGCAGCGTGATCGTCGACATGGCGGCGGCCAACGGCGGCAACTGTGAGCTCTCCCGCCCCGACGAGCTCGTGGTGAGCGCCAACGGTGTGCGGATCATCGGCTACACCGACCTCCCGGGGCGGCTGCCCACCCAGTCCTCCCAGCTCTTCGGCACGAACATCGTCAACCTGATGAAGCTGCTGACTCCGGCCAAGGACGGCCAGGTCGTGCTCGACTTCGACGACGTCGTGCAGCGCGGTATGACGGTGGTCCGGGATGGTGAGAAGACCTGGCCCCCGCCCGCTGTGCAGGTGTCGGCCCAGTCCGCTCGCGCTGAGACTGCCGCGGTTGCAGTGAAGCCCGAACCCAAGCCCAAGGACCCACGAAGGCGGTACGCCTACATGGCGATCGCCGCCGTCCTGTTCCTGGCGGTGGCGAAGGTGTCTCCGGGCGCGTTCCTCAGCCACTTCACGGTCTTCGCGCTCGCCTGCGTCGTCGGCTACTACGTGATCTTCAACGTCACCCATGCACTGCACACGCCGTTGATGTCCGAGACCAACGCGATCTCGGGCATCATCCTGGTCGGTGCCCTCAGCCAGATCGGGCACGGCGGGGTTGTCACGGTCGTGTCCTTCATCGCCCTGGCAATCGCCAGCATCAACGTCTTCGGTGGTTTCACCGTGACCCAGCGCATGCTCACGATGTTCCGGAAGGGCTGAGTCGAGATGACCACCATCGTCCAGGCGGCATACATCGTCTCCGCCCTGCTGTTCATCATGGCCCTGGCTGGCCTGTCCAGACACGAGACCGCCAAGACCGGCAACGCCTACGGGGTCACCGGCATGGCCATCGCCATCGTCGCGACCATGTACCTGGCGCTTAACGGGGCCGACGCAGAAGGTGCTCTGGGCGTCCCGGCCGCCATCGGGCTGATCGTGGTCGCGATGTCGATCGGCGCGGTCATCGGCATCTGGCGGGCCAGAAGCGTCGAGATGACCCAGATGCCTGAGCTGATCGCGATCCTGCACAGTCTCGTCGGCGCCGCGGCCGTGCTCGTCGGCTACAACTCGTTCCTGACCGAGGAGGGGCTCACCGGCTCGCTGGCCAACATCCACTCGGTCGAGGTGTTCCTCGGCGTGTTCATCGGTGCGGTGACCCTGACCGGCTCGGTCGTCGCGTTCCTGAAGCTGAGCACCCGGATCTCGTCCAAGCCGCTCACCCTCCCGCAACGGCACAAGATGAACCTCGCCGCCCTGCTGATCTCGGCCGCCCTCATGGTCTGGTTCGTGATCTCAGGCAGCATCGTGCCACTGCTGATCATGACGGTGATCGCTTTGTTGCTGGGCTGGCATCTCGTGGCGTCCATCGGTGGCGGCGACATGCCGGTCGTCATCTCGATGCTGAACTCGTACTCCGGGTGGGCCGCAGCCGCAGCCGGCTTCATGCTCAACAACGACCTGCTGATCGTGGTCGGCGCCCTCGTCGGCTCCTCCGGTGCGATCCTGAGCTACATCATGTGCCGGGCCATGGGCCGCTCGTTCTTCAGCGTCATCGCCGGCGGGTTCGGTGGGGCACCGGTGAGCACCGAGGAGAAGGACTACGGCGACTACCGCGAGACCAATGCCACGGAGGTCGCCGAGCTGCTCAAGAACTCCTCGTCGGTCGTGATCACCCCCGGCTACGGCATGGCCGTGGCTCAGGCGCAGTACCCGGTGGCCGATCTGACGGCACGTCTGCGCAAGCTCGGCGTCACGGTTCGGTTCGGCATACATCCGGTGGCAGGGCGTCTGCCGGGCCACATGAACGTCCTGCTCGCCGAGGCGAAGGTGCCCTACGACATCGTCCTGGAGATGGACGAGATCAACGACGACCTGGCCAGTACCGACGTCGTGCTCGTGATCGGCGCCAACGACACGGTCAACCCGAGCGCCGAGGATGACCCGGGCAGCCCGATCGCCGGGATGCCGGTGATCCAGGTGTGGCACGCGAAAGAGGTCATCATCTTCAAGCGGTCCATGGCCACCGGGTATGCCGGTGTGCAGAACCCCCTGTTCTTCAAGGAGAACAGCGCGATGCTCTTCGGCGATGCCAAGGAGCGGGTCGAAGACATCCTCAAGGCCCTCTGACGCCGGACCTGCCTGCCTGTGAACGACTCCGACCCCGGGGCGCCCGGCTGGGGTCGGAGCTCTTGATATCCGGCCGCTCTGGCTAAGGTGGCCGGCTGCCCCGGCGGGGTGCTCAATGGTCTTGGCCCCGGCCTCGGGCCCGGTCGCTATCTCGGTTCCGGTCGCCCTTGTTGTTCGTGGTGCGCCAGCCTTCGCCCTCGTCCGTGGCGGAGCGCCGGTAGGGGATCGGCCCGGTGTCGGCGTCCCGCAGGGCGGAGTCAGGTAGTTCCGGGCTCGGGTACCACGTCTCCTGCTCGCCCTGGGGTGATCCGCCGTACGTGATCTGGATGCCACCTGACTCGTTGGGCTCGTCCGACGCGTCCAGGAACTCGACGGGACCTTTGCGGTCCTGTGGAGCGACATACGGGGCATGAAGCCCGGGTGTGTGTGGAGACTGGCGGTCCTCAAACCGGTGACCGTTCTCGTCCTCGTCCATCCCGAACATACGGTCCTGAAGGTTGAAGATCGCAGCGCAGATGGTGGTGTACGTGGCGTGCGGGTGTTCCACGAACCTGAGGTTGTGCAGGGTCAGGCTGTCGCCGGTGCCCTCTCGCTCCAGCTCGCCGTAGCCCAGAAGCTGACCGAGCGTTGAGCGGGTGTACGTCAGGTCGGGGACGCGGCTCAGTGAGAACATGGCCACCCCCTGGTGGAGCAGCCCGTAGTTCACCATCACGCGCTTGTCGGTGGCCACGAGCCACTCCCGCCGCCACAGGAACCACCTCGAGACAGCCCAGACGGCCAAGATGAGCCAGGCCCACCAGAGGAGATCGGTCAGCAGGCTGGGCTTCATGCGTACGTTGAGGGCGACAACCACCAGGAGCCCGAGAATGGCGGCCCCGGTCGGCAGGGCGATCACGGCCCAGTGTCGGCGCTGGGCGACGATCACGGACTCGTCGGCGAGGAGATACCTGTGCAGCTTGCTGCGATTGAACCGTTCGTCCAGGTCCGGTCGCCCTCGCGCCATCACCATGGCTAGCCGGTCAGGATGCTGTTGAAGAAGTTGGAGAGGCTCTTGAAGAGCTGCACGAGGAAGTCCCAGATGCTCTGGACGGTGTTGGCCGCCTGACTTGGGTACTTGAAGACCGCATAGATGAGGAACGCCACCAGAGTCCAGAGCAGGATCTTCTTGACCATCTTCATGATGTCTCCCTGGTACGGCGTCCTGCGATGGTCACAACTCCGAGCAATAGTGCCAAATGAGCGCTCTGTTGAGTGACAGGCGCGCCGGGGAACATGCTCACACGATGCCGTAGAGGCGGTCGCCCGCGTCGCCGAGACCGGGCACGATGTAGCCGCGTTCGTTGAGCTTCTCGTCGATCGCGCCGGTCACGAGGGTGATGGGGACAGAGAGGTCGGCCATGTCCGCCTCAAGCCTGGCAATGCCCTCGGGCGCCGACAGCAGGGTGATCGCCGTGATGTCGTCGGCGCCCAGCTCGACCAGGTAGCGGATGGCTGCGGAGAGCGTGCCACCGGTGGCGAGCATCGGGTCGAGCACGTAGCACTGACGCCCGGACAGGTCGTCCGGCAGCCGGTTGGCGTAGGTCGTGGCCTCGAGGGTGATCTCGTTGCGGACCATGCCGAGGAAGCCGACCTCTGCTGTCGGCAGCAACCTCACCATGCCGTCCAGCATGCCCAGGCCGGCGCGCAGGATCGGCACGACCAGCGGCTTGGGGTTGGCCAGCTTGATCCCGCGAGTGGGCGCGACAGGAGTCTCGATGTCGACCGCCTCGACCCGCACCTCCCTGGTCGCCTCGTAGGCCAGCAAGGTCACCAGCTCATCGGCCAGCCGGCGAAAGGTCGGGGTGTCGGTGGTCTTGTCCCGCAGCGCCGTGAGCTTGTGAGCGATGAGCGGATGGTCGGCAATGTGAACGCGCATGGGTGAAACTTATCGTGTGATGGTGCCTGTGCAGTCCGCCAGCCCGGCAGCCAGCCGGCTGTATGCCGGGTGGATGGGTCAGGCCCTCGAGGTCGCGGCCGGTGCCCTGGCGGCCGGAGACGTTCCGGTGGGCGCCCTGGTGCTCTCCCCGAGGGGGGAGGTGCTCGGCACCGGGCACAACCGGCGCGAGGCGGATGGCGACCCCACCGCCCACGCGGAGGTGGTCGCCCTCCGGGCAGCGGCCACGGCCCGAGGTGGATGGCGGCTCCAGGACTGCACCCTGGTGGTGACTCTCGAGCCCTGCGTGATGTGCGCGGGAGCGTTGATGCTGGCCAGGATCGGGCGCCTGGTGCTGGGGGCGTGGGACCCGAAGGCCGGTGCGTGCGGGTCGGTGTGGGACGTCGTACGCGACCGGCGGGCCACCCATCGGGTCGAGGTGATCGGCGGGATTCGTGAGCAGGAGTGCGCGCAGATCTTGCTCGATTTCTTTGCCGGGCACCGCCTCTAGTAGCCTCGCTGACGGTGGCGTGTCCGAGCGGCCAAAGGAGCACGCCTCGAAAGCGTGTGTGGGTGAAAGTCCACCGTGGGTTCAAATCCCACCGCCACCGCCACGGGGATAGTTACGAAACTACCCAGGTCCAAGTGACGAACCTCCCGCCAGTTGCCGGAAACGGCTCCTGGTGGGGGGCTTCGTGCTGTTCGGGGACGCCCGGGGCCCACCTGCGCTTCGGGTGGCCGATGAGCTCGCTGGCGCGTACATCTCACGGGCTGCGATCTTTTCGTGGAAGTCTGCGATCGCCTTCAGTGCGCGGGTCTATGCCCCGGTCGCGCAGGCCGTGGGCCCAGTTCGGCGTGTAGTTGGAGGGACGCCCTCAGCCAGTTCGCCCCCGCGGGCAGGCCAACCAAATCCAGCGAAGGTGGTTGGAAGCTGCACGCGTTAACGCTTCAACCCCGGACTGGCTGGTTCCGATGCCGCCAACCACTCCTAAGGTGCGAAGCGAAAAAACTGAACTGTCTACGCCGTTCTACGCTCTTTCCCAGACTCTTTGTCGCCCCGATGCGAGTCGTCCGAGACGCCCTGTTCCGACTGAGCGGGTTGCCCAGTGTCGCCGGCCGCCAAGTGGGACCGGGTGGATGCCGCGGTGAAGGCAGACGTCCGTAGTGATCAGGAGAACGAGGAAAGTCTCCTCGCCCAGATGGTCGATGATGGCCACCTCAAGGTGCAGGTGGCCATCCCGGAGCCTGACGGGAACCAGCCAAAGATGGCGCGACGGCATCGGCAATGACGAAAAGTGTGCGGTCAAAGTGGCAAGAGGTGGTCCGGCGCCCCTCACCAACGCCGGGTTCCCGCCGGCCGACGCGCTGCACGTCTACCGCACCTACTACGGTTTCCTCTTCGGGAGCGTCCTGAACGAGCTGCGGGAAGTCGTCACTGACGCGCAGGAGTCCGAGGACCTGCTACGGCTCGGACTGCACCGTCTGCCAGCTGAGGAGTTTCCCCACCTGCGCGCCCTCGCGAACGACCTCGCCCACTTCGACGGCGCCGCCGAGCTCGATCTTGGCCTGAAAGCACTCCTGAATAGGACTCCAGGCACAACTGGACGATCACAGCCGTCTCCGGTGACACTGCCGCTCCTGTCCCGTCCAGCGGCCGCGGCGTCCTGTCTTTCTGCCGGGCGGCCTCACGACTGGCCTCGCGCATAGCCCGCGGCCTCCTCTGGCTGGCGTCGGCGACGGCGGCCTTGCGGTTGCGGGCCTATGCCTGCAGGAGTTGACCCTCCTCGACGAACACACGGTCGCTGCCAGCGAGGCCGAACCAGATGGCGCACAACCAGGCTGCTCCCCCTGCGGTCGCAGATGGTGCAAGCGCAGGGGGGCCGTTCACCGCCCTCCATGGCAGGGAGATGTCGTTGGCCCTGGGCGCTTCTGCGACGGGGCTATCGCCCGGTCGTGTCATCGTGTTCGTTCCGCGACCGTTCATGCACGGGTCACCTGTCGGCCACGCCAGGAGGCTGCGACGCACCTACCTTCAGTGAGGTCAGAACGAATCCGAATTGAGCGGAGCTTCCGATGTCTCTACGTCATGTCTTGGCCAGCCTTGCCCTGGTGCCGGTGTTGGCGGCGCCTTCAGCCGCGCAGGCAGCCATGGCCGATTCACCCGGTGTGCTGCCCCAACGGACCCACTTCGACCTGCAGGCCCACCGGGGCGGCATCGGCATGACCACCGAGGAGTCACTGGAGGGGTTCGGCAAGGCCATGCGCCTCGGCGTCAGCACCCTCGAGCTGGACACCCAGATCACCAAGGACGAGAAGGTCGTCGTCACCCACGACCGGCAGGTCAACCCTCAGAAATGCCGTGACACCGCACCGGTCACGGCAGCCGACCCGATGTACCCGTACGTCGGGAAGTACATCAAGGACCTGACTCTCGCCGAGATCAAGACGATGGACTGCGGGTACCAGCAGCTGCCCGGGTTCCCCGCGCAGGAGCAGGTCAAGGGCTTCCAGATGGTCGAGCTCAAGAACGTCCTGAACTTGGTCAAGAGCTACCACGCCAAGCAGGTGAAGCTCAACATAGAGACCAAGATCGAGGCCGGCGCCCCCGAGCAGACTGCGCCGCAAGCGCTCTTCGTCCGCCGGGTCTTCGAGGAGATCCGCGCCTCCGGGATCGAGGACCAGGTCACGATCCAGTCCTTCGCCTGGGGCGCTCTGAACCAGATGCACCGGCTCGCGCCGACCTGGCCGCTGGTGGCGTTGACCAACTATGACTTCCTGCAGGTCAGTCAGCCCGGCGCCTCGCCGTGGCTCGGCGGCGTGGATACAGACAACTACGGCGGCGACTTCGTCAAGACGGCCGCAGCGGCGATACCCGGCCTCACGGCCCTGTCTCCCAACTACGGGTTCCCTCAGAACGGCAAGGTCGGCGACCCCGGCTTCCGGATCTATCCCGATCAGGCGATGGTGTCCGAGGCGCACGACCGCGGTCTGAGAGTCATCCCGTGGACCTGCGACGACCCGGCCACCGTGGAGGCGCTCATGGACATGGGCGTCGACGGCATCATCACGAACTATCCGAACCATGTTCGGCAGACCATGGCCGATCGCGGCATGCGACTGCCGAAGGCGTACGGGCCGCGCTGACTCCTCTGGGACCCCAGCTGAAGGCCCCGCCAGGCGGGGGCCTTCAGCTGTTCAAGTCCCATGGTGATCTCGCCGCTCCGGATCGAGCTGGGATGTCTGGGCACCCGCGGTGTTGGCCTGGACGAGGCCACCCGGCCAACTCCTAGCCCGCGTTGCCCGCCAGGCGGGAGTCGTATCACTCGTCACATAAGAGTTTGGGACGCCGGAGTCGACTTCGCGGATCTGGAGGCGTTCGACGGCTTCATCGAATACGGCGAGGATGTCGTCAACGTCGCCGCGTAGATAGGCGAGCACCAGGAAGTCCCGCTCGCGGCGTACCCCGTTGCGCGTCGTGTCGCCAGACGCCGCCTGCGCCAGGGCGTCGTGGAAGGCCACCACCCGAGGCGGTATCGGCGACAGGGACTGGCCGTCCTCGACCGCGGCCACCGGGGTGACGAGCCGGTCACGCTGCACGGTCAGGCTCGTGATGCGCTCACCCAAGAGGTCGAGGGTGGCACGCAGGTCGGTCAAGACAGCGTCCCTTTGATCGCCGGTGACCCCCTCCTTGATCCGGGAGGGGCATGCCCTGCCGCTATGATTCCCGTGTACAGCGAAGGGGAGTAGCCCCCAACCGTCAAGTCGACACACCGGCGCATGCGCCCGGCTTACGGGCCTGACCCTGACGGGTGAGGCGGGCGAGACCTTCGGCCTCATTCCCTTGCGGGAGTCGGGCCGATGAGTCGGTCCCCCCGGTTCTTCGGACCTGGCTTTACGCCAGATACGGAAGGACAGCGCTCGTGGGTGCATTCCTGCTGAGCTTCGGCGTCATCTTCGTTGCTGAACTCGGAGACAAGTCCCAGCTGATGGCGATGACCTTCGCCACCCGCTATCGGTTCTGGACGGTGCTCGGTGGCATCACCGCCGCAACCGCGCTGGTTCACCTGGCCTCGGTCGCCCTGGGCACGGTGCTCGGCGTCAACCTGCCGACCTCATTGATTCGGATCGTCGCCGGCATCGCGTTCCTCGTCTTTGGCGCCTGGACCCTGCGTGGGGACAAGCTCACCGAGGACGAGCAGGCCAAGGCGGGGCGTTCCGCGCGCTCGGCGTTCTTCGCTGTGGCGATCGCATTCTTCCTCGCCGAGCTTGGCGACAAGACGATGCTCGCCACTATCACGCTGGCAACGACGGAGGGTTGGTTCGGCACCTGGGTGGGCTCCACGCTTGGGATGGTCGCAGCTGACGCGCTGGCCATCGCCATCGGCGCCGTGCTGGGCCGCAAACTGCCGGAGAAGGCCGTGCGCATGGGAGCGGCCGTCCTGTTCTTCGCTTTCGGCGTGATGCTGATCTTTGACGGCCTGACCACGTGAGGGCTCCCGACCTGACCCCGTCGGGGCGGCGCTGCGGAATCGCGCCGTCACAGACGTCACCCACTGGCGCGCGGCGGCTGTGGGGCTAACAAGCACGCGGCTCTGCAAGATCTGCATGCCGCGGCTCTGAGGCACGCGGTCAGCCAGGCCATGCGGAGAAGTACTGCGTGCCAAGCCGACAGTCAGGACCAAGCGAGGGGTGGTGACCTCTAGCACTCGCAGCCACCTTGTATCAAAGCAACGGCGTCCTGGATCATGTGCGGTCGTGGGCTTTCTCACCGCCACGGACTGTGCATACGCCTTCGACGTACCCCGCTGATCCCGACTGCGA
>JACMPC010000036.1 GCA_014377705.1 Dermatophilaceae bacterium
CCTAGTAGCTGAAGTTGTTGGTGTCAGACATATTGTTGCCGGTGGCGATCAGGAGACCGAATCCCACGATGGCCAGGAGCACGACGATGCCGAAGTTGACACCGAAGATGATCCACCCGGTCCTGGCCTTCTTGCGTGAGCCGGCCGGGTCAGTGCTGTTCGACGTCAGCGCCATGATCCCGAAGACCAGGCTCGGGATGCCGACGATGAAGCAGGTGCTCAGCATGAAGACGCCGGACAGGATGGTCAGCACGATGGCCGAGCCGTTCGTCTCGGTCTGCGGCCCGGTTGGGTATGTCTGCTGGCCGTATGCCGGGTACTGCGCCCCGGGCTGCTGGCTATAGGGCTGGCTGGGCGGCTGCTGGCCGTACGGCGGGGGCGGAGGCTGCTCGCCATGCGGCTGAGGCGGCTGAGGCGGCTGCTGGGCGTAGGGGTTGCTCAGCGGTGGCGCGACAGGCGGGGTCGTCGGCTGGCCCGCTGCCGGCTGCTCGTCCTGGGGCCGGGAGGCGCTCGGAGGAGTCGGCCGGGTGGGGATGGGTGCGGTGGGGTCCGCCCAGACCCGTGCCGTCGGGTCGCTGAAGACGGTGTCCGGGGGTGCGTCCTGGATCTCGCCCTCATCCTGGCCGGGACTCTTGTCCGGGTCAGGCTCGGGCTTTTGGGTGCCGCCGCTGGTCGGCTCGCTCATCGACTCTCTCCCCATGTCGTTCTTGCCGCTCGTCACCTGTCGACGCAAAGATAGCAACTGTGCGCCGGCCGTGGCGCTTTGCCGCTGTTGACGGCTCGAGGCTTCCTGACACGATAGGTGCCTCAAGGCAGGAGGTACCTATGCGACGACCACAGCGTGAAGCCCTCCCGGACATGCCCGGGCGGATCACCATCTATGAGGTCGGAGCTCGCGACGGGCTGCAGAACGAGAAGACCCTGGTCCCGGTCGAGGTCAAGGCCGAGTTCATCAGGCGCCTGGTGGCGGCCGGGCTCGACACCGTCGAGACGACGTCCTTCGTGTCGCCGGAGTGGGTTCCCCAGCTTGCTGACTCGGCCGCCCTGCTGGGCCTGCTCGATGAGGTGGGCCGAGGTCGCAACCGGCCGGTCCTGGTGCCCAACGAGCGAGGTCTGGACGAGGCGCTGGCCCAGGGTGCCCAGGCCATCGCCGTCTTCGGCAGCGCTACAGAGACCTTTGCGCGCAAGAACCTCAACCGCAGTCTTGAGGAGTCCGTCGCGATGTTCGCTCCCGTGGTGCAGCGAGCGCGCGACGAGGGCCTGTGGGTCCGCGGGTACCTCTCGATGTGCTTCGGCGACCCGTGGGAGGGGGATGTCCCGATCAGCCAGGTTGTCGATGCCGCTTTTCGGATCATGGATCTGGGCTGCGACCAGCTCAGCCTCGGCGACACCATCGGGACCGGCACCACCGGACACGTCCACCGGCTGCTGGACGCGCTGGACGCCAGGGGTCTGGGGACCGACCGCCTTGGCGTGCACTTCCATGACACCTACGGCCAGGCCCTGGCGAACACCCTGGCAGCGCTTGCTCACGGGGTCACCGTCGTCGACTCCTCTGCCGGCGGTCTGGGTGGCTGCCCCTACGCGATGAGCGCGACCGGAAACCTGGCGACCGAGGACCTGGTCTGGGCCCTGGACGGCCTGGGGATCGAGACCGGGGTCGACCTTGAGGCGCTGGTGCAGACCAGCGTGTGGATGGCGGGGAACCTGGGGCGACCCTCCCCCTCCCGCGTCGTCAAGGCGCTGGCCGGATGACCGATCCGATGCTGCCGGGCGAGGGACCACAGCCGGGCGAGGGACCACAGAAGGGGCTCAAGGGCTGGATGGCCCGGCGGGCCGAGACCATGCTGCGCAAGCCCCGGCGGACCCTCCCCGCGCTGACGGAGCCGGGGGAGTGTCAGGTGGTCCTCCAGCTGACCGGAGCCAGCCCGGTCAGGGTCGTCACGGTGATCAGCGAGGCGACCGGGCTCGACCTCATGTCCGCCAGCGTCCTCGCGCAGGATGCGCCGGCGGTGGTGGTGTCGGGGGTCAGCCAGGCCAGCGCCGACCGTGTGGTCGAACGGCTCCAGAACGCCGGTGCGAAGGCCGTCGTCGGGGAGTCTTACCGGCCGCAGTGATCCGGTTGTGCCTGTGATCAGGCTCATGGTCAGCTCACTGCTGCTCCAGTGATCCGGTGGATCGAGAAGGCGCGCTCGACATTGGATCCCTCGACCGAACCATAGGCACGGCCACCCTCGATTCGCCTGGGATAGAAGAGGACCCGGGTCGTCCGGCCATCGGCATCGGCATACCCGATCCAGACCCCGAGACTGTCGGCCGCAGCCTCACGCAGGAAGGCGAGCGCGACGGCCGGCTCGGTGGACGGCAGCCTCGGCCCGGGCTGCGACTGGGCGCGCGCCCGCTCGTAGGCCGCGGACTCCTCCCCGGCGCGCAGGGCCGTGACCAGGGTGTGGGTGAGCTCGTCGTCGACGAACGACGTGGTCGTCGGTGTGGCCGGCGGCCGTCGGGCGGGGGTGCGGTGGTGCGCGACGCGCGGGATCTGGATGCCGCCCTCCGTCGTCTCGGCGACCGGCGCGAAGCCGTTCTCCCGCAACATCTCCAGGACCACGAGGGTGTGTGCCTGCGACACCACGACCGTGGGTGCGACCCTTCTGAGCTGGAGCGCGGCCAGCCCGCGGTCAGCCAGCATGGTGTCCAGCACCGTTGTGTCGTCACTGCGGATGTATGCCAAGACCGAACCCACGCGCGTCTGGCCGTGGCGCCGTGCGACATCGCCCACCAGGTACTCCAGGGGCTGGGGGACCGGAGTACGGCTTGCGTCCTGCAACGCGGTGAGGACCTGCGCTGCCGACCATCCCGCGTCAAGACCCCGGCGCACACTTTGCGGGGAGAAGCGGTAGACCGTCGCGCCGCCTCGTGACTCCACATCGGCGATCAGGCGCATGAACTGGGCGAGGCTGCCCTCGAGCCGACCGGGGGCGACAGCGGTCAGATCCGCCTGGAGCAGCACATGCTCGACCGGGGAGGGCAGGTGGGTGTTGATCGCCTTCTCAGCGGCAGCCGGGTCAGCGGTGCCCTTGAAGAGGAACCGGCCCGCGGTGCTGAGCGCCCCCCGACCGGTGATCCCCAGCCACTCCGCCTCACGCAACACGGCGGCGGTGACCGCTTCGATGATCTCCGCCCGGCGCATCGGCCTCCGCCAGCGGATGCGGGCAGCCAGGCTGGCCAGGTCCGGCGCCTGGCCTTCGGGCAGGGCGGCCAGCTCGGCCAGCACGTCACCGCGAAGCTGACGCATCGGCGGATAGACGACCTCCCCGCTGAGTGCGTTGGCGGGGCTTCCCCCACCTGGGGGAGCCGCACTGACCAGGTGCGGTGCGCGCCCCGAGGCTAGCCAGGCCCGGCTGAGCCGGATCCAGCGCTTTGCCGAGGGTCGCTGCTGCCAGTCGTCGTATCCCGGCGTCGGCGCCCACACCGGCTCCAGCGAGCCGTCGTCGGCCAGCAGGCCCGCGGCATATGCGGTCTCGACGACGAACGCGGCATGGGCAGAGTCGACGTCGAGGGTCGAGGCCAGGCGCTTGAAGTCGCGCACGGAGAGGCCGCCGGCGCGCAGGACCCGCGGCGGGCGGGGGCCCCAGTCGGCGGCGAGCTCGTCCACCAGGCCGAGCAGCTCGGAGGCCTGGCCCCCGGCCGCGTCATCCACCGACGGCTGCTTGTGGGCGTTGAAGGTCAGCGTCGGCGCGGTCAGCTCGCTCTGGTGGTGCAGCCTGCCCCCGCGCAGCTGCAGGGCCACCTCGCGGGGCAGGGCGACGTGGTCACCCGACAGGGCGCTGATGAGCTGATGGGACAGCAGCCAGTCGCCTGCTGCGGCCATCGGGCCACCGGGTGACAGTGTCCCTACCGGAGGGCCCCAGGTGAGCAGGTCGAGAATGTTGCGGGCTCCTGCGGGCGCGGAGGCGATGACCGCGTCCAGCTCCCCGGGGGAGGTCGACCACCCAGGGGCCGAACCGGGCAGCTCGGCCATCGCCGGCCCCAGGCCGGCCGGATGGGGCCCGAGCACCTCGGAGACCGCCCGCACCACGTGGTCGCCGTCACCGCTGTGCCAGAGCAGGGCGCGATCCCAGAGCTCGCGGACGAACCCGTCCAGGGACCGGAGCGAGGTGCCGAGGAGCTTGGCCGTCACGGGCAGATCGACGGGGTCGCCGCTGACCACGAGCGTCTCGAGAACCTGCAGGTGCCCGCGGTCCAGCCCGTCCAGGGCCCGTTGGACGCTGGCCCGCGTGCTGGCCCGGGCGGCCAGCGAGGTCAGGTCGCTGGGAGCCGGCCGAGCGAGGTCAGGTCGGCGGCGGACCAGGGTGCGCAACTGCTCATCACTTCGGCTTCGGACGTCGTCGGCGAGGCTCCTGACGGCGGTGGCTGTACGGGACGAGGAGGTAGACACACGTCATACGGTAGTTGGCGCGGGAGTCCTTGCTTGCAGTGTGGCTGATCGGTGCCAAGAAACCGACCACCCGACTCGTACCCGTGGAGGAACCTGTGCAGGCTCAGAGGCTCTCGTCCTATGGCCGCCGCGGAGATCCCCGCTCGGGCCGTCCGGCACTCGTAGGCGACACTCAGGGAGTTCCCCGACATTTCACCGGCTGATGATGGACCCTAGGAACGAAACGAAAGGAATGCCATGACTGAGCAGCCGCCTGTGCCGCCGCCCCACCAGCCGTCCGGACTCCCGGCGGGGGACAGCCCGGTCACCCAGCCGATGCCTGCCACCGGCCCGCCTGTCGGGCCCCCTGCCGGATCCCCTGTTGGTTCGCCCGCCGGTCCGACTGCCGGGTCGCCTGCCGGTCCCCATGGCGGACCTCCGGTCGCAGTCCCGCCATCCCCGCCCAGCACGAATCTGTGGCGCCAGGCCACGTCCACCCATGGGGGGCGCTGGGCGATCGCCGTGGCCGCCGTGTCTCTGGCCGCCCTGTTGCTTCTTGGTGTCGTCGTTGCCGGTGTCGTGGTGCTGGGTGGTCATGACCGTGTCGCGATGATGGGCCAGCGGCAGGACGGCAACTCCCGTGACCAGGGTCGCCAGCGAGATGGCCAGAGCCCTGGTGCACGAGACAGGAACGGCCAGCAGCAGCCCGGTATGCCGGGTACCCCTGGAATGCGGGGTGGCCGGCATCAGGGCCAGGGCGGGCTCGAGGCCCTCCTTGGCGGCGCCTTGCACGGCAGCATGAGTGCGGAGGTCGACGGTTCGGTTCAGGCGCTGGTGTTCCAGCGTGGCGCCGTCACCGCGGTGAGCGCCACCTTGATCACCCTCAGGAGCTCGGACGGTTTTGTGGGCACCTACGGCCTTACTGCCGCGACGGCCGCCAGGATGGGAGCCCCCGTCAAGGGCGGGGACGCGTTCGTCCTGGCTCGTGCAGCCGACGAGGTGGCCCTCATGACCATGGCTTTGCCGACCGACGCGAATGTCACGCCGGTCAACTAGCCCGAGCCGTCCACCACGGGCCACGGCTCACGCCCGGCTGAGTGCGGGCGACGGAGACTGGACGCCGTTGACAATCGTCGCGGTGTTCGCGGCGAAGGCGTAGCCGATCGTTCGGGTCGAGACCTCACCTACCAGCCGAGCGTATGCGGTGAATCCTGCCTCGGACTGCGCGTAGCCGACGAAGGCGGACAGGAAGGTCAGCGCGATCACCGGCACTATCGCCCTGTCCCGCAGGATGTCCAGGTACGACGTCCGCAACGGTGAGCCGTCCAGCTCGCTGACCGGGTGCTCGACCTTGCCGCTGACGTGTCGAAGCGGCCCGAGGAGAACCGCCAGCGGCGCCAGGAAGCTGACAGCGTTGCCCAGATAGATGGCTGTGAACGTGCCGGGCCGATTGATGTCGACGACAGACCCCGCCAGCAGTCCTCCGATGCCGATGCCGAGGTTGATCAGGGTGAAGTTGATCCCGAAGTAACGCTGCCGGATGGCGCTCGGCACCACCGCGCCGAGCATGGCATTGAAGCCAGGCCAGAAGACTCCGCTGGCGGCACCGAGCAGGCCCAGGGCCAACGCCGCCATCATCGGGGTCGAGGAGAACGCCAGCATCACGTTGCCCACCATCTGCGCCGCCATTCCGGTGAGGATGATGCGTCGCGCGCCAAGCCTGTCGATCAGGGCGCCGGCCGGCCCGACCACCGCCATACCGACGACGGCCGGCACCGCGAGCAGGCTGCCGGCCGTCGTCGGTGGTGAAACCGAGCACCTCATGCAGGTAGATGAAGCCGAACGGGAGCATCAGCCCCGTGCCCAGCGTCTCGATGGCGACGGTGGACAACAGGAGCTTGCCGTTGCGGGGCAGGTCGCTCCAGAACGAAGCCAGCGAGGGGCGAACAGGTGCGGGGAAGGTCACCGGCCTGAGTATGGCGAAGAAATCAGCCACTGCTCAAACGGGTTTCCGGTCCAGGAACGGCTCGGGGTCGGCCGGCGGGGTGGCTGGCGGTGCTGTTCTGTCGATAACCGTTAGCCTTGGTGCAGCGCAACGTGCGCGATCGCGCCGCCCCCTCTTCTGGGGTAACGACCGACGAGCGAGCAAGAGGTGGGCAGTGCCAACAGGCAAGGTCAAGTGGTACGACGCCGACAAGGGTTTCGGCTTCCTCAGCGACGACGAGGGTACTGACGTGTTCCTGCATGCGGACGCGTTGCCCGAGGGCCTCGTGACGCTGAAGGGCGGCACGCGGGTGGAGTTCGGCGTCGTCCAGGGCAGGCGCGGAGCGCAGGCACTGTCGGTGCGTGTCCTTGACCCCGCACCCTCGCTGTCCGCGTCCGTCGCTGCCAAGAACCGCACGTCGCCGGAGGACCTGACGGTCATCGTGGAGGATGTCATCAAGCTCCTCGACAGCGTCTCCACCACGCTGCGCCGCAGCAGGTATCCGGACAAGGCCACTGCAGCCAAGGTCGCCAAGGTGCTGCGTGGGGTCGCCGGACAGCTCGAGACGGGCGCCTGAGGTATGGCGACGACAAAAGCGGACGCGATCCTGTACGCCGCGACGGACCTGGCCCGCGAGGGGGCCGAGGGCATCGCCGAACCGGGCACGGTCGGCGAGCACCAGGGTGTCGTGATGGATGGCGAGCGCCTGGCCACCCATTACTTCGCCTGCACGGCCAGGGCCTACCCGGGATGGCGGTGGGCGATCACCGTGGCACGGGTGCCGCGTGGCAAGACGGCGACGGTCTGCGAGACCAGTCTGGTGCCCGGGGAGGGCGCGCTCCTCTCGCCCGAATGGCTGCCATATGACCAGCGGCTGGCTCCGGGTGACCTCGGGGCGGGTGATGTGCTGCCCTACATCGAGGAGGACCAGCGTCTCGAGCTGAGCCTGGAGGCGACCGGCGACGAGGACATCGACGAGGCGGCCCAGTGGGAGATCGGGCTGGGCCGCAAGAGGGTCCTGTCCGCGGAGGGCCGCGAGGAAGCAGCCGAACGCTGGTATCGCGGTGACGCCGGCCCCACCTCGCCGGTCGCCGAGAAGGCTACTGCGCCCTGCTCGTCGTGTGGTTTCTTCCTGCCCATGGCGGGTGCGCTGCGCTCTTTTTTTGGCGTATGCGCCAACGCCTGGTCGCCCTCAGACGGTCACGTCGTGAGCCTTGATCATGGTTGTGGTGCGCACAGCGAGGTTGATCTGATCCGCGAGGATCCCAAGCCCGCCGAGGTGCCTGTTCTCGACGAGTTCGCCTTCGATGTGGTCTGAAGCAGGCAAGCTCGCCCGTCCAGACCTGACATAGCAGGAGTCACTCTTCGCCGGAGAGGTCATCCGCCAGCTGCGGGGATCGCGCCGGCAGGCTGGCCCCTTCGGCGTTTCCGCGGCCACGTCGGATATACAACAGCGCGAGTCCGCCGCCTGCTAACCCCGCGACGCAGGTCCACGGCCACCACTGCCGTTCGCCTTCGTGCAGAACGGGCAGCAGCAGGCTGACCACGAGGGCAATGCCCCAGAGCACCATCCCGATCTCGAGTATCCGGGCGGCGTCGCTGGCGAGGGGCGGGGGTTCTTCGGGGCTCACATGTGCAATCCTATGCGTCTGCAGCCAGGGATTCGCTGCCGAGGCTCTACGCTTGGCGCCATGCCTTCGACTGCCCCCACCAAGAAGATCGCCGGTCTGCACGGCGCGATCGACTCCTTCTTCCAGATCACCCCACGAGGTTCAACGGTCGCCCGGGAGATACGCGGTGGGCTGGTCACCTTCTTCACGATGGCCTACATCGTCGTCCTCAACCCGTTGATCATTGGCACCCAGGCCGACTCGACTGGCGTCTTCCTCGGTGGTGGAAAAACCCCGAACCTCGCGATGGTGGCCGCGACGACGGCTCTGGTGGCGGGGGTGATGACCCTTCTCATGGGCATCGTGGCCAACTTCCCGCTCGCGCTCGCGACAGGGCTGGGCCTGAACGCCTTCGTCACCTTTGGCATTGCCAAGCTGCCGGGGATGACCTGGCCGGACGCCATGGGCCTGGTGGTTCTCGAAGGCCTCATCATCACAGTCCTGGTGCTGACCGGCTTCCGCAAGGCCGTCTTCCACGCAGTGCCGCCGGCGCTCAAGACCGCCATCAGCGTGGGCATCGGCCTCTTCATCACGATCATCGGCCTGGTCGACTCCGGCATCGTCCGTAAGCCGGCGGCCGGTCCGGTGCCGGTCGAGCTGGGAGTCGGTGGCTTCCTGGCCGGCTGGCCGACGCTGGTCTTCGTCGTCGGACTGCTGTCGATCATCGTCATGCTGGTCAAGAAGGTCAAAGGTGCCATCCTCATCGGCATCGTTGGCACGACGGTGCTTGCCATCCTGCTGGAGGCGATGGTCGGCATCGGCGGCCAGACCAACCCGGCAGGCAAGCTCGTCAACCCGACCGGCTGGGGACTGAACATCCCCAGGTTCCCCTCGACGATGGTCGACATCCCCGACTTCGGTCTGCTCGGCCAGTTCTCCCTGCTCGGTTCCATCAGCAAGATCGGCGCTGTGTCGGTGGTCCTGCTCGTCTTCACCCTGTTGCTCGCCGACTTCTTCGACACGATGGGCACGATGGTCGCGATCGGCGCCGAGGCCGGCCTGCTCGACAAGGAAGGCACCCCGCCCAACGCCCAGAAGATCCTGATCGTGGACTCGCTGGCCGCCGCTGCCGGAGGCGCGGGCAGCGTCAGCAGCAACACGGCATACATCGAGTCGGCCTCCGGAGTTGGCGAGGGCGCGCGGACCGGTCTTGCCTCGGTCGTGACCGGCCTGCTGTTCCTCCTTGCCACGTTCCTGGCGCCGCTGGTCTCGGTGGTCCCCTACGAGGCTGCGACCCCGGCCCTGGTGGTGGTGGGCTTCCTGATGATGCAGCAGGTCAGGGGCATCGAGTGGGAAGACCTCGAGATTGCGATCCCGGCCTTCCTGACGATCGTCCTGATGCCGTTCACCTACTCGATCACGGCCGGGATCGGCGCGGGCTTCGTGGTGTTCGTCCTGCTCAAGATCGCGCTCGGCAAGGCCTCGGCGGTTCATCCGCTGATGTGGGGCATCTCCGGCGTGTTCGTTCTCTACTTCGCGCTCGACCCGATCAGGACGACGCTCGGCGTCGGCTGACGACCCACTCGATCTGGACCGTCGCGATAGGCGGCTGGGATCTTCCCGGCCGCCTGCCGCGTTTCCGGGGCTGACCCAGCTCGAGGAATAGTTAGCATAGTTAATGAGTTAGGCTAAGTAGGCAGGAAGGAACTCATTGCCACCACGAATTCGAACAGCCCCCGCAGTCCCAGCTCCCACCCCAACAACAGCACGGACGCCCCACCACGGGCACTCTCCGTCGCTCGCACTCCTTGCCAATGATCTGCGGCTGGCGTGCATGCGAATCAGCCGGAGGGTTCGATTCGAGAGCACCCAGCTGGTGGCGCCGCACCAGCTCAGCGTCATGGCGCGACTCGAGGACAGGGCCCTGACCCCGCGCGAGCTCGCCGGGATCGAGTGCGTCAGCCCACCGAGCATGACCCGTACCGTCTCGGGGCTGGTCGAGCGCGGGCTCGTCGCCCGGCAGGATGACCCGCTGGATGGTCGCCAGGTCTTCCTGTCCCTGACGGCGTTTGGACTCCTGACGCTCAAGGAGACTCGTCGCAAGCGCGACGCCTGGATGGCGAGCAGGCTCAGGGGAATCAGTGCCGAGGAGCGCGAGGTGCTGGTCCGAGCGACCGAGATCCTCACCCGGCTGGCCAGCGAATGAGCCCCACGTTCGCCTCGTTGTCGATCTACAACTACCGCGTCTTCGCCGTCGGCGCCCTCATCTCGAACACCGGGACCTGGATGGGCAGGGTCGCCCAGGACTGGCTGGTTCTGACCGAGCTGACCCCGCACTCCTCGGTTGCCCTCGGCATCGTGACCGGGTTGCAGTTCGCCCCCCTGGCCATCTTCGCCCCCGTCTCGGGAATGATCGCCGACCGCTTCCCCAAGCGCCGTATCCTCTTTGCCACCCAGAGCGCGCTGGCGCTGACCTCACTGCTCACCGGCGTACTGGTGGTGACCGGCGCCGTCCAGCTGTGGCACATCTATCTGCTGGCCTTCGTCCAGGGTGTGGCGGCGGCGCTGGACAACCCTGCCCGCCAGACCTTCGTCTCGGAGATGGTGCCGCACGAGTCGCTCAGCAACGCCGTCGGTCTCAACAGCGCGTCCTTCAACGCCGCCCGTCTCATCGGTCCAGGGGTCGCGGGTCTGGTCATCGCGGGGTTCGGCACGGGTCCCGCCTTCTTCCTCAACACGCTCAGCTTCGTGGCGGTGCTGTTTGCGTTGTCCAGGATGCGGCCGGCCGAGCTGAACATCACCCCACGCCACAGGGGGAAGGGACAGATCCGGGAGGGGCTTCGCTATGTCCGCGGTCGTCCGGACATCATCCTGATCATGGCGCTCGTGTTCGTCCTGGGCACCTTCGGGATGAACTTCCAGATGACGACCGCGCTGATGGCCACCGCGGTGTTCCACAAGGGTCCGGGCGCGTATGGGTTGCTGGGGTCCATCATGGCCGTGGGCTCGTTGTCCGCGGCGCTGCTCTCGGCGCGCCGGCCCAACCCCCGCCTCCGTATCCTGCTGGTCGCGTTCGCCGCCTTCGCCGTGGCCTCGGCAGCGGCGGCGCTGGCCCCTTCGTACATCTGGTTCGCGGTGCTGCTCATCCCGGTCGGGCTCACCGCCCTCACGGTCCTGACCACGGCGAACTCCATGGTTCAGCTCAGTGTCGACCCGGCAATGCGCGGCCGGGTGATGGCGCTCTACATGGCGGTGTTCATGGGCGGCACCCCGCTGGGATCACCACTGATCGGATGGATCGGCCTGGCCTGGGGTCCTCGCTGGACCATCCTGGTGGGCAGCGTGGCCACCGGCCTGGCTGTGCTTGCTGCCATGCTGTATCTCATGCGTAGTGGGAAGATGCACGTGAGGTACCACCCCCGTCAGTGGCCCCGGCTGAGCGTTGTCCGCGGAGAGATCAGCGAGCCGGTGCCGGAGGTGGCGAACTGATGACCCCCAGGTTCCGCCGCGCCGTCGTGCTCATCGCCCTGGTGGGAATGCTGGTGATGGTCCTGGGCGGACAGCTGGTCCGCCTGTGACCGATCGGCGCCCTGGCGTCAGGGAGTGGATCCAGGGGCCGTGACCCAGGTGGCCGCTGCCAGCGCCGGGCAGGCAGTCGCGGTGGCAGTGGCAGTCGGATCAGGGCCCGATGCGCAGGGCGCCGGTGCGCAGGGCGTTGGTAATGCCGTGCTCGTTGCGCTCGTCGGTCTTGGCTCGGCCGTGGCGGGATCCGTGGTCGTGGGCGCCGGCGCACAGGTCACTGTCGTGGTGGACGCAGCCGTCGTGGTCGTGGTCGTGGGGACAGCCGTGGTGGGGACAGCAGTGGTGGGTGCGGCCTTAGTGGGGACAGCAGTGGTGGGTGCGGCCTTGGTGGGGACAGCAGTGGTGGGTGCGGCCTTGGTGGGGACAGCAGTGGTGGGTGCGGCCCCGACGGGTGCTCCGGAGACCGCGTGCACGGCCCGTGACGACACCGCGCGTGAGGTCGATCGGGCCACCTTGGCAGGGGCCAGGTCCGAGGCAGGCAGGGCACGGACCCCCTGGCGGTAGGCGGTGGCGATGTTCGTCACCATCTGGACGTAGGAGTCGGAGGCGTTGTAGCGCCAGATCGCTGCGCGCAGGGCATCCGGGCGGGTGAGGTCGCCGGGGCCGGAGCACAGGTAGACGGCGCTGGCGGTCGAGGCGTCCGCGATGTCCTGGGGGTTCTTGACCCCGTCGCCATCGGCGTCGATTCCTGAGACGCGCCAGGTGCCCGGGATGAACTGCATGGGACCGACCGCGCGGTCGTAGACGGTGTCGCGATCCAGCAGTCCACCGTCACTGTCGGTGATCCGGGCGGTCCCGTTGGACCCGTCCAGCGGGATGCCGATGATCCCCGGCTGGGCAACTCCTGCCGAGTCCAGCTGGTTTCCGCCGAAGCGGGCATGGTTGCTCTCGACTCGCCCGATGGCAGCCAGCAGTGCCCAGTCGAGATGACAGGTGGGGTCGGCAGAGTCGGTGAGGGTGGCGGCCTGTCGGTAGCCCTCGAGGGCCCGGACGGGGATCCCCGCGCTGTCCAGGGTGACCAGGGATGAGCTGCCGGGGACGGTGCCCGCAGGCAGCAGTTGTGCGAGCTTCTTGGCGGTCAGGCTCTCGGCCTCAGGTGCCTGGGGTCCGACCAGGCGTGAGGCATCGGCCACGGCGCCGGTTGCCGGGGGCCAGGTCAGTGCCACGTCCGGCACCACGATCGCGGGCGAGTCGCTTGCCACGGCGCCACCGCGAATGCTCTCGATGGGTGCGGCCGATGCGGAGAACACGATGCCACCGCTGATCAGCGCGACTGCAGGCAGCGCAGCGCAGATCTTGCGCAGAGGCACCCGAATCGTGTGCAGTCGCCCGTTGTTCGACATGACCCTCCTATGCCGAACCTGTGGGTTCGACCGCGATACAGCGATGTGCTCGATCCAGGCCTTGGTACGTCAACCAGTGTTCATGGCTGACCCTATGGGGACCCTGTGGCGGAGGTAATCCGTCCTTCGGCACATATTGGGTACCCGGCTGCACCTGAAGGTAACAGGTGAGCGGCGTTTCTGAGATCCGGGAGGATACGGCCTGTGACGTGCTTCACTTTTGTTGTGGACCTGAGCGCAGATCGACCTAGCGGCGGCTCTACGAGAGCCATTCAGGTGACTGCGGTCGCGCTGGCAGGTGCGCTCGTGGCGGGGGCTCTGGGTGGGTGCAGTGCTCACAAGCCAGCGGTGTCCAGCTCGCGGGCGCCGACCTCGAGAGCGGTGGCTGTCAACCCCCTGACCGGGATCCGGCCTGCGCCCAGCGGTCCTGTGGTGGCGGTCAAGCTGGACGACACCGCGGCTGGTCGTCCATCGCTGGGTGTGGACAAGGCCGACGTCATCTACATCGAGGAGGTCGAGGGCGGTCTGTCCCGGATGGTCGCCGTCTTCGCCAGCAGCAAGCCCAGGGCCCGGGCGGTCCGCAGCATTCGTTCCAGCGACCCGGAGCTCCTGGGCCAGTACGGCAAGATCATCGTGGTCGCCAGCGGGGGCGGGCGACAGGCGCTGAAGGTCCTGGACGCGTCGAGGCTGCACAGCGTGGTCAACGACCGCGGGCAGGTGGGCTTCACCCGGGACCCCTCACGGCCGGCGCCGTACAACCTGTTCTCGAACCTGGCCAAGGTGAGCGCCGCGGTCAAGGCGGACGGCGTGCGCAACGTCGGGTTCACCTGGGCGGCCCGCGACCCGCGGCTCGCCGCCGCCAGCCCTGCGAGGGCCGTGAGCACTCAGGTGGGATTCACCCGGGTGAGCTTTGTCTGGGACCCGGCCCTGGCCCGTTACGTTCGCACCGTCGATGGTCGGGCGATCGTGACGGCCAATGGCGCTCCGGTCGCCAAGCCGAACGTGATCGTGCAGTACTGCCAGATCAAGGCGGACCTCAACGACCACGATGTCAACGGGAACCCCACGATGTTCACCAAGACCATCGGCTCGGGCCGGGTGGTGCTGTTCCGGGGCGGCAAGCGGATCGCCGGCACCTGGTCCCGGCCCAGCCTGGAGGCTGCCACGACCTTCAAGGACGCCGCCGGCAAGCCTCTGCTGCTCGCCCCTGGCGGGACGTTCGTGGCTCTGGTCCGCCCTGGCGCCCCTGCCTGATCAGGCGCTCTGCCCGATCAGGGGCGCTGGCTGACGACGTAGTCGATGCAGGAGATGAGCTTGGAGACGTCCTGCGGGTCCACGGCCGGGAACATGCCAACCCGTAGCTGGTTGCGCCCCAGCTTGCGGTAGGGCTCCACGTCGACGATGCCGTTGGCGCGCAGCACCTTGGCCACCGCGGCAGCGTCGACCGCTTCGGTGAAGTCGATCGTCCCGACGACCAGCGACCGCGCGGACGGGTCCGCGACGAAGGGCGAGGTGTATGCCGTGTCCTCGGCCCAGCCATAGAGCCTGCTGGAGCTGTCGGCCGTGCGTTTCACTGCCCAGTCCAGGCCGCCCTGGTCGTTCATCCAGCCGATCTGGCTGGCCAGCAGGGCCAGGGTCGAGACGGCGGGGGTGTTGTAGGTCTGGTTCAGCCGTGAGTTGGTGATCGCGGTGGGCAGGCTGAAGAAGTCAGGCACCCACCGGCCGGAGGAGGTGATCTCGTCGACTCTGGCCAGCGCTGCGGGGGAGAAGGCGGCAAGCCAGAGGCCTCCGTCAGACGCGAAGCACTTCTGCGGCCCGAAGTAGTAGACGTCCGACTGGGCGACGTCCACAGGCAGGCCGCCGGCGCCCGAGGTCGCGTCGATGAGCACCAGCGCGTCCTGGTCGGCGCCCTGCACCCTGGTCACCGGCGCCATGACCCCGGTCGGGGTCTCGTTCTGTGCCCATGCATAGACGTCGACCCCGGCCTCGGCGCTGGGCGTCGGCAGGGTGCCAGGCTCGCTCCTGATGATCGTGGAGTCGCCCAGGAACGGGGCCTTCTGGGTGACCGAGCCGAACTTGGCCGAGAACTCGCCGAACGCCAGGTGCTGCGCGCGTTGCCGGACCAGGCCGAAGGCGGCGATGTCCCAGAAAGCGGTTGAGCCGCCGTTGCCAAGGACGATCTCGTAGCCGTCGGGCAGGCTGAAGAGGTCGGAGAGCCCGTCCCGGACCTGACCCACGAGGTTCCTGACCGGGGCTTGGCGATGGGACGTGCCCAGGACCGACCTGCCGATCGCGGTGAGGTAGTCGACCTGGGCCGGGCGGACCTTGCTAGGCCCGCAGCCGAATCGGCCGTCCTGAGGCAGCAGGTCGGCGGGGATGGTCAGTGTTGCGGGGTCAGTCATGAGGCGTCCCTAGGGTTTGGAGAGGCTGACTGGTCATCGATCGCGGTCAGGATTGATGACCGGTCAGAGAGTGCGACCCGACGAGATGGCGTCGTCCCAGCCCATCACATCCTCCGGTCCGCGGGTGGGCGCGCCCACATAGCGGGAAGAGGGGCGGATGAGGCGACCGGTGGCCTTCTGCTCAAGGATGTGGGCAGACCAGCCGGCCGTGCGCGCGCAGGTGAACATGGGTGTGAACATCGCTGCCGGCACTTGGGCGAAGTCGAGCAGGACAGCCGCCCAGAACTCCACGTTGGTGGCCAGGACCCGGTCAGGGCGTCGGGACTGCAGCTCTTCGAGGGCGGCCTTCTCCAGCGCGGCCGCGACCGCGAAGCGCGGTGCGTCCAGGCGCTCACAGGTGGCCCGCAGCACGCGAGCGCGAGGGTCCTCCGCGCGATACACGCGGTGGCCGAAACCCATCAGGCGCTCGCCCTTGTCCAGCACATCCTTGACGTATGCCGTGGCGTCGCCGGTCCGCTCGACCCCCTCGATCATGTAGAGAACCCGCGAGGGCGCGCCTCCGTGCAGTGGCCCGCTGATGGCTCCGACGGCGCCGGACAGACAGGCTGCGACGTCGGCTCCGGTCGAGGCGATGACCCGCGCAGTGAAGGTCGAGGCGTTCATGCCGTGCTCGGCGGCGGAGACCCAGTAGGCGTCGACTGCCTCGACGTGCCGGGGATCCGGCTCGCCGCGCCAGCGGATCATGAACCGCTCGACGATGGAGTGTGCCTTGTCGACCTCACGCTGGGGCACCATCGGGCGGTTCTGGCCGCGGGCGGACTGCGCGATGAACGACAGAGCCATCACCGACGCGCGCGCGAGATCATCGCGAACCTGCTCCGCGTCGATGTCGAGCATCGGACGGAAGCCCCAGACCGGTGCGAGCTGGGCCAGGGCGCTCTGCACGTCCACCCGTACGTCACCGGTGTGGACCGGCAGCGGGAAGGGCTCGGCGGGGGGCAGGCCGGGGTTGAACTCGTTGTCCACCAGCAGTCCCCAGACGTGACCGAAGGGCACCCGCCCGACGAGGCTGTTGATGTCGACGCCGCGGTATCGCAGCGCGCCGCCTTCCCTGTCGGGTTCGGCAATCGCCGACTCGAAGGCGATCACGCCCTCGAGCCCTGGCCTGAAAGTGCTGTCGCTCATCTATGGACCCTCTCCCGTGCCGGCGTAGATCGCCGGGCCGCACGCCATTCTGCACGGTCCCCGGTGCTTCCTGGGCCTGATGTCCACGAAGTACGTCATGACCTGGGGTCCCGTTCGCCCTCGGGGGTGCTCCGGGGCTCGCGCCTGACAAAAAACGTCCTCAGCAGCAGGAGCACGACGATGCTCCCGGCCAGGAGCCCCCACAGAGCGGAGGTGCCCCCTGTCGCGTCGGCGGGGGCGGAGGACGCGGGTGTCGCCGCTGCTGACGTTGTTGGTGCCGCGGATGGTGTGGTGATGGTCGGGGTGGCTGGCATCGCAGGGGTTGTGGCCGTGGCGCTGCCTCCCGGCGATGCCTTGGCGGCGGTGAAGGAGAACCTGCCGCTGACCGGGTGACCATCGGCGGAGGTTGCCCGCCACGTCACGGTGTACCCGCCCGCCGGGGATCCCGGCCGCAGCCGCTGGGTGATCGTGCTTCCGGACAGCGCGGCCTTGCCCGTCTGAACCGGTCCGGCGGGGCCGGTGACGATCACGGTGGTTCCCACTGCGAGGGCAGGCTGGCTCAAGGTCAGCGTGATCCCCCCCGGAGCGACCGCGGTGGTCGACCCGGCTTCCGGCGAGGTCCCGCGTAGGGAGTCGTGCGCCTCCGCCGTGCTTGCTGCCCCCATCAGGAGGGCGGTCACGGCCAGCGCGATGGCTAGCGCCCGGGGGCGCCGTCGGACTACCAGGTGGTGTCGGTGGTTTGTCATCTGGCGTCAGTTCCCGGACAGCATCTGTGGCTACCGTTCGCGGCGACGCGCGCCTTGGGCAGGTCTGGCTGGACCGGGCGCAATCCGCGCAGGAACCCCCTGGTGGCCGTCATGGTGCGAAGCCTAGGTTGATCGACACCCGATTGGGTGGTGAAAACATTCATGCTGCGGATCCGGGGGAGCTGCGCCTCGGTGGTTATCGTTTGCCGCGCAGTGCCTTCAACGGGTTCGTTTTCGGGCGCTGGTCGGTGGTGGGCCGGGTGCGCCTGGTCAGGTCGTAACCCTGGATCAGCAGTGCCAGTGGCGTCTCCACCGTGGGGTGACTGGCGATCGGCTCGGCACCGTTGAAGACGACCCAGATCTGCTGGTCGTCCTTCCATACGGGCATGGTCGAGCCGTCCTGCAGGCCCTCAGCATGGGCGAGCGCCTGCTTGCGGGCGTTGAGCCTGCTCAGCTGGCGCTGGGCGAACTCCCTGGCCGGCTCCTTGCCGTGTTTGATCGCCTCGTAGGCCACCGGGCCGTACTTCACCCCGAGCTTGACGACCGTGGCCGCTGCCTTCGACTTGCCCGCCATAAAGACCTCCCGTTGCGCGTACGTCGCTCCAATCTAACCTCGTGCCATGACCGATGCGCTGAATCGGGAGAACATACGGTGGGGGGCCTGCACGAGTCGGCGCTGGCGGCCACCGCGTGGGAGCAGGCATGACTCTGGGTGGACGACGCGGCCCGTTGTCCTGTCAGGCGGCGGTGACTACAGTCGCGCCATGACCGAACCTGAGCCGGCATCCTCTCTCGCGCAACGTCGTCTCCGGGCGATGCCCGGTCTGGAACGAAGCCTGACGGGCAGGGCGCCGGTGTCGCCGCAGGATGAGCTGCGCAGCATCATCGCCGAGCTCGACAAGTGCGTTGAGACCGACCCGGCTCTCACAGGTTGGGATCGCTATGGCGACGGCGGCCAGGTGGCCGCGCTGGAGACCCAGGTCGCCCAGCTGCTCGGCAAGCCCGCCGCGGTGATGTTCCCCAGTGGCACCATGGCCCAGCAGTCGGTGCTGCGGGTCTGGAGCGACCGGCTCGGCAGCCGGCGCATCGCCATACCGGCGTTGTCGCATCTGCTGCACCACGAGCAGGACGGCCCCAGGCTGCTCAACGGGTTTGAGTGGGCGCTGTTGACGACAGGAGGTGTCGTCCCATCCGTCGACCACCTGGCGGCCATCCCGGGCGTGCTCGGTGCGGCGCTGCTGGAGCTGCCCCTGCGTGACGGCGGTTACCTGTTGCCGTCCTGGGAGGAGCTCGAGGCGTTCTCGCGGGCCTGCAGCGATCGTGGCGTGCCACTGCATCTCGACGGCGCCCGGATCTGGGAGTCAGCCCCCCATCTGGGGCACAGCCCCGCGGAGATCGCCGCGCTCGCCGACACGGTCTATGTGTCCTTCTACAAGGGGCTGCGCGGGCTGGCCGGCGCCGTCGTCGCCGGACCCGAGGACGTCGTAGCCGAGGTGGGTCTCTGGCGCAGCCGGCATGGAGGCACCCTGTTCACGATGTTGCCGTATGCCGTGTCCGCACTTCGCGGTCTCCGGGACGAGCTGCCCCGGATGGCCGAGTACCACCAGCGGGCGGTCGAGATGGCAGAGCTGTTGGCAGTCAGGGGGATCCGCACCTTTCCCCGGCGGCCGCACTGCAACGCCTTCCGCATCTTCGTCGAGGCACCCGGCGATGTCGTCGCTGAGCGGGTCGTCGTCGTGATGGAGCGGGAGCGTCTCGCCGTGACCCCACCCTGGGGAGACTCCGAGGACGTGCCCGGCTGGTCCTGGACCGAGTTCACGGTGGGTCCGGCGACGATGGAATGGTCGGCGGCCGGCGCGGTCGACCTGCTCGTCCGAGTGCTGCACGGCTGAGCCCGGCGCGGCTCGGACCGCGCAGAGCGCTTCAGGCGGGCGTGGGCATGGGACAGCCCGTGAGGTCTGGGGGTACCAGGGTGCGTTGGACGGTCGCACATCCTCACGGGCTGCGGTGCCTGCATGAGATAGCGGTCACCACACCTCGCCCGGCTTCCGATCGCCCGTGGGGGCGGTCGGCAACGGCTGGCCTAGCGCCCAGCCACCTCACTCGTCCGTTGGTCTGTCACTAGCGGACCACCTCCTTCCATGTGCACTCCTACGGTAGGTCGGCAGGTGCGCGGTCGCAATGGGTTTTCCAGGACATGATCTCCGGGAGCAATGATCCGTGGAGCACGAACGGGGTCAGACCGTGCTCACGACCTCGTCGAAGTCCAGACGCGGCAGGCGGTCTTGCCAGGCATTCAGGCCCGGCTTGCCGATATTGACGACAGCCAGGACCTTGCGCGTCCCGTCGGCGAAGAACTCGCTGTTCAGGGCGTCGGCGTCATACCCGGTCATCGGGCCCGCGGCCAGGCCGGCGGCGCGTACCGCGAGGATGAAGTAGGCGACCTGCAGCGTGCCGTTCAGGTCGGCGGTCTGCGTGCGCAGGGCATCGTCGGCGGCAAACATGTCACGAGCGCCGGGGAAGTGCGGGAACGTCTTGGGGAAGTTCTCGTGGAAGGCGTGGTCCGCGGCGAGGATGGCGACCAGCGGCGCGGCGGCCGTCTTGGCCTTGTTGCCGTCACCCAGGGTCTGGACGAGTCGCGCACGAGCCGACGCCGAGCGCACCAGGACGATGCGCAGGGGCTGGTTGTTCATCGACGTCGGCGCCCACTTGGCCAGGTCGTAGATCGCCTTGACCTGCTCGTCGGTGACCGGCGCATCGGTGAACGCGTTCGCGGTGCGGGCCTGGCGGAAGAGCAGGTCCTGAGCGTCCTGGGACAGGTCGAGGTGGGCGGTGAACTCGGTCTCGAGGTCATAGACGTCAGCGGAGCTTTGCAGTGAGATGGTCATGTACCGTTGAACTGTCAACTAGTAGTCGTCATTCCGGATTCCTCTGTGTCCCGGGTCACACGGCGATCCAGACCGCGTGTGCCTGGGCACGCCGTCGACCGCCGGCGTCGGTCCCGCCATCTTCGTCCCAGGGGTGAGAGGCTAAGCGTGTGACGGACCTGATTGACACCACCGAGATGTACCTCCGGACGGTCTACGAGCTCGAGGAGGAGGGGACGATCCCGCTGCGGGCTCGCATCGCCGAGCGCCTGGGCCATTCCGGTCCCACGGTCTCCCAGACCGTGGCACGGATGGAGCGCGACGGGCTGCTCACCCTGGCCGACGACCGGCATCTGGAGCTGTCTGTTCAGGGGCGCCAGATCGCGACCCGGGTCATGCGCAAGCACCGGCTGGCCGAGCGGCTGCTCGTCGACGTCATCGGTCTCGAGTGGGAGTACGTCCACGACGAGGCATGCCGGTGGGAGCACGTCATGAGTGAGCGGGTTGAGCGCAAGATCCTGGCCATGATCGGCGAGCAACGTGAGAGCCCCTACGGCAACCCGATCCCGGGGCTCGACGAGCTGGGCGAGGCGCCGAGCGAGGACTTCCGCCGCGGGGTGACCAACCTCGTCGAGCTCGTGGACCAGGGAACCGGCACCGTGACCGTGCGTCGGATCGGCGAGCCCGCCCAGGTCGACCCAGACGCGCTGAACCTGCTGACCCGGGCCGGCCTGATGCCGGGACGACGCGTTCGCGCTCGCCGGGACGGGGCCCGGATCATGGTCGTGCGCGACGGCGCCGAGGAGTCGAGCGAGATCTCCCTGCCCGAGGACGTGGCCCTTCATGTGTTCGCGGACACCCCTGACTGACCCGGGTCTGGACGGCGTCTCTGCGTCGTGACTCTTCTCACGGCGCCGGTGATGGGTCTCTCGCCTTGTTCGCGAGCCCCTTCGTGCTCATCGGGTCCCGCTCGCCCGGGATCGCACCGGATCAGTCGGCCGGGAACCATCGTTGTGGCCCTGTTCGTGACCACCGAACTGGCTGTTTGTCCCATCATCGGAATATGACTTGTGAGCCCCCCGTGTGTACGGTGTAGAGGCTTCGTCACTTCTGCCGGAGCACTTGGTGCGGTCCGCCTAGTCCTGTCACCGCATCGGGACTCTCAACATCCGCTTGGCAGGAGCGGGGGACCCAAATCTGGGGCGTCGAAAGACGTTCCTTGGGGTGAAGCCCTCCTGGAGATGGACGACGTGAGTCGCCCGTCGATGTGAGGGCCGGGTGCAATCTCCCTCCCGAACCCGACAGCTGACCTCGTAGGCGCCTGGAGAGGTTTCTTCACCATGTCGAGCCAAATTCCCGGTCGCCATCGCGCACCAAGCCCCTTGAGCTCCGCGACATCCTTGTCGTCGGTCTTCTCACGTTCCGCAAAGCCCGCCACCAAGACGTCTGCCGTGATCGTCATCTCCGGCGCGATGGTGGCATCCCTGGCACTGCCGGCATCTGCCGGCAGCCCCGTAGCGGACGTGAAGGCCGCCGTTCCGGTTGCTCTGTCCGTTGCGGTCGCAGGGGTCGCTCCTGCCGCTGCCCAGGCACCGCTGGCTCCCCGCAGCTTCGGAGACATCGCCTTCACCGGTGTGGTCAAGCCGAAGCCGAAGCCCAAGCCCAAGCCGAAGCCGGTCGTCGTTGCTCCGCGCACGGACATCTCCGTCAGCCGCTCGACCACCCGCTCACCGATCTCGCAGCCGTCCACCCCGACGCGCAAGGCACCCGCTGTCGCGCCGTCTTCCAACGCGGGGGGTGTCCTCGGCATCGCTGCCAGCCTGGCCGGGATCTACTACGTCTACGGCGGCACCACGCCTTCCGGATTCGACTGCTCCGGTTACACCCAGTACGTTTTCGCAAAGGTCGGCATCGACCTGCCCCGCACCGCCGAGCAGCAGCGACAGGCCGTGACTCCCGTGTCCGACCCGCGGCCGGGCGACCTCGTGTTCTTTGGCTCGCCGGCCTACCACATGGGCATCTACGCGGGTAACGGCAAGATGTGGGACTCCCCGCGCACCGGCAAAGCCATTGCGTTGCGCGACATCTGGTCATCCACCCCGACCTACGGGCGCCCCTGACCGGACCGCCGGACTGGTGGGCCGCCCGAATCGTCGGTCGGCCACCAGAGCCAGGTCAAAGGGCTAGGCAAGACCCCGGTGCTTTCGCGGCAGAGCCGTGCGCACAGGTCCCGGACCTGGGCTGGAGCGCAACGCCCCCTGGCTGGCGGAGCGGGGTTACCGGGTCAACGCGGGGGACCCGTCCGCCGTGGCGCTCGACAGAGGGGCTCGCTGGCCGTCGGTGCCGGGTTGACCGACAACGTCGCTGTTGTTCTCCGCAGTGCCGGTGCCCTCGACTGGATTCGAACCAGCGACCTACCGCTTAGGAGGCGGTTGCTCTATCCCCTGAGCTACGAAGGCGGGGCGCGTCTGGATCCGGGCGGAACCGGGCGCGGCTGCCTAGTCTGGCAGGGGGTTGGCCGCTGATGTTCGCTGGGTTCCATCTCACCCGCCCGGTGCCTGAGGAACATTGGCCAGGTAAAGGCAATGGGTGCCCGTCCAGGACCCATCTGGCACGGAGGTTCGTTAGCCTGCTGTGGTGAGTCAGACCCAGCAGGATCCCGCCCAACAACCAACTGCCGCGCCGCCCGGTCTCACGCCCTCCTTGCCCGGGCCACAGCCTGGGTCTGGGGTGGCCCGACCGTCGGAGAGCGGCGACCCGCGCGCGGATCGTGTTGCCGCGGCGGTGCGGACCTGGCAGCGGCACCTCGTCGACCTGGGCGGCCGCAATACTCTGCTCTGGCATCGCGACCTACCGTCCGGAACCCTGGACCTGACCACCGCACACCCGGGCGGGATGGCCATGCTGCTGGCCGGGCGGCCGACCAGACTCTCCGACCTCGTGCGCGAGCCGACGGCGCTGGAGGAGGCCCGTCGCCGGGTTCGCACTATCCGGGCCAAGACCCTCGAGCTCCGCGAAGAACGTGGGATCAACGCCGGATACTTGGCGGTCGGCATGGCGACGTGGCGGGTCCCAGGCGCCCATCGGCCGCCCTGTGCGCCGGTGCTGCTGCGTTCCTGTGTGCTCAGGCCCACCGGCGCCGCGCACCTCGACTTCGATATCGACCTCGGCGAGGAGGTGGAGCTCAACCCGGTTCTCGAGCACTATCTGCGCTCCGAGCAGGGCATTGAGATCGAGCGGGACATCCTGGAAGAGCTGGCCACCTTCACCAAGGGTTTCGACCCGCAGCCGGTGTACGCCGCACTCACCCGGATGTGTCGGGAGATCCCGGCCTTCCAGATCGCGCCGCGGCTGGTTCTGGGAACCTTCTCTTACGCCAAGCTTCCGATGGTCGCCGACCTTGCCGCACAGCTCGAGACCCTGGCCGACCATGATGTCGTGGCAGCGCTGGCCGGCGACCCCGGGGCGCTGCGGGCCGTGCGCACCACCGTCCCGGCCCTCCATCCCGATGCCGACCCGTCCCGCGAGCACCTTGTCCTGGACGCCGACTCCTCCCAGCAGGCCGTCATCGACGCGGTGCGTTGCGGGGCCAACCTCGTTATCAAGGGCCCGCCCGGCACCGGCAAGAGCCAGACCATCGCCAACCTGATCGCGTCCCTGGCCGGCGAGGGCAAGCGGATCCTTTTCGTTGCTGAGAAGCGTGCCGCCATCGACGCGGTGGTCGGGCGGCTAGGGCGAGTCGGCCTGGGCGACCTGGTCCTGGACGTCTACGACGGTGCGACCAACAAGCGAGCACTGGCGCAGGAGCTAGGCCGGACCATGGACAGCGCCAGGGGCGCCAGGGACCCGGACATCGCGGGCATTGATCGCACGGTGGTGGACCGGCGCGACCGTCTGGTCAGGCACTGTGCGGCGATGCACGACAAGCGCGATCCCTGGGGGGTCAGCGCCTTCGACGCGCAGGTCGCCCTCGCCAGGTTGTGGGCCCGGCGCACTCCGTCGATCTCCCGGGTCCGTCTGCACGGTGATGTCCTGCGCGGCATCAGCCATGGCCGGGTCGTCGAGCTGAGCCAGTCCCTGACCGAGGCCGCCTCGCTCGGTGCCTGGATGGCGGGGAAGGCTGCCGCCGACGACCCCTGGTACGGCGCCCGTGTCACCTCCCCGGATGAGGCGGTCAAAGCCCTCGAGATCGCCGACCGGCTGGGCGCTGAAGGCATGGACACCGTCCGGCAGCGCCTCGTTGCGGCCATGCGCGAGGTGGGCCTGCCCGACGCCCAAACCGTGGCGGACTGGGGGCGCGCCCTGGTCGTGGTGCAGCAGGTCCGCCAGACGCTGGAGATCTTCCGGGCCGACGTGTTCGACCTGTCGCTGACCGAGATGGTGGGGGCCACCGGCGGCAGAGAGTACCGCGATGCCCATGGCCTCCGGCCTGGCCTGTGGTCGCGGATGCGGTTGCGGCGTCAGGCCCGTGGCCTTCTGCGTCCCGGCCCCCCGCCGGTTGACCTGCACTCGGCGCTCATCGTCGCCCAGGAGCAGCGCACGACCTGGGCGCGACTGGCCGGTACCGGTGGGCGTCCGGCGGTGCTCAGCGAGATCGACGAAGCCCAACAGGCCTACGACGCCCTGGCCGATGACCTGGGCTGGCTGGGCGGGCGGCTGGCGACGACGGTGGACGGTGGCGATCTGCTGGACACTCCGCTGGTCGAGCTTCAGGATCGCTGTGCGGCGCTGGCCAGGCGGCGGGATCGGCTGGCGGTCCTGCCCAGGGTGGTCTCCCTGATCGACGAGCTGCGCGACTGCGGGATGGGTGCGCTGGTCGACGACCTCGCGGCACGGGGGGTGGCGCCGATCGACGTTGCCCCGGAGATGGACTTCGTCTGGTGGACCTCACTGCTTGATGCCGTGAGCGTGCGGGACAGCGACTACGGCGCTCACGACGGTGACTTCCTGCGTCGAGTCGCGGCTGAGTACGTCGAGGCCGACCATGCTCATCTGGCCGGGACGGTTGACCGGGTGCGTGCCGCGGTGGGGCGCCGGCTCCGCGAGGTCCTCGACGACCACCCTGAGCAGGAGGCGGTGGTGCGCGCCGAGGCGGTCAAGTCGCGACGGCACCGTCCCCTGCGCGACCTGCTGCCCCGAGCTGGTGAGACCCTGACCGCAATCAAGCCCTGCTGGGCGATGAGCCCGCTGGTGGTCGCCTCGATCCTGCCGGCCGGTCGATGGTTCGACGTGGTGATCTTCGACGAGGCATCTCAGATCCCGCCTGCCCAGGCGGTCTCGGCCATCTCCCGCGCCACCCAGGTGGTCGTCGCCGGTGACGAGCGTCAGCTCCCGCCCACCAGCTTCTTCACCGCGGCCCTTGACGAGGACGGGGCAGCGGACCCGGCCGACGAGTCGCTGACCGATGGGTTCGAGTCGATCCTGGACGTGCTCTCGGCTGCGTTGCCGATCCGCCGGCTGACCTGGCACTACCGTTCGCTGGACGAGCGACTGATCTCCTTTGCCAACGCCCAGATGTATGACGGGACGCTGGTCACCTTCCCCGGAACCAGCGACGAGTCCGTGGTGCGGCTCGAGGTTGTTGACGGCTCGGCTCCGGTCCGGCCGGGGCTCGAGGCGATCGAGTCGACTCAGGCCGAGGTGGACCGGGTCGTCGACCTCGTGCTCGCTCACGCGCGCACCAGACCGCGAGAGTCGCTGGGAGTCATCGCGCTGGGCATCAAGCATGCGGCCCGGATCGAGGACGCCCTGCGCGTGGCCCTGACCCACGGCGCGGCGCTCGGCGTCGGCGACTTCTTCGACGAGGACCGCGACGAGCGCTTCTTCGTCAAGAACCTGGAGCGGGTCCAGGGCGACGAACGCGACGCGATCATCCTGTCGATCGGATATGGCAAGACCCCCCACGGCAGGGTGCTGCACCGCTTCGGGCCGCTCAACCTCGAGGGGGGCGAGCGCCGTCTCAACGTCGCGATCACCCGTGCCCGCCGGAGGATGACCGTTGTGTCGTCCTTCACCGCGTCCGACCTGGACCCGACCCGGCTCAAGGCCCGTGGCACCCTCATGCTGCGCGACTTCCTGTTGTATGCCGCGCAAGGTGGCGCCCAGGCTGTCGCCGAAGGTCGTGCCCGTACTGCCGCACAGGTTCCCTCCCGAGGTAGCGTCCAACCTGCCCCGCAGCCTCAACCAGGGCCGGACTCTCAGGGTGAGGTCGATGCGATCGGACACGAAGAGGCACGCAGGGGCTACCTGGATCCGTTGGTGGCCGATCTGGCGTACCGGCTGCGGGCCGAGGGTTTGGTGGTTCACACCGGGTATGGCGCGTCGGCCCAGCGCCTTGACCTCGCTGTCGAGGACCCGCAGCGACGCGGCAGGGTGCTGGTGGCGGTGGAGACCGACGGCCTGCGGTACGCCGCGATGTCGAGCACCCGGGATCGCGACCGTCTGCGCGTTGAGCAGCTTCGTCGTCTCGGATGGGAACACGTGCGTGTCTGGAGCACCGACCTGTTCCGCGACCCCGCGCGCGACGTGGCCCGGATCAGCGCCGCCGTCCGCGCAGCGTCGGCTGCCAGGCCGGCCCTGACCAGACCAGACCAGACCAGGCGCACCGATGTCGGGCTTCCGGAGATCCAGCTTCCCGACAACAAGCCCGCCGCCACGAATCCCGGCGCCGCGAAGCCCGAAGACGCCAAGCCCGAAAGCGTGGAGATGGAAAAGCTGGACACTGAAGACGGGGCAACTGAAGACACGAAGCCGGCCGTCGCCCCCGCGCGGTCCAGGCCCGAGCAGACCCGCGATGATACCGACGCGGGGTGGGGAGAGCGGAGCGATGAGGATGCGAAGGATCAGTGGCTGCGCGACCAGCGACCCCCGCACTGGGGTTGACCTGCAGGGTTGGCGCGAGGGGTTTCAGGGTTTGGCCAGCGTTGGCTCAGAGGGGTCAGATCGAGGCGGGGGTTGCGGGGCGTCATACTTCTAGGGACGCCGCTGAAGATGACGGTCCGCTTGACGGCGGCTGGGTCTGACGCGCTGTGTTGACAGTTGCGGTGGAGAGACGGCCATCGGGGTGCGCAAGCGCAGGCCGGTGGAGTCCCGTCGCTCTCGAAATGTCGACGGCACAGCCAGCATTCAAGCGCGACAACAGTCGGCGCTTCGCATGATCGTGGAAAAGGTGAACTACACGGATGACAGACCAGTCGCAGATTCGGATCAAGGCTTTCGCTGACAAGATCATGTCGGCTGAGGCAGCCGCCGAATTCATCCCCGCGGGTTCGAATGTCGGGATGAGCGGGTTCACCGGTTCTGGCTATCCCAAGGCAGTGCCCGGGGCAATGGTGGCACGCGCGCGGGATGCGCGGGCAGCCGGGGAAAGCTATGCCGTCAGTGTCTGGACCGGCGCCTCGACCGCCCCGGAGCTGGACGGTGCGATGGCGGAGGTCGACGGCGTCCACCTGCGCATGCCCTACCAGTCCGACCCGATCAGCCGCTCCAAGATCAACGCCGGGTTGATGGAGTACACGGACATCCACCTGTCCCACGTTGCGCAGATGGTGTGGGAGGGCTTCTTCGGGCACATGGACGTCGCCGTGGTTGAGGTGGCCGGGATCACCGAGGAGGGCGAGCTGATCCCCTCGACCTCGGTCGGCAACAACAAGACCTGGATCGACCAGGCCGACAAGGTGATCCTCGAGGTGAACTCCGCGCAGCCCCTTGGGCTTGAGGGCATGCACGACATCTACTACGGCACCGCGCTGCCCCCGAACCGCAAGCCGCTGCTGATCAGCAAGGTCGCCGATCGGGTCGGGGTGCCCTACCTGCACGTCGCCCCGGAGAAGGTCATCGCGGTCGTGGAGACGAACAACCCGGACCGCAACACGCCGTTCAAGGAGCCGGACGCCGACTCGGAGAAGATCGCTGGCCACGTCCTGGAGTTCCTCACCCACGAGGTGGACAGGGGCCGGTTGCCCGCAACGTTGCTGCCGATCCAGTCGGGCGTCGGCAACATAGCCAACGCGGTGCTGATGGGGCTCGACAAGGGACCGTTCCGGCCGCTGACCTCCTACACCGAGGTCATCCAGGACGGCATGCTGCAGATGCTTCACAGCGGCACGGTGAGCATGGCCTCGGCCACAGCGTTCTCGCTCAGCGAGGCTGGTCTGGCCGACCTGATCGAGAACATCGACTTCTTCCGCGAGCGGATCATCCTGCGCCCGCAGGAGATCAGCAACCACCCCGAAGTCATCCGGCGCCTTGGCTGCCTGGCGATGAACGGCATGCTCGAAGCCGACATGTACGGCAACGTCAACTCCACCCACCTCATGGGCTCGAGCATGATGAACGGCATCGGCGGGTCAGGCGACTTCGCCCGCAATGCCTACATCTCGATGTTCCTGTCGCCGTCCACCGCAAAGGGCGGGAAGATCTCCTGCATCGTGCCGATGGCCAGCCACGTCGACCACACCGAGCACGACACCCATGTCATCGTCACCGAGCAGGGGCTGGCCGATCTGCGAGGCTTGCCGCCGCGTCGCCGTGCCCAGCAGATCATCGATCACTGTGCGCACCCGGACTACCGCCCGGCGCTGCAGGACTACCTTGACCGGGCGACGGCCACCGCGAAAGGCAAGCACACCCCGCACATCCTCGGCGAGGCTCTGTCGTGGCATGAGCGGTTCCTCAAGGACGGCACGATGCAGCCCGTCTGACCCGGCCTGACGAAGGGTGCCGACTCCGGCTCGGGGTGGGTGCCCTTCGTCATACCGCCTCGGTCAGCCCTGGCTCAGTCGCGAGCCCGCAGGGAGTCTCGGATCTCGGTCAGCAATACGATCTCTGCGCCGGTGGCCTTCGGATGGGCAGTGCCGGAACGCTCCTTCGCCGCCTCGTAGGGCTTGACCACGAAGAAATAGACGATCACAGCCAGGATGACGAAACCGACGAGCGCCGTGATGAAGACGCCGATCGGCACGCCGCCGGGCGTGATGTCGTCGAAGTTTGGCTGACCGCCGATCTTGCCTATCAACGACATGATGACGGCCACGAAAGCCTTGACCACGGTGCCGAAAGCGGCCGCCATCACGAAAGCGACGGCGAGCTCGACCAGATTCCCCTGCATCACGAACTTCCTGAGTCCACTCATGATCTGGGTCCTTCCTGGGTTGGATGTTGGGACGCGGAACAGATTAGCCAGGGTCCGGTCCCCGAAAGTGCCTGCGGTAGCTGTGGTCTGAACGTCATCGCCCTGATCAGGCAGTGGGGGCCCTCAGGACGAGACCGAAGGTGAGGTCGGACGGGCCGGACGGGCCGGACGGGTCGGTTGTGGCGAGCGAGGCCGCAGTGCTGGTCGAGACGGCCACGGTCACCCCGCCAGGAAGCCGGGACTCTGAGGTCGCCGACCAGGTGCCGCCGCCCGTCGGGCTGGAGTCCACCGCGAGCACCACGACGTCTGTGGCCACGAGCTTGCCTGCCGAGCTGATCAGATCCACGTGGTCGCCCGGGGTGGTGATCGCGGCCATTGCCGGGTCGGTGAGCCTGACGTGGGCGGCCACCAGCCCGGGTTGCGCCCCCGTCAAGAGCCCCGGGCCTGCGAGCCGAGCCGCGGTGATCGGCTCGCCACGTGACATCCCGGCGCCCAGTGACCTGCCCACGAGTGCCCCGGGGTCGGCCACGGCGCCCTCAGGTCTGAGGTCCGTGGGCCAGTCCGCCACCGCGAGGTCGCCCTGCGCCAGAACGTGCCCGGCCGTCAGGTCGTGGGCGACGATCACGATGGGGACACCTCGCGGAGTTGGATGTGGGAGGAAGGCGCTCATGGCCAACCCGGCGGCGATGGCGACCAAGCCGGCGGAAACGGCTCTGCGAAGCCGGGTTCGCTGCCAGGCAGGTCGCCGTCCGGGACCGATCAGACGGGCAGGCAGGAGGCGTTCGAGGCCCTCCCGGCGGTCGCTGCCGCTCTCTTGGTCGCTTGTCACCTGGGCAGGGCGAACGGCAGCCGCAGACCATCTAGAGATCGCCTGCACGAACACAGCGCAGATTCGTCGTCCTCGGGGGCAGGCATCGCCCCGATTGCCGACTTCAGCAGCGACTTCAGCCCTTCGAGGCTCCTGGCGAACACCTGGAGCACCTCTTCGTGGGTCACTGCCCCGCCGGCATCGACCCCTGCATCGTGATCGGTGACCAGAGCGACCGTCGTGAAGCACAGGGCGAGCTCGCGGGCGATGGCGGCCTCGGGCATGCCGGTCATACCGACGACCGTCCATCCGGCCTGCTGGTGCCAGGTCGACTCTGCACGTGAGGAGAACCGAGGGCCGTTGATGACGACCAGAGTGCCCTCGGCGACCACGTGCTTGTTCGCCGCACGACCGGCGTCGACGACGGCCTCACGACCTCGCGGGCAGTAGGGGTCGGAGAATCCGACGTGCACCACGGGGCCGACCGCGTCATAGATCGTGTGGTCACGACCCCAGGTGCGGTCGACGACCTGGTCGGGCACCACGATGGAGCCGGGTCCGTGCTCTGGCCTCAGGGAGCCGACAGCGCAGGGTGCCAGGACCTGCCGGACCCCGACCGAACGAAGTGCCCACAGGTTGGCGCGGTAGTTGACGTGGTGCGGCGGGATTCGGTGCCCCTGCCCGTGACGAGCCAGGAAGGCCACCCGACGGCCCCCGAGATCCCCGATGAGGACGTCGTCGCTGGGGTCCCCGAACGGCGTGCTGATGCTGAGACGCTCGGTGTCGGCGAGGAACTCGTAGAACCCTGAGCCACCGATGACCCCGATATCGGCGCGAGCTGAGCCTGTCCCCGTCCCGGGAAAGGCGGATGTGTCTGTGCCTGGTGTCATACGCCGAGACTAGCCGCGGGTCCGGTCTGGCCAGAAGCCCCTGTGAGGCGTGTGGACAGTGGGGCGATGGCCCGCACAGATGTGGACAAGCCCCGCCGGATGGGCAGCCTCAGGCCGCGGAGCCTTCGGACTTCGAGGCTGACCTGGTGGCCGTCTTGGTGGTGGCGGAGCTCGAAGACGAGTCAGCAGAGGTCGTGGAGGACGAGCTGCCCGACTCGCTCGACACCGGGGCAGTGCTCGTGGAGCCGGAGCCTTGGGAGTCCTTGTCCGAACCATGTGACGATCCCTGGCGCGAATCCTTGCCAGAGCTCTTGTCCGAGCTCTTTTCCGAGTTCTTGTCGGACCCATGCTCACTGCTGCGGCGGGAGCTACCACGGGAGTCGTTGCGGGAGTCGTTGCGATAGAAGCCCGAACCTTTGAACACGACGCCGACGGCGTTGAACACCTTGCGCAGGCGCCCCTGACACTCGGGACATTCGGTCAGCGAGTCGTCCGCGAAAGACTGAACGATCTCAAAGCGGTGTTCGCACGCGGTACACGCGTAGGCGTACGTAGGCACAGTTCCTCCGTTGGCACTCTCAGGGTCTGACTGCCAAGTGTACGGCAGGCTGCCGGGGCAGGCCCTGCTGTACGTGGCCGGACCCTTCGGGGAGGGTCTAGGTGGCGCCCTGGCCGTCAGTCGAGTTGTTCCATCCGGCGAGGCGTCCGAGCCGGCTGACCTCACGAACCCGCAGATCGGTCGCGAGCCGGGTCTCGGCCGTCGCGACGATCAGCAGCTGGTCACCGTGGCGCAGGGTTGTCCGCGGGGACGGGACGAAGCCCTTGCCGCCCCGGACGACCAGCGTGACGTTGGCGCCGGGAGGCAGCCGCAGCTCGAACACCTCGACGCCGTGCAGCCTGGAGCTGATGCCGATGGTCATCTGCAGGATGTCTGCCCTGAGCTCGTCCAGAGGCGTTGACTCGACCTCGAGGTCGACTGCCCGGTCGCTGTCCGTCACGCCGAGCCGGCGCGCCACCCAGGGCAGCGCGGGGCCCTGAACCAGTGTGAAGACCACGACCAGGACGAAGACGAGGTCGAACAGCCGCTGGGCGTCCGGTGTCTTCATGGTCAACGGCACCGTGGCCAGAACGACCGGCACCCCGCCACGCAGCCCCGCCCAGGAGAGGAACGCCTGGTCCCGCCAGGGCACCCGGAACGGGGTCAGCGAGAGCAGGACCGACAGCGGCCTGGCCACCAGCAGCAACACCAGCCCAATCACGATCGCGGGCACGACCTGAGCCCACAGCCGGCTGGGCGAGACCAGCAGGCCCAGCAGGACGAACAGTCCGATCTGGGCCAGCCAGCCCAGGGCCTGGGCAAAGCCGCGCACCGCGGTCCGGTGCGGTAGCCGCATGTTCCCCAGCACGAGTGCAGAGAGGTATGCCGCGAGGAAGCCGCTGGCGTGGAGCAACGCGCCTGACGCGTACGCCAGCACCGTCAGTGACACCACCCCGATCGAGAACAGGGCTGACGAGGACAGCCCGATCCGGCGCATCAGGCGCCCGCCGCCATACCCGATGAGCAGTCCGACGGCGGCACCGCCGGCCAGCTCTGCGATGGCTATCAAGAGCAGCTGCCACCAGACGGGGTGGCCCGATCCCGGGGTGGCCTGAGCGGCAAGGGCCACCACCAGGATCACCACCGGAGCGTCGTTGAAGCCGGCCTCAGCCTCCAGCATGCCGGTGAGCCGTCGGGGGAGCGGGACGCGGCGCAGGACGGAGAACACCGCTGCCGCATCGGTGGAGGCGAGCACGGCGCCGATGAGCATCGCCGCGGTCCACGACAAGTCGAGCATGAGGTTGGCGGCCACGCCCACGACCGCGACGCTGACCACCACCCCCAGGGTCGACAGCAGGGCAGCCGGCGCGACCGACTCCCGGATGTCGGTCCAGGAGGTGGTGAGTCCGCCCTCGGCCAGGATCAGCACCAGCGCGCTGTAGCCGAGGACCTGGGTCAGCTCAGCCGAGGTGAAGCGGATGCCGAAGCCGGCCTCACCGATGACCATGCCGATGCCGAGATAGATCAGCAGCGAGGGCAGGCCGCTGCTGCCTGACAGACGCACGGCGGCGACCGCGAAGAGCAGAACGAGAGTCCCGACCAGAAGCGAGAGGTCGAGGTTGGAGACGGTGACGGCAGCCATGGGTTCGATGTGTCATAGTCTCGCAGGGTGTCTAGAGCCAGGCTGGTCCGCCGTTTTTCCCTGTCCGTCGTTGTCGTGGTCGTCATCGCCATCGTGGTCGCCACCGTCCTCGGCGTCAGTCTGGTCAGGCGGACCTTTCCGCAGACCGCCGGTCAGCTTGCCGTCTCGGGCCTGACCGCGAACGTGACGGTGCTTCGCGACGACCGGGGTGTGCCCCAGATCTACGCCGAAAACTCCCAGGACCTCTTCCGCGCCCAGGGCTACGTGGCCGCACAGGATCGCTTCTTCGAGATGGACGTGCGACGGCACATCACCGCCGGCCGGCTTTCGGAGATGATCGGCAAGGACGGCGTCCAGACCGACCGGGTCATCCGGACCATGGGCTGGCGCAAGATCGCCGAGGCGGAGCTGCCGACCCTGGCGGCCTCGACCCGGCAGTACCTCCAGGCCTATGCCGACGGGGTCAACGCCTACATCAGCAAGGCGGGCAGCCCGGACAAGATGGCCCTGGAGTACTCGGTCCTGGGGCAGAACTTCCCTGACTACCGGGTGGAGCCCTGGTCGCCGGCGGACTCCCTCGCCTGGCTCAAGGCGATGGCCTGGGACCTGCGAGGTGACTACGACAACGAGCTCACCCGGGCCAGGCTCGCGGGGACCATCACCCCTGCCCGGCTGGCGCAGATCTTCCCGCCATACCCCATCGGGACGCACCACCCGATCCTCTCGAACGCTGACTGGCAACCGGGCCCCAGGTCGAGCAGCGTCCCGGTCAAGGACCCGACCAAGAGCGCAGCCTCGGCGATACCGGCGGCTGCCAAGGCCGTGGACCAGTCGGATGCCCTGACCGACAAGTCAGCCCGCAGGGTCTACTCAGCGGTGTCGAAGGCCCTCGCCGAGCTACCGGTGCTGGTCGGGCGGGGTGACGGCGTCGGGTCCAACTCCTGGGTCGTGGGTCCGGGGCGTTCGTCGACCGGCAAGCCGCTGCTGGCCAACGACCCGCACCTCGGAGTGGGCATCCCCGGGGTGTGGTACCAGACCGGCCTGCACTGTCGCACCGTGTCGGCAGCCTGCCCCTTCGACGTCGCGGGCTTCTCCTTCGCCGGGCTGCCCGGCATCGTCATCGGGCACAACCAGAACATCGCCTGGGGTATCACCAACCTGGGCCCCGACGTCAGCGACTTCTATCTCGAGCAGGTCCGTGGCCGCACCTACCGGCGGGGCAAGGACTACAAGCCGCTCAAGGAGCACACCGAGACGATCAAGGTGGCCGGTGGCTCGGACGTCACCGCGACCGTCCGGGAGACCGTGCACGGACCGCTGCTCTCCGACGTGATCCCGTCGGTGGCCCAGGCGGGCAAGTCGGCCCCGGTCGAGGGCAGGCCCGAGACCACCTCGTATGACGTGTCGCTGGCCTGGACCGGGCTGTTGCCGGGGCACACCGCCGACGCCATCTTCAAGATCAACATCACGTCGAACTTCGCCCAGTTCCGGGAGGCGGCAAAGGATTTTGCGGTCCCGGCACAGAACCTTCTGTACGCCGACACGAAAGGCCACATCGGCTACCAGGCGCCTGGCCAGGTGCCGATCCGTGCCTCGTCGACGCAGGGAGCGCCGGCGGGCTACTGGCCTGCCCCGGGGTGGGACGCGAAGTTTGACTGGAAGGGCTTCGTGCCCTTCACCCAGATGCCGACGTCGTACGACCCGTCGCAGGGCTACATCGTGGCGGCCAACCAGGCGGTGACAGCCAGCAAGGGGCCTTTCCTGACCACCGAGTGGGACTACGGTTTCCGCAGCGAGCGGATCCGGGCCCTGATCACCGCGACGCCCAAGGTCACGCCGGCCCGGATGTCCCAGATCCAGGGGGACACCACCAACGGGTTCGCGCCGGTGCTGGTCAAGTCCCTGCTTGCGGTCGATCTCGAGAAGGACTCGTTCAACGAGGATGGCCAGGAGCTCCTGCGCTCCTGGAACTTCACCCAGCCCAGCGGCAAGTCGCCGTCGGCTGCAGCCGCGGCGTTTTACAACGCGGTCTGGAGCAACACCCTGAGGCTGACCTTCGACGACGAGCTCGGCGACATGAAGGCAGATGGTGGTTCACGGTGGATGCAGGCCCTTTCTGGGCTGCTGGCCAGTCCGCGTGACCCGTGGTGGGACAACAAGCTGACGCCCGGGGTGATCGAGGGTCGTGACGAGATCTTGCGCCAAGCCATGGTCGCCGCCCGCAGGGAGCTGACCACCAAGCTGGGCAAGCAGCCTGTGACGTGGCAGTGGGGCCGGCTCCATCAGCTCACCCTGGAGAGCAAGATCCTGGGTGGTGACACCCTGCCCGCCCCCGTCCGGGCGATCTTCAACCGGGGCCCGTGGCAGATGCCCGGTGGATCGTCCATCGTCAACGCGAACGGGTGGGACTCCAGCAAGGGCTACCAGGTCAACTGGGCTCCCTCGATGCGCATGATCGTCAACCTGGGCGACCTGGATCGTTCTCGCTGGGTCAACCAGACCGGTAGCTCGGGCCATCCCTTCGACGATCACTATGTCGACCAGACAGATGCCTGGGTCAACAACCTGACCTATCCCTGGCCGTTCTCCTCGCGGGCGATCCGCGCCGGCGGGGGTGAAGAGCTGACGCTGACCCCGGACGCCTCAGGCAACTGACCCGGGATACGCGATCGGCGAGAGGCCGCCGCAGGGGGTGATGACGGCGTCCACGCGCACGTCGTGAGCGTCATGCGGCAGTGGCGACCCGGCATACTCCTGGTCGTTGACGATGGCGACGACGAGGGCGTCGGTGCGCCGCCGGGCAAGAGCCCGGTCATAGCAGCCACCACCCTGCCCCAGCCTCGTCCCGCTGTGGTCTATCGCGAGCGCCGGCGCCAGGATCACCCGCGCGGCGGCAATCCCGTCAAGGCCGAGCCGTGGACCCTCGCTTCCGTCAGCCCGTAGCTCGCGCCATTCCAGGTCCAGGTCGGGCAGCGTCTCGGGCACGATCACCAGGGCGCCGCGGCCGTGCAACATCTCGGCCAGCGCCTCGGTGGGCGGCTCATGGGGCAGTGAGCGATAGATCGCCACGCAAGGCTGATCGTCGTATGCCGGGTGCCCACCCGGTGTCGGGGGGGTCGGCGCGATGGTGTTCAGGAGAGCCTCCGCGGTGGCCGCGATGGCGGCCGCGTCGGCATGCCGATCCCTTTGCGGGAGACGGGATCGGCGCTCCGCGCGCAGCTGGCGTCGGAGTGACTTCTTGTCGGGCTGGACTGCGGGGTCGGCGCCGTGGCTCATGGCCAAATTGTGCACCCTAGCTCCTGCGGGGCGCCGACGATAGTGAGCGGCGCCCTTCCCGGCTACTGTCGGGGCCATGACATCGACCGAGCACCGCGCCGCATCCGTGCCGACCCGCGGCACTGTCACCAAAGCCGTGATTCCGGCAGCAGGGCTGGGAACCCGCTTCCTGCCTGCGACCAAGGCGACCCCCAAGGAGATGCTGCCGGTCGTCGACAAGCCGGCCATCCAGTATGTCGTCGAGGAGGCCACCCGTGCCGGCCTGCGGGATGTCCTCATGGTGACCGGCCGCAACAAGGCTGCTCTGGAGGATCACTTCGACCGTCACTGGGAGCTGGAGAAGGCGCTGGAGGCCAAGGGCGACCAGCTTCGCCTTGCCCGGGTGCGCAAGTCCAGCGACCTCGGCAACATTCACTACGTACGCCAGGGCGAGCCCCTGGGCCTGGGCCACGCGGTCCTGTGTGCCGCGGATCACGTCGGCAACCACCCCTTTGCGGTGCTGCTCGGTGACGACCTGATCGACAACCGAGATCACCTGCTCGAGGCGATGATCGAGGTACGGGAGGCCATGGGCGGCAGCGTGATCGCCCTGATGGAGGTTCCGCCGGAGTCCGTGCAGCTCTATGGGTGCGCCGCGGTCGAGCCCGGCTGGCAGGAGAACGGTGACGGATCTGTGCTCCGGGTGACCGGCCTGGTGGAGAAGCCCGATCCTGCCGACGCCCCGAGCAACCTGGCCGTCATCGGTCGCTACATCCTCGACCCGTCGATCTTCGAGATCCTGGCCAAGACCCCTCCCGGTCGCGGCAACGAGATCCAGCTGACGGACGCCCTGCAGCAGTGCGCTTCGTCGACCGAGCCAGGCGGCGGCGTGCACGGCGTGATCTTCCGTGGTCGCCGGTATGACACCGGCGACCGGCTGGACTATCTCAAGGCCGTGGTCCGGCTGGCTGTCGACCATCGCGAGCTCGGCTCGGACTTCTCGTCGTGGCTCACCGGTTTCGTGGCCGAGAAGGATGCTTCCGCGCTGGACTCAGCAACGTCGTGATCACCGTCCAGGAACATCTTTCGCGTATCGTCGCTACCGTGCAGCGGCTCCCGCCGATCGGTCTCGACCTGCTCGACGCGCAGGGCTGCGTGCTCGCCCGGGACGTGACCAGCCAGGTCGCCCTCCCGGGTTTCCGGAACTCGGCCATGGACGGGTATGCCGTGTACGCCGCGGATGTCGCGGGCGCCAGCGTCACGGCCCCGGTCAGCCTGCCGGTGGCCGGTGACATCGCCGCAGGGAACACCGAAGCACTCCGGCTGGCTCCCGGTCAGAGCATGCGGATCATGACCGGCGCCCCGATGCCGGACGGAGCCGATGCCGTCGCTCCCGTCGAGGACACCGACGGTGGTCTGAGCAGGGTCACCATCTCCGCGCGGGTGCACGCCGGCACGCATGTTCGCGAGGCCGGCGAGGACGTTGCGGCCGGCAGCCTGGTGATGACCGACGGCACGCGTCTGGAACCTCGTCAGATCGCCCTGCTCGCCGCCGTCGGCACGGGTGAGGTCAGGGTGACCCCCCGGCCCCGGGTGGTCGTCATCTCCACCGGCGACGAGCTGATCGAGCCGGGCACCCGCCCCGGGTTCGGCCAGGTCGTCGACAGCAACGGCCTGATGCTGACCGCGGCCGTCCGGGCTCTCGGCTGTATCCCCGTCCGGGTCGGTTGCGTGCGCGATGACGCGGCGACCTTTCGGTCCACCATCGAGACCCAAATCCGGCAGGCTGACGCCGTGATCACGACCGGGGGAGTCAGCATGGGCGCCTATGACACGGTCAAGGAGGTGCTCTCCAGCGTCGCCGCGATGCGTTTCGACAAGGTCGCCATGCAGCCTGGCATGCCGCAGGGCTTCGGTGTCCTCGGCGAGCACCAGATCCCGGTGTTCACCCTCCCCGGCAACCCGGTCAGCGCGATGGTCTCGTTCGAGGTGTTCGTGGCCCCGGCGCTGCGACTGATGGCGGGTCGCCCCCAGCGGGAGACTCCGCTGGTCACCGCGGTGGCCGCAGACGCCTGGACCGCGCCGGCGGGCAAGGTGCAGTTCGCCCGGGTCGTGCTGTCCCGCAACGGTTCCGCTGTCCGGGCCGGGGACCAGCCCGGCCATACGGTGTCCATCGCCGGGCTGCAGGGCTCGCACGCGCTCGGCTCTCTGGCGAGGGCGAACGCGCTGGCCGTCATACCGGCTGAGGTGACCTCGGTGCGGGTTGGTGACCAGGTCAGCTGCCACCCGCTGGGACCGATCCCGGAGGCGCCATGACCGATAGGCCGAACACCACGTTCACCCACCTGCGAGCCGACGGATCGGCGCACATGGTCGATGTCTCGGCCAAGGACGTGACAGTCCGTACGGCGTCCGCGGCAGGCCGGGTGCTGCTGTCGGCGGTGGCTGTGGCCGCCCTGCGGGAAGGGACGATGCCCAAGGGTGACGCGTTGTCGGTCGCCCGCATCGCCGGGATCCAGGCGGCCAAACGCACTCCCGACCTGATCCCGCTGGCTCATCCGATCGGGGTGCACGCTGTCGAGGTCGACCTGGTGGTGGTCGACGACGGGGTGGACCTGACGGCGACCGTCCGTACGGCAGACCGGACCGGTGTGGAGATGGAGGCGCTCACCGCGGTCTCGGTGGGAGCACTGGCCCTGGTCGACATGGTCAAGGCGGTGGACCGGCACGCCCGGATCACCGACGTGCGCGTGACAGCGAAGTCCGGCGGCAGGTCCGGGGACTGGTTGGAGTCATGACGGTGGAAGGCTCGGCAGTGGTCATCACCTGCTCGACCCGGGCGGCGGCCGGGGCCTATCCGGACCGGTCGGGGCCGATCATCGTGGAGGCGCTGCGTCGCTGGGGCCTGTCGGTGCGTGACGCCGTCGTGGTCGCGGACGGCCCTGACGTGGGAGCGGCCCTTCGCACGGCGATCTCGTCAGGGGCTGCGCTGGTGGTGACCACCGGCGGCACCGGGCTGACCCCGACCGACCGCACGCCTGAGGCCACCGCGGAGGTGGTGGACCGGTCGGTCCCCGGCATCGCGGAGGCGATCCGAGCGGTCGGCGTGGCGGCCGGCATACCCTCTGCCATGTTGTCGCGTGGTATCTGCGGCGTTGCGGCCAGAACGCTGGTGATCAACCTGCCGGGGTCGATGGGGGGGGTGAGCAACGGGCTCGAGGTGCTCGAACCCGTGGTGGAGCACGCTCTGCAGCAGATCAAGGGGGGCGACCATTGAGGGACGGGCTCTGGCCGGTGTCGCTCACCGCCCGTCGGTTCGGCGGCGCGCCGGTGATCCTGCGGCCCCTTCACGGCAGGGACCGGCGCCAGTGGGAGGCGTTGAGAGCCGGGAACAGCGAATGGCTCCGGCCGTGGGAGGCCACCTCGCCGCATCCGATGGTGGCGGGTCCGGCGTTCCGTCAGGTGGTCAGGCAGTTCGACCGGGAGGCTGCGGAAGGTCGCCTGCAGCCCTTCGTCATCCAGACCGAGGGGCAGCTGGTCGGCCAGATGCACCTGTTCGGGATCGCCTGGGGCTCCCTGCGTTCGGCGTGCGCGGGCTACTGGGTTGCCGAATCCGTTGCGGGACAGGGGATTGCGCCCCTTGCGCTGGCGGTCGCCTGTGACCACGCTTTTCTGATGCTGGGTCTGCATCGAGTAGAGGTCAACATCCGGCCAGAGAACAGCGCCAGCCTTCGGGTCGTCGAGAAGCTGGGTTTCCGCGAGGAAGGCCTGCGACGCCGCTACCTGCATATCGACGGCGAGTGGCATGACCATCGCTCCTTCGCCATGACGACTGAGGATCTCGGCGCCACCTCGCTCGTCGAGCGCTGCAACCTCTCTCAGGGACTGTGAGATGAGGGACACCGAACCGCGACATCAGCGACACACCGGGGCGCGTCCATCGTTAGTGCGGCAGACGCCTCTAACTTTGAGTTTGTGCAGCCGAGCAGCCTGATCTTCCTCGTTCTCATTGCGATTTGGGCTGCCTATCTGCTTCAGCACTGGGTTTGCCGGCGTGAGCACCTGGCCACGGCCCGGTCGGTCGACCGTTTTTCGGCTGCCATGCGAGTCCTGGAGCGTCGCAGTCCGCTGTCCGAGTTCGACCTTTCGGTGACACGCCCGCGCTCGTATGCCCTCAGCCCTGCGCGCCCTTCTCGCCCTTCTCGCCGGGAGGTTGTCGTGAAGCAGGCTCAGTCTCCGCGAGTCACGGCCCCGCCCGTCCCCGCGATAGCGGTGCGATCCACCCGGATCTTCCACCTCCTGGCCGGGGTGTCGGCTCGTCGGGCTCGCGGCCTCTCGTTGCTGACCTCTCTGTTGCTCGTGCTCGTGATGTCACCGCTGGCTGCCTTCTCGGTCCTGCCCTGGTGGAACGTGGCGGTCGCCTTCGCCGTTCTGGCGGCTGACCTGAGCTGGCTGCGCCAGGCTGCCGTGGCTGAGCGCGCCAGCACCCGGGCACGTGAGCCGGGGCGCAGATCCGCGGAGAGTTCCGGTCGCACCCCGGCGGTGTACTCCGCAGAGTCCGGAACGCGCCGCAAGACCCAGGCCAGGCCTGTGCGCCACCCCGAAGGCGAGGCCGACGTCGACGGCGAGGGCGAGGATGAGGACGAGCGTGTCGGCCCGGTCCCGCTGGTTGCTGCCACCGAGGTCCCGGAGCCGGTCGCGCCGCCGGTTGAGGTGGATCCGTCCGCCTGGGACCCCGTACCGGTGCCGCCGCCCACGTACACGCTGAAGGCCAAGGCGGCAGACCCCGTGCCCGTGCAGGTGCCCGCCGGGGTCCCCGAGCTCGGTACGAGCGAGCGCTGGAGCCTGGATGGAATGGTCTACGACTGTGACCTCGAAGAGCTCGTCGAGCGGCACGCCGCCACCGGCGCCTGATCCCCGGGCTCACTCTCTCCCTGAACAGCGTCAACACCCTTGGCTGCCATGCGGTGAAAGCGCAACAATCGACTCAAAATGTCCGCCGTTGCATCGATTTGTGCGCTCTCACTACCGTGCAGAACGGCTCTGGTGAAGTCCCGGCCGGCTGCGACCGGCCGGGATACGGCCTGGCGCGTTTCTGCCTTGGCGGGCCACGGTGTTATCGTTTCGTCCGCAGCATGGGGCTGTGGCGCAGCTGGTAGCGCACCTCGTTCGCAACGAGGGGGTCAGGGGTTCGAGTCCCCTCAGCTCCACCGACATCACCGCAGGCCAGAGGCTCTGTCCCGATCCGGGATGAGGGCCTTTGGGGTGTCTGGAGGCAAAGTACAGCAGCAAAGTACAGCAGTTGATCGCTGGACCGCAGTCATGCAGCCTCTCCCACCAGGTCCGCAGTCGGTCGGAAGGCGTCGCGTCAACTTCGCCCAGAAAGACGCAATGGGGTCCCTCAGGCCAGTGTGCTGGCCGGCCCTACGGGGGCCGTGAGCAGACTCGTACCGACCATTTGCTGGCCGCCACTGATTACCTGGGCTGGAAGTCTGCGCCCGCTGCCGGGTGGCGGCCAAGGAGTGGGAGGAGTTCGTGGCGTGCCGGGCGATGGAGCACGATTCCCCGTCGCTGCTGGTGCCGGCGTGCCCCCGGTCCATGTCGCCTCCTCGCTCGGAGGATCCGGGCGTGATTGACGCATAGGCATCCCTCGGTGGCACCTCATGCCCATGTGGTTCCCTGGCAGCCGTCACGAGGTGAGCAGCTGACGGATCCGATCCGAGGGATTCTTTGCCTTGGCCCGGGAGGTGGTGTCAGCCTGCGGCCAGGCTGGTTTCGACAGAGCGCAATCCGTTGAGGTCGTGGACGCCGGTCGCCTGGGCTGCGGCTCGGGCAATGGGGACGTGTGGGAAGCCGGCTTTGAAGTGTTGCGTCAGGTGAGTCCCCTGGCGGATGCGCTGCATGCGTTTCGCGTGCACCCGCAGGACACGTTCGGTCAGTCCGTGTTCGGGTAGGTCGGCCAAGTTCAGGGCCCCATCAGGCTGCGCTCGACGGTGAGGTTCGGGGCGTCGGTGGTGTGGACCCGGTTGAGCACGGGCCCTGCCAGTGCCATCCGATCCTGTTCCAGTCTCTGGGTGAAGTAGGCCGCTTCGCGCAACGCGTCGGGTTCTGGGGTGGCCACGACCAGGAATCTGGTCCCGGGTGGAAGGAACCCAGCCGCTGTGGGGCGTCGAGGAAGTCGAGAGCGGAACGCGAGGGTGGCGTGTCCACGATGATCAGGTCCCAGCGCCCATCCACATCGGCCTGGGCACGCAGTTGGCCCAGTTTCTCCATGGCCATGTAGTCCTGGGTGCCGGTGAAGGAGGAAGACATGGATTGGTAGAAAGGGTTGGCGAAGATCGCCTGGGCCTGGTCGGGGGCTGCGTGGGTCTCTACGGTCTCGTCGAAGGTGCGCTTCATGTCCAGCATCATTGCCTCGAGGAGGCCGCCGGCCGTGAGGTCCACGTCGGGTACCACGCGTGGGACGTTGTCCAGGTGCTCAAGGCCCATCGACTGGGTGGGCCGACCCAACGATGCCAGGGCGGCGCGCTCTGCTGCTTCCAGGGCGACCCGGTTCGCGGCGTCGACGGCCTCACCGACCAGCGCGTCGACGACCGCGGCTGAGGTGGGCAGACCCGCGGCCGTCAACCCGGTGGTGATCTCGGCCCGAGGCAACTGCCGGCGCTGGGCCTGGTGAGGTCCCCGGCGCTGAGAACGGGCTTTCGCACCATGTTGATCAGCACCCCACCGACCGGCAGGCCGCTCCCGCGCAGCTCCGCCACCACGTCCACGGTCTCCTGGGTGGGCATCTCCTCGAGCAGGGTCACGACATGCACCGTGGTCTGCCCCGAGCGCAGCACCTCCATGATCGATTCGGCCTGTTCGCGCACGGGCCCGACCCGAGCCAGGCCGGCGACCTGCTGGTTGACGTTGAGGAATCGCGCGACGCGCCCAGTTGGCGGGGCGTCCACCACGACGGCGTCGTACCGGGCGCCGTCCGACTGGGACGTTTGCAGGGCTTGGCAGATCCTGCCGGTCAGGAATACGTCGCGAAGTCCTGGGGCGATGGTGGTGACGAAGTCCAGGAGGCCCAGTCTGCCCAGGGCCCACCTCGCCCGACCGAGGTGGTAGACGGTCGGCAGGTACTCCAGCAGGGCATCCTCGACGTCAACGGCCAGAGCATAGACCCTCACCACCACCCCCGACGACCGCGACGGGACGCTCGGCGTAGGGCAGCGGCGGGCAGCCGAACAACTGCGCGATGCCTTGGCGGCCCTCCACCTCAATAAGCAGCGTGCGCCGGCCCCCCGAAGCCAGCGTGATCGCGGCAGCCGCCGCCAAGGTCGTCTTGCCGGCACCTCCCATGCCGGTCACCACATGCAGTCGGGCGCCAAGCTAGTCGCCGGGGTCTGAGGGCACGTCCTCGACCCTCAACCTCATCGGGCACCACGGCTCGCCACCGGTTCAGCGGCTGATGATGACGCTGGCATTCAGGCTGAGCACCATAAGGGCAGCA
>JACMPC010000274.1 GCA_014377705.1 Dermatophilaceae bacterium
GCAGCCGGTCCTGACCGTACTTGGCGATGTAGCGGGCGACCTCGCCGCCGCCCATCGAGAAGCCCACGAGGTGACGTCATTCAGATCGAACTCGGACAACACGCCCCCGAGGCCGACCTCTGAGGACGGCAGCCATGTTGCGGGTTTCGATCCGAAAGTCGAGTTCTTCGCCGATGGCCGTGGCAAAACCGTTGGCAAGGTCGACAGCGCCCAGGCGAGCGGCCCATCGGATGCGACCGTCCCGCATGTTCATCGCGAAGATTTGGGTGTAGCGGCTGGTGCGGCCCCATTTCCTCAACCACGCCCGTCGCCAGTTCACCACTCGCAGACCCGCCCCGCTGGGAAAAACTGTTTTGGCAACGGCGAGGAAAGCCGTGGCCCCGAGCAGCGCCAACCCGATCCGAACGGTCAGGAAGGTGACGGAGTACTCGGCACTGGAGCGGGGACTTCCCAGGCCCCATGCGATCCGTGTCGTCGCATAGCCCACCGAGACGGCTGTGGCGATGCTGGTTGCTCAACGGCCCCGCCGTGCTGCACTTTCAGGCGTCGTCCACCGGCGAGTGCGGTCACTGCGTCCACACCGTCGACAGGCGACGGACGCGAGCCGGCATCGGGACAAGGCCGTCGCCAGAAAAGCCGCTCCGCCGAAGGACAAGATCATGAGGTTGACGACCGGCCACGAAAGTGCGTTGCGCCACGCTCTGGACGGCCGTGACGCTACGGTTCCCGAGGTGATGAGCCTGCTCTCGGGCCTCCCGGGAGGCACCCTGGCTGACCACCGGGGCCTGATCGGTGGGAGCCGCGCCACTGGCCAGCAATGGGGACACGAAATGACCACCAGCCTTCGCCCGACGTTCCTCACCTCCACACTCCATGCAGGACCGGGACCTCGGCGGCGGAGCGGTCGTCGAAGCGGTGACCGGGACGAGCGAGCGCTGCTTCGGCGAGGGTCCCGAGCAGGCCTACGCCGTGGCGGTCTGGATCACTTGGGGACGGTAGCTCTCAATGATGTCGTTGAACTCGGTGCGTTCACGTTGGGGAACGCCCAAGAACATCAGCGTGGCCGCGATCTCCATCGCCACCGCGTCGAAGCCGGCCGTGTCGATGGACAGGCCGTCGTGGGCCGCGACCATGTCGTGGCCGAGGTAGCACTTTGGCCCGCCGGCGGCCTCGATGGACCAGGCGGTGACGAGGAACTTGTAGCCGGGTCCGTTGGCGGCGTTGCCGTGGTGCGCGTGTACCCCGGTGTTGGCGTTGACCAGGGCGTTGTCGAAGAGCCGGTCGACGAGCACATCGACCGCACCGGCGATGGCGTAGGCGCCGCCGAGACGTTCGTAGAGCGAGGCGTCTGTTGGGACTTGCTTGGCCGCCTCTGCGATGTCGCCGATCTCGGCGTCGGGTTCGATCAGCTGTGTCATGGCGCGCTTCCTTTGGTTGTTGTCGTCCCGCCCGCGAGGTGCGGGGAGGATCGGGTGTCGGGGGTCAGGTGGCTGGCCAGCGTGCGGAGGCGGCGACGCAGGTCGGCCAGCTCGAGGGGGTCGAGTCCGGTTGCGCAGGCGACCTCCGCCTGAACGGTCACGGCCGCGGCCTCGAGGTCACGGCCAAGTTCGGTCGCGGAAATCACCACCTGGCGGCGGTCGGTGCCGCGGCGACGGCGCACGAGACCGGCGACCTCCAGGCGCTCCGCCAAGGGCGTCACTGCGTGGAGGTCGAGCTCGAGGCGATGCGCGATCCGCCCGACTGATGCCGGGCCGTCCTGCCACAAGCTGAGCATCAACAGGTACTGCGGGTAGGTGAGCCCGATCTCGTCGAGCAAGGGGCGGTAGCGATGCGTGATCGCGTGTGTGGCGGCGTAGAGCGCGAAGCAGAGCTGGTCGTCGAGGCGCAAGCCGCCCACCGTGTCGAGCGGCTCCATCTCCACCTCCGATCGAATGTGACACGGCTCACACTAGGGGCCAATTAAACACGCGTGACACCTTTGGTCAAACGGTGGCCCGGATTCACAGACCCAGCGGAGTCCAGCAAACTCGACCGCTCTTGGGGAAGGCGCGGGTGCCATCCGTGTTGCGGGCCACTCACAGGACTTGGTGTCGCCCTTCGCCGGGGCCGCCCTCGGCGATGTCGGTGGGGCGGCGTAGCAACTCGGCTCTCCCCCCAGTGCAGTTGCAGGTCGCGTACGGGCTTGCGGCATCAGCAGTCGGCGCCGGGACACCGCGCCTTCGGTCGTGCTGAAGCGGGGTGCAGCGGGTGTGGCCTCAATGCACCTGGTGACCACGCGCGTCAGGATCCTGCCGGCCAGCCCCCTGACGGCCCTGCACCATCGCCGGGGAGCGGTCCGACCCAAGCCGGATGAGGCTACAAGACATGCCAGCATCGGCCGTGCGGGCGCCAACGCTAGGTCACTGCGGGCACCCGGCATCCGTATCGCCGGGGAACGCGCGCGAGACGCTCATCGCACTGGCTCTTGCTCCTGGATGTCGAGTAGCCGTCGTCGGGACCCGGGACTGCCCGGGTCTGACCTCTGCGCTGGAACGGCGTGGTCCCTCCGGCTATTATTCCCGCGTGTCCAAGCCCTTCGCCGTCCAGGTCGCCCGCTTGTCGCGGCGCTCTCTGTGCGCGGCGGTCGCGACGGCGTTGAGCCTGATGTGCATTGTTTTCGCGGTTGCCGCATCGACGACGCCCATGACGGGCATGGTTGATATGGCGGATGCCTCGACGAGTGCCCCACCGACTGCCGCTCCTGCGGGCGCCGACGGGGCCTTCGCCAGCGCGGCGACTGGCGCTGATGTTGGTGTCGTTGTCCGTGAAGTGGCTTCACCGGTCACCGCAGGGACGTCGCTGCCCATGAGCACGATGTGCGACGAAACGTGCGTTACCGATGTAAGTCAGATGTGCACGGTGGCCAGTGGCCTGACATTGACCACTGTGCTGGCGCTGTTCTTGGCTTCTCGCCGTGGCACCTTCACGGGACTGCTCGCGCGGATACGTCCCCATGCGCTGCAGCGCCAATGGCGACGCCAGGCCCCATGGACAGTTTTGTCACCGATCTCTTTGTGCGTCCTGAGGGTGTGACAGGTCGCTTGGAGATCTCATCCGAGCCAAGCCCCCCGCCGCTCGCCCATCAACGTGCGCCGCTGACCCGGCGTTGTCGAGCGCCGATTCCACCTCTAGCCTTGCCCGCCGGGCCCGCCACATGTTCCGTAGTGATGCGGCACCGAACAGGCGTCTGGCTGGTCGACCAAACCACTCCTATCACGAAGGATTCAACAGACTCATGGACATGCGCTCCGCCGTCCCCGACTGGCTCACTCCGGTCGCCTGGACCTACATCACGCTGTCATTGCTCAGCGCCGCCCTCATCGCCTCCGACATCTACCTGCTCCGTCGCCGTCATCGCGGTATCTCCACAGAACTGGTGTGGATCACCTCGGCGCTCTACC
>JACMPC010000275.1 GCA_014377705.1 Dermatophilaceae bacterium
CTAGGGTGAGCGCGAAGGGCACCGTCACCAGGACCAGTGCGACGGCGGCGCCGAGGACCCAGGCGGCTCCAGCCCCGGGCTGCCGGCTCATGGTCGGCGGTGAACGAGCAAGGGCAGGACCATCGACGCCTCGGCCTGGCGCAGATGCGCGGCCGCCACCGTGACCGGCCACTGGGACGATGAGGCATCCACCAGAAGCAGCACCACCTTGCCGGCCACCGCGGACAGAAGCTGATCATTGACACGAAGACCATCGCGCCACAGCGCCGCCTCCTGGGACGAGGAAAGATCGTCAGCGGCAGCCGGATCCATCGCCACGGTAAGGTCGGCGCGGTCCAGCTGACCGACCTGCGCCAGATGGTCGGCCAGCCCGCCGGTCATCAGCGGGTACCCGGCCGCGGGCAGGGCAACGACAACCTCCGGACGCGCCGGCCAGGAGTCACGCCAGTGGCCCAACGCCCCCACCGCCGCGTCGCGGAGCTCCTGTGAGGGTGCCCCGTCCCGAGCGAACGTCGACGCCACGAGCTCGCGCCACTCGGGAGCGTCGGCAAAGACGATCGCCCGACCGGTCTGCGCCATCAGCCCCGGCGGGATCCGGCCCCTGGTACCGAACGCTCCACCGGGCCACATCTTCCGTGGCTCCAGGACCGTCACCTCGCCCCGCAGCCGGCGGGTCACCGCTTCGACGGTCCCGGGATCTGGCCGGGCACGCAGTGGCTCCGGCAGATGGCCAAGACACACCGAGCAGCGCCCGCACTGTTGTGCGCTGGTGTCGTCCAGGGACTCCTGCAACAGCTGCATCAGGCATCGCTGACCGCGCGTGTAGGCGCGCATGATCTCGGCCTCGCGACGCCGGGTGGCGATGATGCCGTCATAGTGCTCCTGGTCATAGGCCCACTCGGCCCCGGTCGGAAGCCAGCCGCCCTCGACTCGCTCGACGGCACCGTCGACGGCCAGCTGTTTGAGCATCAGCTCCACCCGCCCCCGACGCAGCCCGGTCTCGGCCTCCAGCGCCGGCACTGTTGCCGGCTGGCCACCGGCATAGGCCGAGAGCCCGGCCAGCAGGCGCTCGACCTGCCCCCGCTCAGGGATCGTCGCCGTGGCGAAGTAGTTCCACACCCCGGCATCTGCCTCTGACGGGAGCAGGGCCACCAGCGCATGGTCGATCCCCCTGCCGGCACGTCCGACCTGCTGGTAGTACGAGACCGGAGACGGCGGCGAGCCGACGTGGATGACGAAGCCGAGATCAGGCTTGTCGTACCCCATGCCCAGGGCGGACGTGGCGATCAGCGCCTTGAGCCTGTTGCCGCGCAGCGCATCCTCGAGCCGCTCCCGCTCCCCCGAGTCCAGCTGACCGGTGTAGGCCGCCACCGGGCAGCTGTCCGCGTGGACAGACTGCACCGCAGCGGTAAGGCGTTCGGCATCAGCCACAGTCAGGGTGTAGACGATCCCGGAGCCGGCCAGTCGCGGCAGGTGATCGACCACCCAGGCGAACCGCTCGATCGGGGTGAGCGCATCCACGACAGTGAGCTGGAGGCTGCCCCGGGCCAGCGGGCCTCGCAGCACCAGCGTCGCCTCGCCCAGCTGGGCGGCCACATCAAGGGTCACCCGCGCGTTGGCTGTCGCGGTGGTGGCCAGCACCGGGGTCTGGGGGTTGAGCGTCTGCAGCACGTCGGCAACCCGCCGGTAGTCGGGTCGGAAGTCGTGCCCCCAGTCGGACACCGCGTGCGCCTCGTCGATGACCAGCAGCCCCAGCCGGCCGGCCAGGCCGTCGAGAACCCGCCGGCCGAACCCCGGGTTGGCCAGCCGCTCGGGAGAGACCAGCAGGACATCAAGCTCGTCGGCTCGTAGGGCAGCCTCCACCCGCGACCAGGAGTCCATGTTGGAGGAGTTCAACGTGGCGGCCCGGAGCCCGGCCCGTCCAGCCGCGAGCACCTGGTCGCGCATCAGCGACAGCAACGGTGAGACCACCAGCGCCGGACCCGCACCCTCGCTGCGCCGGATCGCGGTGGCAGCCCAGTACACGGCCGACTTGCCCCATCCGGTGGCCTGGACCACCAGAACCCGGGCCGCAGGCTCACCCGCTGCTGATCCACCCGCTGCCGATCCACCCGCTGCTGATCCACACAGTGCCGCAACGGCGAGGGCCTGGTCCTCACGCAGCACGGCTCCATCGCCGGCTATCGCGCGGATCACGGCATCGGCGGGGGCCGACCGTTCAGAACTCAGGGTTTCGGGCATGACCCTGACCCTAGGCGTCCGCACCGACAACCTCGCCTGCGGCCGGAACTCACGGGACCGGAGCCGCCTCGACCTCGTCGCCGGCCACCGCCCCGCTGAACTGCGCGGCATACAGGCGCTGGTAGGCACCCCCTGCTGCCAGGAGCTGGTCATGTGTTCCCTGCTCGACGATGCCGCCGTCGACCATGACCACGATCCGGTGAGCATCACGGATGGTGGACAGACGGTGAGCGATCACGAAGCTGGTGCGACCGGTTCGCAGCGCCTCCATCGCGTGCTGCACCAGGGCCTCTGTCCGAGTGTCGACCGAGCTCGTGGCCTCGTCCAGGATCAGGATCGTCGGATCGGCCAGGAAGGCCCGCGCGATCGTCAGCAGCTGGCGCTGGCCGGCACTGACACTGGCGCCGTCGTCGTCGATCTGCGTGTCGTAGCCCTGCGGCAGGGTACGGACGAAGTGATCGGCGTATGCCGCCACGGCCGCCTCGCTGATCTGCGCGTCGGACGCGTCCACCGCCCCGTAGGCGATGTTCTCGCGGATGGACCCGCCGAAGAGCCAGGTGTCCTGCAGGACCATCCCGAACTGCGCCCGCAGGTCCTCGCGGGGCAGGTCCCGGATGTTGACGCCGTCGAGGGTGATCCGCCCGCCGTCCACGTCGTAGAAGCGCAGCAGGAGATTGGCCAGCGTGGTTTTGCCGGCGCCGGTCGGCCCAACGATGGCGATGGTCTGGCCCGGCTCGGCCAGCAGGTCCAGGTGCTGTATCAGCGGTCGCTGGGGATCATAGGAGAACGACACGTCCTCGAAGGCAACCCGACCGTTCACCTTGGGTCTCAGGGTCGGGCCCCCGCTCGCGCGGACGTCAGCCGACTGCTCCGGGGCATCGAGCACCTCGAAGACCCGCTCGGCCGAGGCGACCCCGCTCTGCAGCAGGTTGGCCATCGAGGCGACCTGGGTCAGCGGCTGGGTGAACTGGCGCGAGTACTGGATGAACGCCTGCACGTCGCCGAGGCTGATCGCGCCGGAGGCCACCCGCAGCCCGCCGACCACGGCGATGACCACATAGTTGAGGTTGGCGACGAACATCATGGCCGGCATGATCAGGCCCGAGATGAACTGCGCCCTGAAGCTCGAGACATAGAGCTTCTCGTTGAGCTCGCGGAACGTCTCGACCGTCTCATCTGTGCGACCGAAGACCTTGACCAGCTCATGGCCGGTGTAGGCCTCCTCGATATGGCCGTTGAGCTGGCCCGTGGTCTTCCACTGGCCGACGAACTGAGGCTGGGAACGCTTGGCGATGGTCATCGTAATGAGGGCGGACACGGGCACCGTGATCAGCGCCACCACGGCCAGTACCGGCGAGATATAGATCATCATCGCGATGACGCCGATGACCGTGAGCAGGGAGGTGAGCAGCTGGCTCATCGTCTGCTGCAGGGACTGCGCGACGTTGTCGATGTCGTTGGTGACCCTGCTGAGCAGCTCGCCCCGCGGGGTGGAGTCGAAGTAGGACAACGGCATCCGGCCGAACTTGCCCTCGACGTCGGCCCTCATCCGGTAGACGGTGCGCTGCACGATGACGGTCACCACCCGGCCCTGGAACCAGAAGAGGAAGAACGCTGCGACATAGATCACCAGGACACCCAGCAGCACGGTGCCGACGACGGCGAAGTCGACCCCGCGCCCCGGCACCAGGTCCATCGCCGAGACCATGTCGGCAATCCGGGACTGGCCGCTGGCCCTCAGCTCGGCGACGGCCTGGGCCTTGGTCGTACCGGCCGGCAGGCGCCCGCCGATCAGCCCCTCGAAAATCAGGTTCGTGGCGTTTCCCATGATCTTGGGCGCGATGACCGACAGGGTCACGCTGACGACCGCGAGCACCCCGGCAACGGCAACCAGGCGCCGGTCCCCGCGCAGGGTGGCGACCAGCCGGCGAAGGGATGCCTTGAAGTTGAGCGCCTTGGCCGGCGGCCCCGTCAGGTGGCCCATCGGACCCCGGTGAGCCGCTGGCCTCGCGTCGGCTGGCGGCGCGTCGGCGGGCCCGGAGCCGGCAGTCTTCGGCCCCGACCCGGAAGAGGTGCTCACGCCGCCTCCTCCTCGCTCAGCTGCGACAGCACGATCTGCCGGTAGGTCTCACACGACGACATCAGCGACGTATGGGTGCCCGTCCCGACGACCGCACCCTGGTCCAGGACGACGATGCGCTCGGCGCGACGGATGGTGCTGATCCGCTGCGCCACGATGATGACGGCGCTGCGAGTGGTGATGGCCGACAGCGCCGCCCGCAGCCGCGCGTCCGTGTCGTAGTCGAGAGCCGAGAACACGTCGTCGAACAGGTAGATGTCGGGCGCCTTCACGACCGCACGGGCGATGGCCAGCCGCTGCCTCTGCCCACCCGACACGTTGGTGCCGCCCTGGGCGATGACCGAGTCCAGCCCGTCCGGCATCGCCGCGACGAAGTCCCGCGCCTGGGCGATGTCCAGTGCCGCCCAGAGCTCGTCGTCGGTGGCATCGGCCTTGCCGTAGCGAAGGTTGGTCGCGACCGTGCCGCCGAACAGGTAGGGGCGCTGCGGGACTAGCCCGATCGAGGTCCGCAGGTCTCCCGGGTCCAGCGAACGAACGTCGAGGTCGTCGACCAGCACCATCCCGCCGGTCACGTCCACCAGCCTCGGGATGAGGTTGAGCAGCGTGGTCTTCCCGCTGCCGGTCGACCCCACGATCGCGGTCGTCTCCCCCGGCCGGGCCACCAGGCTGACACCGTGAAGGACCGCCTCCTGGGCCCCCGGATAGGTGAAGGACGCCTCACACAGCTCGACCAGACCGGTTCGAAGAACACGCAGCAGCGGCACCTGCGGCGCGCGCACGCTTGGGACGGTGTCGAGCACCTCACTGATCCGTTCGGCGCTGACCTCCGCCCGGGGCAGCATCACGAACATGAAGGTGGCCATCATCACCGCCATCAGGATCTGCATGAGATAGCTCAGGAAAGCCGTCAGCGTACCGATCTGCATCTCACCGCTGGCGATCCGATGACCACCGACCCACATCACGGCGACGCTGGAGACGTTCATGATCAGCATCACTGTGGGGAACATCAGGGCCATCAGTTTCCCCACCCGCACGGACACATCCATCAGGTCGGTGCTGGCCCCGTCGAACCGGTGCCGTTCGTGGGTGTCCTTGACGAAGGCTCGGATGACCCGGACGCCACCGATCTGCTCCCGCAGGATCCGGTTGATCAGGTCGATCTTCTTCTGCATCGACCTGAACAGCGGTCGCATCTGCGAGACGATCAGGATGATGCACAGCAACAGGACGGGCACGATCAACAGCAGCATCGATGACAGGACCACGTCCTGGCGCAGCGCCATGATGATGCCGCCGAAGCACATGATCGGCGCGGCGATCATCATCGTGAAGGTCAGCAGCACCATCATCTGGACCTGCTGGATGTCGTTGGTGGACCGGGTGATCAGCGACGGCGCGCCGAACCGGCCGACCTCCTGGGCGGCGAAGGACTCGACCGTGACGAACACCGACTCGCGCAGGTCCCGGCCCAGCGCCATCGCAGTGCGGGCGCCGAAGTAGACCGCGGCGACGGAGGCCACGATCTGGAGCACGGTCACCGCCAGCATCACGGCGCCGGTCCGGACGATGTATGCCGTGTCCCCGGTGACCACGCCCTGGTCGATGATCAGCGCGTTCAGGCCCGGCAGATACAGGCTGGCGATCGTTGAGATGAGCTGGAAGAGCACGATGAGGACGATCGGCTGCCGGTAGGGACGCAGATGGACGCGCAGAAGCGAGATGAGCACTGAGGATCAGCCAGCCGAAGCTCGTCGCGCGGCACGTCGCGCAGACTCTTCATCATCCAGGGCGGTTGCCTCTTCGAGCGTGGGCGCGGTGCCGCCGAGGCGGACCGGCAGGAACTTCAGCTCACTGCCCGACATCGGAGGATAGACCTCCTGGGCTGCGTGCAGCAGTTCGGTCATCGCCGCTCGCAGCCGGGCGTTGACGTCATCGGCACTGCCCTGGCGAGCGGCCGCGATCGGCTCACCCACGATGAGCGTGATCGGCACATTGGTGCGGCCCAGCCGCTTCGGGTAGCCCTTGGTCCAGACCCGCTGGGAGCCCCAGATGATCATCGGCAGCGCCGGCACGCCGGCGGCCTGAGCCATCCGGACGGCGCCGCTCTTGAAGGCCTTGAGCTCGAACGAGCGCGAGATGGTCGCCTCGGGGAACACCCCGACGATCTCGCCCGCCTTGAGCGCGCCAACCGCCTCCCGAAAGGACGCCGCGCCGGCTGCGCGATCCACCGGGATGTGATGCATCCCGCGCATCAGCGGACCACTGATCTTGTGGCGGAACACGTCGTCTTTGGCCATGAAGCGCACCAGGCGCTTACTGGGGAACGCCGCGAAACCGGCATAGGCGAAGTCCATGTAACTCAGGTGGTTGATCACCAGGACCGCGCCGCCGGACTTCGGGATGTTGTGCGCACCGGTGATGGTGAACTTCAGGCCCTGCGCCGCGAACACGGCGCGGGCGGTCCAGATTACGGGGGTATAAACCGGCTCCATGGCTCAATATTAGGGGATTGGACAAGTCCGGTGCCCGGGCGGTGGGCGGGTGATGAATTTAATGAATTGCGCATTCGTCGGGGGCGTCTGCTCGCGGTTTACAGGCGCTGAGCCGGAGTCGGACACTGTGGTTCGAAATGAGGCATCGGTGGCGGAGCCAATCGGCACTGCGCTTGTCCGGTTCAGCGAGTTCGGGCCCTACGACGCCCTCTCGGAACGCGCGCACGAGATGTACATCGGGGGGTTCTCCGAGCACGCCGTGCACGCGTGCCGCGCCTGGATGATCGTGACCGGGGGGCGGGTGACAGGGCCACCATGCTGTTCCTGCGCTGCATCGAGGGCATCGCCCTGCAGGAGCTCGGTCAGCACCACGAGGCGGTGACCGCTGCCTTGGACCTTCTTCGCGACGTGGAGGAAGTCCCCGAACCCATGTGGCGGGCCAAAGGGAGGCAAGCAGGGCCGCATATGGTCAG
>JACMPC010000276.1 GCA_014377705.1 Dermatophilaceae bacterium
ACGGTGTGCACCATCGGCGGCAACATCGCGGAGAACTCAGGTGGCGCGCACTGCATGAAATATGGGTTCACCACCAACCACGTACATGCGATGACCCTGGTCCTTCCCGATGCCTCGGTGATCACCGTCGGCGGTGCTGGGGTCGAGGTCGTCGGCCCCGATCTTCGGGGCGCGGTGATCGGCTCGGAAGGCACCCTGGCCATTGCGACGTCCGTCACCGTCCGGCTGTTGCGCAAGCCCGAGGCCGTGCGCACCCTGGTCGCCGACTTCGCCAGCGCCGAGGCCGCCGGCGAGGCGGTGAGTGGCATCATCGCCGCCGGCATCATCCCGGCCGCGGTCGAGATGCTGGACGCTCTCGCCATCGAGGCGTGCGAAGCCGCTGTGCACGCGGGCTACTCCTTGGACACCGCTGCTGCCCTGGTCGTGGAACTCGACGGTCCGACCGCGGAATGCACCGAAGACTTCGAGCGGGTCCAGGCCATCTGCCGGGCCGCAGGAACGACCCACATTCGCTTCGCCACGGATCCGGAGGAGCGGATGCTGATCTGGAAGGGCCGCAAGGCAGCCTTCGCAGCGATGGGGCGCATCAGCCCCGACTACTTCGTGCAGGACGGGGTCATCCCCCGGACTCGGCTCGGCGAGGCACTGGCCCGCATGCAGGAGATGGCCGACGAGGCCGGCCTGCGAGTCGCGAACGTATTCCACGCAGGCGATGGAAACCTGCACCCGCTGGTGCTCTACAACGCGGCCGTCCCGGGTGAGTCCGAACGTGGCGAGCACCTCTCCTCCGCGATAGCCGAGCTGTGCGTGGAGATGGGTGGCTCGATCACCGGTGAGCACGGCGTCGGCACGGACAAGGCCTGCTCGATGCCCAAGATGTTCTCCGAAGACGATCTGGCGGTGATGAAGCGGTTGCGCGCGGCCTTCGACCCCGACGGCATCTGCAACCCGGGGAAGATCTTCCCGACCCCGCGACTGTGCGGTGAGCGTCCTGGTCCCTACCGTGTCCATCCGCTCGAGGCCGCCGGCCTGATCGACCGAATGTGAGATCGCCCATGGAAACCGAGCACAACACGATCAACGAATCGCGAACCACCCACCTGGGCGGCGGCGGGACCGCCGATCCGGGCCGAGTCGAAAGACCCGCCACCACCGGCGAGGCCGCCCAGCTGTTGGGTGAGACAGCTGGATCGGTCCTGTTCCGCGGCGGGGGGACCAAGCTCGACTGGGCAGGTCGAGTCCGCGACCCCGACCTGGTCGTGGACACCACGCGGCTCCGTGGCATGTTGACCCACAATCCAGCCGACCTGACGGCCTCGGTGCGCGCCGGCACGACTCTCACCGAGCTCCAGGAACACCTGGCCGGCGACGGACAGTGGCTGGCTCTCGATCCGCCCACCGCCGGTCGAGGCGCAACGGTGGGAGGCCTGTTGGCCGCAGGAGACTCCGGCCCGTCCCGGCTGCGGTACGGCGCCCTACGTGACCTCGTCATCGGCGTCACCCTGGTCCTGGCCGACGGCACGGTCGCCCGTTCGGGCGGCCACGTCATCAAGAACGTAGCCGGCTACGACCTGGCCAAGCTCGTCCACGGCT
>JACMPC010000277.1 GCA_014377705.1 Dermatophilaceae bacterium
ATCTCCCAGAACGGGCCGGGGCACATCAGCCTTATGGCCTGGTGGTGCCTCAGGTGTTCGGCTGACCCGTGTCCAGGATCACTGTCAGGAGGCTGGATCTGTCGCCGGACCTTCCATCACCGTGGGGGAACGGCTCGAAGCCCCGCGGCACAGCCTGTTCGGCTACTTCTGGATGGGGAGGCGGAGGGCGAGGATCTGGTCGTCGCCGGGGGACGGGGTGCCGCGGAAGGTGTTGCTGGTCACCAGCCAGAGCCGGCCGTCCGGCGCCGACACGACGGTGCGCAGGCGTCCGTACTGCCCTTGCATGAGGCGTTGGGGCCGGCCTGCTTTTCCTGTGCTGTCCACAGGGATCCGCCAGAGTGACTGTCCGCGCAGGGCGGCCATATAGACGGCGCCATCGGCGCCCAGGGCGATCCCGCTCGGTGACGCGTCGGCGGTCGGCCACTGGACGATCGGGTCGGCGAAGCCGGCCTGGCCGGCGGTACCCTCGACGACCGGCCAGCCGTAGTTGCGGCCAGGCTCGATCCGGTTCAGCTCGTCCCAGGTGTTCTGCCCGAACTCGCTGGCATACATGGCTCCGGACCTGGTCCAGGCCATGCCCTGGACGTTGCGATGACCGAGGCTCCAGACGGGTGAGCCCGGGAAGGGGTTGCCCGGTGCCGGCGCGCCGTCCCTGGTCACCCGCAGGATCTTCCCGCTCAGCGAGGTCTTGTCCTGGGCGGGGTCGCGCCGGCCGGCGTCACCGGTGGAGATGTACAGGTAGCCGTCGGGGCCGAACGCGAGCCTGCCCCCGTCATGGTTCTCGGCCTTGGCGATGCCCTTGACGATCACCGGGCCCGGCTTCAGGGCGGTGCCGTCGAAGGTCATCCGGATCACCCGGTTGTCGTCGCGGGAGGTGAAGTAGACGAAGACTGCCCGGTCCGACGCGAAGGCGGGGGACACCGCGATACCGAGTAGTCCTGCCTCGCCGCGAGGTTCGACGCCGGGCACCCGACCTGCCGACCGCGGCGCGGAACCCTCGGTGACCCGCAGCACCTGGCCCTGGTCGCGCAGGGTGACCAGGGCCGTGCCGTCGGGCAGGAACGCGAGTCCCCAGGGGACCGGGAGCCCGGTGGCGATGGTCTGTCTGGCCGGTTTGCCGGCCACAGTCGGGGACTTCGCTGCGGGAGCCGTTGCGGTTGCTGATGACCCGGTTGTGGATGACGCGAGCGGGGTTGGTGCCTTCGCGGGCGCCGTGGGGAGCCTGGCCTGGTCACCGCCGCTGCTGCAGCCGGTCGCGGCAAGGATGACCGCGACGGTAAGACAGGCCCGTCTGCTCATGCCACATTATTACCGGATACGGTCACGTCATGCCTGTCATCGCGCTGCCGGACCAAGAATGGATTGACCTAGTCGGACCCGTGGGGGGCGTGGAGATGGTGGCCTGGGACCTGGTGGGCGAGCCCCCGCGGCGGGACGAGATCGCCTTGGTGGTGCCGCCCTACATGACATCGAGCCCGTGGGAGAGGCTCAGCCTGCTGCCCGCTCTTCGTGTGGTTCAGCTGCTGAGCGCTGGCTACGAGACAGTGCTCCCCGCCATCCCCGCGGGAGTGCAGCTTGCCAACGCGGCCGGTGTCCATGATGCCTCGACCGCGGAGCTCGCGGTGACCCTGGCGCTCAGCTCGCTACGCGGCATACCCGAGTTCGTGACGGCGCAGGGGTGTTCGCAGTGGTTGCCGGCTCAGACCCGTTCGTCCCTGGCGGACCGCAGAGTGCTGATCCTTGGGTATGGCGGGATCGGGGTCGCGATCGCGCGGCGGCTGCGCGGCTTTGAGGTCAAGATCACGGCGGTGGCCTCCCGCGCTCGCGGCGGTGATGAGCTGGTGTCCTCCGTCCACGGCGTTGACGAGCTCTCGACGCTGCTGCCCGATCACGACGTGGTGATCGTGATCGTGCCGCTCTCGGCCGCGACGAAAGGGCTGGTGGGCCGGGACTTTCTGGCTTCGATGCCTGACGGAGCGCTGCTGGTCAACGTGTCGCGTGGCAAGGTCGTGGACACCGACGCACTGACGGAAGCAGCCGGTTCTGGCCGGATCCGGGCTGCGCTCGACGTCACCGATCCGGAGCCGCTGCCGGCCGACCACCCTCTGTGGCACACGCCTGGCGTCTTGATCTCACCTCACACCGGAGGGGTCACCACGGCCTTCTACCCCCGGGCGGTCGCGCTGCTGCGGGAGCAGATCGCGGCGTTGGTCGGGGATCGACCGCTGCTCAACGTGGTGAACGCCGGCTGAGACGTGGTGGCGGGGGGACACTGGCGGCATGCCTCCTCCTGACGTGATCAGCCAGCTCTTGTGAACGAGCGGAACGGCGCAGCGGCGGTCAGCCCGAAGGCGGCGAAAGACCTGCGGTTTCTTGGGTTCGCCGTGCTGGGGGTTGCTGCCCTGGTCTGGGTTCGGTGGTCGGTCGTGCGGGGCAACTGGGCCGATCTCGACGTCTACGTCCGGGGGGCGCAGACCGTCATCGCCGGATCCCCGCTCTACCAGCAGCCGGCCGGGGTCCTGCCATTCACCTACTCGCCCTTCGCAGCGGTCCTCTTCATCCCTTTTCAGCTCCTGAGCACTGCCGCCGCTCGCTGGGCGTTCACCGTTGGCTCGCTGGCCGGCTACCTGGTTGTGGTCGGTGTCTGCGGCTGGCGGTTGCGGGTGCCCTGGAGACACCTGGCCGTGGTGACCGTGGCCGGAATGGCGCTGGAGCCGTTCGTGCGGACCATCCTTCTCGGGCAGGTGAACTTCTACCTCATGGCGGCGGTGGTGATCGACTGCCTCGTGGTCAGGCCGTCCCGCCGGGGGTGGCTGGTGGGTCTGGCGTCCGGCATCAAGATCGTTCCCGGTGTGTTCGTCCTCTACTTCCTGCTCCAGCGGGACTGGCGTTCGGCCCTGCGGGCGGCCTGTGGCTTCCTGCTCACCGTTGCCTGCGGGGCGATCGTGGCACCGCAGGAATCTCGGCAGTACTGGACTGGTGGTCTCTTCGGGATCTCTCACTTCGGCCCGGCAGCAGTGGTGGATGGCAAGAATCAGTCTCTGGTCGGCGAGCTGACGCGAATCTCCCAGAGCCCGACGCCTCTGCTGGTCACGGAGCTGGTCCTGTTCCTGACAGCCCTGGCACTGGCGACGGCGGCTGCCCGCCGCCAGCTCCGGATCGGTGACGACGTGGCGGCGCTGACAGCGGTCGCCATCGGCGGACTTCTGGCTTCTCCGCTGTCCTGGACTCATCACTGGGTGTGGTGCGTGCCGGCGATCATGGTGCTGGTCTCGCGCCGGCAGTGGGTGACGGCCTGGCTGGTGGGGCTGGTCTTTGCGGCCGGCCCCGAGTGGGGGGTCACGGTGCAACGGTCGCAGGACTCACTGACCCTTCTTCAGCAGGTGGCCTGCGCCTCCTACGTCGCGGCCGGTGTCGCTCTCCTGACGATGTGGGCGTTCGGCTGCGCCGCCGGGGGTGGCAGAAGTGTTGTCCAAGATGGTGAACACGGACTGACCCCGTTGACCCCGTTGACCCCGTTGACCCGGTGAGCACCGGGGCCATTGCATCTGTCGGTGGCACCCTGCAGGATCGAGCGATGACCGAGAAGAGCCGGAAGAGCCAGACGAGCCAGACAGACCAGACGAGCCAGACAGACCAGACGGACCAGGCGGACCAGGCGGACCAGGCGGACCAGACCCTGCTGGCCATCGGTACCCGCAAGGGGCTCTGGCTGGCCCGCAGCGATGACCGGAGCAGGTGGACTCTGGACGGCCCGCACTTCCTCATGTCCGAGATCCCGAGCGTGTGCATCGACACGCGTGCGGTCGCCAGCGGCGGGTCACCGCGACTTCTCGTCGGGGTCCGGTCGGAGCACTGGGGCCCGACGGTCGCCCGCAGCGATGACCTCGGCCAGAGCTGGAACGAGACTCCGGAGGGCGCCATGCGCTTCCCTGCGGACACCGGTGCCGCCGTCGAACGGGTCTGGCAGATCACCCCTGATGGCCATGACGACGACGTGGTGTGGGCCAGCACCGAGCCGCAGGCGCTCTGGCGCAGCGATGACCGCGGCGAGACGTTCTCCTTGGTCCGCGGCTTGTGGGAGCACCCGCACCGGCCGGACTGGGGCGCCGGATTCGGCGGAGCTGCGATCCACACGATCCTGCCCGACCCGGCAGATGCCGCGGGGATGCTGGTGGCGATGAGCACCGGTGGTGTGTACCGGACCGAGGATGGCGGCACGTCGTGGACTGCCAGCAACACCGGCATCAAGGCTCCCTATCAGCCTGACCCGTGGCCGGAGTTCGGCCAGTGTGTGCACAAGGTCGCCCGGGACGGCGTCAACCCCACGCGCCTCTACGCCCAGAACCACCACGGGGTCTATCGCTCCGATGACAACGGCGGCACCTGGAGCTCGATCGCGGACGGCCTGCCGACAGACTTCGGTTTCACCGTCGTTGCGCACCCGTCCAGGGCGGACACCCTGTGGCTCGTCCCCATCACCGCCGACCGCGAGCGGGTCCCGCCCGGCGCCCAGCTGCAGGTCCAGCGGTCCTCGGATGCCGGCGCGACCTGGGTGACCTGCTCCGACGGACTGCCCTCGCCGTCATACACGTGTGTCCTTCGGGACGCGGCCGCAGCCGACACCCACGAGCAGGCCGGAGTCTACTTCGGGACTCGCAACGGCGAGGTCTACGGATCCGCTGACGAGGGTGGGACGTTCGCCCCCATCGCCGCGCAGCTGCCCGACGTCCTCTGTGTCCGGGCGGCCGTGATCGCGTGAGTGGCGGCGTGAGGATCATCCTTCCCGGCGTTCTGCGGGAGTACGCCGAGGGCGCCGGTGAGCTGGTCGTCCCGGCCGGCGATGGCGAGATGTCGCTGCGGACCGTTCTGGATGCAGCGCTTCTCGACCGGCCGCGGCTCGCCGCCCGGATCCGGGACGAGACGGGAGCGCTGCGCCGGCATGTGAACGTCTTCGTCGACGGCCAGGACGTACGCCGCCTGGGCGGGCTGGACGCCGCAGTCGAGGTCCACGCGGTGATACACATCCTCCCGTCGGTTGCCGGCGGCTGACTCGACTGACGCCGGGAATGGGAGGATCCTGCGGTGATGACACCAACACCGACGAGCGAGCGCACGCTGACCCTGGTGCGGCACGCCAAGGCCGAGCACGTGCAGGGCAAGCCTGACCACGACCGCGAGCTCGCCCAGCGAGGCCGCCGGGACGCCAATGCGGTCGGTGAGTGGCTGAGCGACCCGTCACACGCGCCCGTCCATCAGCTGGCCCTCTGCTCGACCTCCGCACGCACCCGCCAGACCCTGGCCGGCATCTGTGCCGGGGGAGCGCCCATCCAGGAGACGCAGCTCGACGAACGCATCTACGACGCCAGCGCGGCCCACCTGCTCGACGTCCTGCGAGAGGTCCCGGACACGGTCCAGTCGGTGATGGTGATCGGGCATGCCCCCGGGATCCCGGTGCTGGCAGCCGCGCTCGCGCACAACGACTCGGGGTCCAGTGATGTGATGGACCGGCTGTCGCTGGGGTTCCCCACCTCGGCCCTGGCGGTACTCGGGTTCGACGGAAGCTGGTCGGGGCTGGCGCCGAAGACGGCATACCTGCGGGACTTCGTGGTCCCGCGTGAGTGACTTCGTGGTGCCGCGGGGGATGATCCGGCAGATGCGTCCGCGAAGCGAGACGTCCGGTCCAGCCGGTGGACCGGGTCATAGAATCCGAGCATGACCCAGCGTTCTGACGCACCGTCCAGCCAGCCCGCAACGACCACGCCCACCCAGCCCGACATCAAGCCGCGCAGCCGAGACGTGACCGACGGCCTGGAGAAGGCCGCGGCCCGGGGCATGCTCCGGGCGGTCGGGATGGGGGACGACGACTGGGTCAAGCCCCAGATCGGCGTCGCCAGCTCCTGGAACGAGATCACCCCCTGCAACCTCTCCCTGGACCGGCTGGCCAAGGCCGTCAAGGACGGCGTGCACTCCGCCGGCGGGTACCCACTGGAGTTCGGCACCATCAGCGTCAGTGACGGCATCTCGATGGGCCACGAGGGGATGCACTTCTCGCTGGTCAGCCGGGAGATCATTGCCGACTCCGTCGAGACGGTGATGCAGGCCGAACGGCTGGACGGCTCGGTCCTGCTGGCGGGCTGCGACAAGTCCCTGCCCGGCATGCTGATGGCCGCGGCCCGCCTCGACCTGGCCAGCGTCTTCCTGTATGCCGGGTCGATCCTTCCGGGGATCGCCAAGATGAGCGACGGGTCGGAGCGGACGGTCACCATCATCGACGCCTTCGAGGCTGTCGGGGCGTGTGCCGCGGGCCGGATGAGCCGCGACGACGTGGACGCCATCGAGCGGGCGATCTGCCCGGGCGAGGGTGCCTGCGGCGGCATGTACACCGCCAACACGATGGCGTCGGCGGCCGAGGCCCTCGGGATGTCCCTGCCCGGCAGCGCGGCGCCGCCGGCCACCGACCGTCGCCGGGACGGGTACGCCCGCAAGTCCGGGGAGGCCGTCGTCGAGATGCTGCGGCGGGGTATCACCGCCCGTCAGATCCTCACCAAGGACGCGTTCGAGAACGCGATCGCCGTCGTCATGGCCCTTGGCGGCTCGACGAACGCCGTTCTTCACCTGCTGGCCATCGCCGACGAGGCCGAGGTCGAGCTGAGCCTGGACGACTTTGCCCGGGTAGGGGCGACGGTCCCGCACCTGGCCGACGTCAAGCCGTTCGGCCGGTTCGTGATGACCGACATCGACCGGGTCGGCGGTATCCCGGTGGTGATGAAGGCCCTGCTGGACGCGGGCCTGCTGCACGGTGACGCGCTCACGGTCACGGGGCGCACCATCGCGGAGAACCTCGCCGACATCCGTCCGCCGGACCCGGACGGCGAGGTCCTGCGTGCCATGTCGCAACCGATTCACCGGACCGGCGGCCTGACGATCTTGCGGGGCTCGCTGGCTCCCGAGGGTGCCGTAGTGAAGTCGGCCGGCTTCGACACCGACGTCTTCGAAGGAAGCGCAAGAGTCTTCGATGGTGAGCGCGCGGCCATGGACGCCGTCGCCAGTGGCTCGTTGCAGGCCGGTGAGGTGGTGGTCATCCGCTACGAGGGTCCCAAGGGCGGGCCCGGGATGCGCGAGATGCTGGCCGTCACCGGCGCCATCAAGGGCGCCGGGCTCGGCAAGGACGTCCTGTTGCTGACCGATGGCCGGTTCTCCGGCGGGACGACCGGCCTGTGCGTCGGACATGTGGCTCCCGAGGCGGTGGACGGCGGCCCGATCGCCTTCCTGCGGGACGGCGATCTCATCCGCCTTGACGTGGCCGCCGGGACTCTCGACGTCGATCTGACACCCGAGGTCCTGGCCGAGCGCGCCATCGGCTTCACCCCTCCGGTCTCGAAGTACCCCCGGGGGGTGCTGGCCAAGTACCGCAAGCTCGTGGGCAGCGCGGCCGGCGGAGCGGTCTGCGGCTAGCGGTTCGCCGAGCTGATGGCCGAATACGGCCGGCCAGCAGGCTATCTGGTTTCGCCTGTCCAGATATCGGACGTTTCGTCCGGATGTTGAGACGTCAGGCGGCTCCGGTTGACACGGAATCGTCCCTGTCGCACGGTTGGGATGTGAGCCGAATCCTCGTCCTCCCCTAGCGCGCAGACTCCTATCCGAGTCAGCGCGCTGCCCCTCCTGTCCTCATCTGGACGAGGGGTTTTTTTGTGCAGAAGGCCCCTCATCACGGGCTGTTCGACAGCACGGCATCGAACGACGCGCTCGTTTTCTTGAAAGCGGTGACGAAAGTGACGGATGGCAACGCCTCTGGACCGACCCCGGCGGGCTCGGCTGAAGGCTCGACCTCGGCAGCAACCAGGCCCCACGCACCCTCTCCGGCGGATCTCGCGGCCGCGACCCGCCCGGGGGTCGCGGCGGTCAGCGCGCCCGAGGTCCGGGTGACCGGGGCGCAGAGCCTGGTGATGTCTCTGGAGGCTGTCGGCGTCGACACCGTCTTCGGTATACCCGGTGGTGCCATCTTGCCGGCATACGACCCGCTGCTGGACTCCACCAAGGTGCGGCACATCCTCGTCCGTCACGAACAGGGCGCGGGCCACGCGGCCGAGGGCTACGCGTCCTCGAGCGGGAGGGTCGGCGTCTGCATGGCCACCAGCGGCCCAGGCGCGACCAACCTGGTCACCCCGCTTGCCGACGCGTTCCTGGACTCGGTACCGATCGTGGCCATCACCGGTCAGGTCACCTCCAAGTCCATCGGCACCGATGCCTTCCAGGAGGCCGACATCCGCGGCATCACGATGCCGATCACCAAGCACAACTACCTGATCACCGATCCGGCCGCCATCCCGCGGGCGATCGCCGAGGCCTTTCACATTGCAGGGACCGGCCGCCCCGGCCCGGTCCTGGTTGACATCAGCAAGGACGCGCTGCAGGCCGAGACCACCTTCGTGTGGCCGCCCAAGCTCGACCTGCCCGGCTACCGTCCGGTGGCCAGGCCGCACGGCAAGCAGATCCGTGAGGCGGCGCGGCTCATCCTGGAGTCCCGGCGCCCGGTGCTGTATATCGGCGGGGGGGTCATCCGCTCCAGGGCCAGCGACGCGCTGCGCGTGCTCGTCGAGCTCACCCAGATCCCCGTGGTCACCACCTTGATGGCTCGGGGCGCGGTGCCCGACAGCCACCCGCTGAACCTCGGCATGCCCGGCATGCACGGCACCGTGGCCGCCGTCACGGCCCTGCAGAAGTCCGACCTGCTGATCACTCTCGGCGCCCGTTTCGACGACCGGGTGACCGGTCAGCTGTCGACGTTCGCCCCTGACGCCAGGGTTATCCACGCGGACATCGACCCTGCCGAGATCTCCAAGAACCGCGTCGCCGACGTGCCGATCGTGGGGGACTGCCAGGACGTCATCAGTGACCTGATCACTGTGCTGCGCGGCGAGAAGGAAGCCGGTCATCTGGGCGACTACGAGCCGTGGCGCCGGCAGGTCGACCAGTGGAAGACCACCTTCCCCCTCGGTTACACCCCCCACGACGGGGCGCTGTCCCCGCAGTACGTCATCGAACGGCTCGGCGCCATCAGCGGCCCTGAGACGGTCTTCGTGGCCGGGGTGGGTCAGCACCAGATGTGGGCCGCCCAGTTCGTGGAGTACGAACGCCCGAACAGCTGGATCACCTCCGGTGGCCTGGGCACGATGGGCTTCGCGGTGCCGGCTGCCATGGGAGCCAAGGTCGCCCAGCCCGAGCGCACCGTCTGGGCCATCGACGGGGACGGCTGCTTCCAGATGACCAACCAGGAGCTGGCGACCTGCGTGATCAACAAGATCCCGATCAAGGTCGCGATCATCAACAACTCCAGCCTGGGCATGGTCCGCCAGTGGCAGACGCTCTTCTACAACGAGCGCTACTCCAACACCGACCTGCACACCAGCCACGAGCAGGTGCGGGTTCCGGACTTCGTCAAGCTGGCCGACGCCTACGGCTGCGTCGGACTGCGCTGCGAGTCACCTGCCGACGTCGACCTGACCATCAAGAAGGCGATGGAGATCAACGACGTCCCCGTTGTCGTGGACTTCGTCGTCCAGCGCGATGCGATGGTGTGGCCGATGGTCCCCTCTGGCGTCAGCAACGACCTGATCCAGACGGCACGCGGCCTGACCCCCGCGTGGGACCGCGAGGAATAAGTCTCGTGAGCATCGCAGCGAAGCGAGGAGCGGAGCGAGGCTTAATCCTCGCCATAAGGAACAGAGGAATAAGTCTCGTGAGCATCGCAGCGAAGCGAGGAGCGGAGCGAGGCTTAATCCTCGCCATAGGGAACAGAGGAATAAGTCTCGTGAGCATCGCAGCGAAGCGAGGAG
>JACMPC010000278.1 GCA_014377705.1 Dermatophilaceae bacterium
CCGGGTCGGTGGTGGTCAGGGAGACGGGAAGGCCGCGCTCAGCCAGTGCCAGGGCGATCGCCGCGGCAATCGTCGTCTTGCCGACTCCGCCCTTGCCCATCGTCATCACGATTCCGGGCCCGGACAACGCGACAGCGTCGACCACGTCGCGCAGGGTCGTGCCGCCGATGTCGGCGGCAGTGGTCGCGCTGGTGGGGAGCGCGTCGGTCTTGGCGGGGACGAGCGCGGCACGCAGGCCATCCACGCCCATGGGAGCGCGGGCGAGCAGGGGAACCGTGCCGACCGAAAGCGCCCGGCTCGGCGCGGCGGGCAGATTGGCCAGCGCGGCGCGCTCGCGGTCCTGGCGGGCGATCGCGATGGCGTCATGGGTGTCGGAAGCGGCGAGAACGCCGTTGACGACAAGACGCTGGTTGGTCATGTCCAGCTCACTGAGCTCGTGGGCGGCCCGGGCTGCCTCGGCCAGCGCGGACGACTCTGGCCGCGTCACCAGGATCATCGTGGTCAGGTCCTGGTCGCGCAAGGTGGCCAGGCTGCCGGCATACGACTCCTGGGCCTGACCCAGGGCCGAGACCGGACCCACGCACGTCACACCGGCGGTGTTCGTCTCCAGGAAGCCGGTCCAGGCGGCGGGCAGGCTCAGCAAGCGCAGCGTGTGCCCTGTCGGTGCGGTGTCAAAGACGACGTGGTCGTAGGTTGCCGCGACCTCGGGGTCGGTCAAGAGCGAGACGAACTCGTTGAATGCGGCAACTTCGATCGTGCAGGAACCGGAGAGCTCCTCCTCGATCGAGGACACCGCTGCTGCGGGCAGGACACCCCGGTAAGGGCCGACGACCCGCTCACGGTACTCGGCCGCGGCGACCGACGGGTCGATGTTCACCACGTCCAGACGCGGCACGCCAGGAACGGCCACTGGCACCGATCCGCTGACAGCGCCCATGCCGAACACCTCGACCAGATTGCTGGCCGGGTCGGTCGAGACAATGAGGACGGCACGGCCGGCGTCGGCCAGCGCGATGGCCGTGGCAGCCGCACAGGACGTCTTGCCCACGCCGCCCTTACCGGTGAAGAACAGGTATCTCGTCGGGTCCGTCAGGACGGCGGTCAGGATCTGAGCGCGCCCGACAGTCGCATCTGCCCGTGACATGGTGGTCGTCATCTCAGCAGGACCTCGACCCGCCGCCGCAGCAGCCGCCGGACATGGGCAGCACCACCTTGATGTTGGGGGCCTTGGCGGGCGCCTTGGCCTGTTCCAAGCCCGCCCATGCGGCGATCTGCTCACGCGCGGGGTAGGCCCCGGTTGACTTCAGCACGCCGACGACGACGACGGCCGGGAGAACACCTGGGCCGCGAGCCACTCGATGTCGGCCGCGAAGCGAGACAGCGCAGGATCCACGTCCGAACCGCCCACGCCGGTCGAGCAACACATTGACGTGTCGAAAATCTCTCCCTTTGCCACGCCGCACTCTCCTCGAATCGATTCCTATTTATGTTCCACAGCATTATTACATCACGAAACGCTGATATCAAAGTATGCTGATGTGGGGTAGAGTCGATCCATGGTCAATGTCATGCCCCTGGAGGCAATGCCGGTCAGCCCCCCCGCTGTGGCGGCTCAGTTCGCCCTCCTCGCCGACCCGCTGCGTCTGCGCATTGTTGAGTCCCTGGCCCGCGAGCAGTTGTGCACCTGCCACCTGATCGCGATCACCGGAGCCAAACAAACGACCATCAGCAACCATCTGCGAATCTTGCGCGAGGCCGACGTCGTGCTCGGCGAGGCCGAGGGTCGCTTCACCTGGTACCGCCTGGCTCCGGGCGCCTTCGCCGAAGGCCTTCGGCGACTACAAGGCATCACAAAGCCCGGCGAGGCAACCCCTCGTCTACGTCCGGCCTGCGCTCCCTGAGCTTCGCAAACCCCGTCGTCTGCTCGGCCGAGAAACCCAGCCGACGATGAACCACTGCGACGGTAGGCAGTCGGAGCTTCAATCCGCCACGCCGAAGGCCGCGCGGGTCCGTTATCTTCGCGCCGGAGCCCACGGAGCAGACGGCTCCTGATCTGAAAACCCGGCTGGCCACCGCGGCGGGGCGGGAGAGCCGGGGGGCCCAGCCGCTCGCTGAGCAATCAAGCCGACACGAGGGTGAACACCTTCACCGCGGTCATGACGACGATGAGGATCCCAAAAATGCGCTTGAGCGTCGGCCCGGAGACGAATCGGCTCGTGAGCCGGGCTCCCAGAAAGGACCCGGCTGCGCCCACGACGATCAGGACGGCGGCGAGCCGGAGGTCGACCCGGGCAGTGGACAGGTGCGGGATAAGGGCGGTGAACGACGGCAAGGTCACGGCCACAGCGGTGATTCCGGCTGCGTTCTTGGGCGCGAAGCCGACGAGGATCAGCACGGGCATGAGCAGGAACCCGGGACCAACGCCGAGCAGCCCAGCCAGCGCCGAGATAGGCACTGCCAGGATCAGGGCGAGGCGCAGGTTGGGTGCAGCGGACGTGCCGGTCGTGCGCGTAGTCGTGTGGAACATCTGGAAGGCAAGGTAGCCGACAGCCCCGAGGTATATACCCCAGATCCAGCCTTGAGCGGTGTACTGGGCCAGCCAGGACCCCAACGGCGCGACGGTGGCGGTAACAGCCGTGAGCATGAGCGCCGGGCGCCATGACACCAAGCCGGCGCGCGCGAAGCCGAACGCCGCGAACAGGGCCGTGACGCCGTTGAGGAACAAGCTGAGCGGCTGGACCTGGTGGACCAAGTCGGGCAAGAAGAACCCAAGGAACGGGACGGCGGCGAACGCCACCCCCAGGCCGAGCATCCCCGAGGCCACCGACAGGGCGAAAAGCCCGCCTGCGATGACGATCGCCAGTGTTGTGCTCATCGGAATCTGCATCCTCCAGTCGGTGTCGGTCGAGCTCTTGCGGGCCCCTGCCGTGCGAAAAGCCCGGTTCGTCAGCCTCGCCAGACTCGGTGAAGGAAGGGTGCCGCACCCGGTCCCGCCCGTCTGCGGGTCGACCCAAGCCCGAACGGGGCAGCCCCACGGCCAGGCCCGCGGCGATGTCGCTCATCGCATATAGCAGGAGCCGGTGGCTCAGGTGCTGGTGGAGGCGCACCGCGCTCGCCGGGCGCTCCGGGCGGAGCGCCCGAGCCCCCGGCCGGGCGAGAGGCCAAGAATGGACTCCCTGGCGGGTCCATCAGGGAGTCAGTGACTCCAACAGCTCGCGTACCTTGGCAGCGGTGGGGACGCGCCCGGACAGGACAACCTTCTCGTCCACGACCAGCCCGGGGTGGACATGACGCCGTAGCCCATGATGGCGGGGTAGTCGGTGACCTTCTCGAACTGGGCGTCGATACCGAGGTCGGCGACGGCTTCGCGGGTGACCCGTTCGAGGTTGACGCAGTTGGCGCAGCCGGGGCCGAGGATCTTGATGATCATGACAGTCGCTTCTTTCAGTTGGAGAATCGGATAGTCGGTTTCACACCGGGATGAGAGCGTTGAACAGGTAGCCAACGGCGACGATCCCGGCGCCGGTGACGGCTACGAAGGTGAGGATGAGGGGGAGCTTCAGGACGCGGCGCAGCAGGATGAGCTCGGGCAGGCTGAGCGCGACCACGGCCATCATGAAGGCGAGCAGGGTGCCCATCGGCAGGCCCTTGTCATGCAAGGCCTCGACCAGTGGAAGGATGCCGGCGGCGTTGGAGTACAACGGTATTCCGATCAGCACCGCGATCAGTACCGCGAAGGGGTTCCCGGACCCGGCATACCGGGTGAAGAAGTCCTCCGGCGCCCAGCCGTGGATGGCGGCGCCCAGGGCGATACCGACCAGCAGGTAGGGCCAGATCTTACGCAGGATCAGCCCGACCTCCTCGACGCCCATCTGGATCCGGTCATCCCAG
>JACMPC010000037.1 GCA_014377705.1 Dermatophilaceae bacterium
CCGCAACGAGCCCTCCAACAGTCAGAGCCACCACAGTGACTGGGTGCTGCCCACCGATCGCCTGGACGATGCCGAGCGGCTGACGCGCTCCCTTTCCTCGGAGATCACCGAACCGCCCTTCGCGCCGCCCACCAAGAGGTTGAGTTCCCGCTCAACGAGCAGACGACCTGGGCGGTCGACTACTACACCGCCTACGGCAAGTGGACCAGCACGCTAGGGGCCCTCGCCACCTGGGGCATCATCGCGGGCCTGCCCGACTAGCCAGGCGGCTACCGCGACGTCGGGTGCACGGGGATCCGCAGGGTCACCGGGGCCTCCGGGTTCGCGGTGACGGTGACCGGCTGGACGGAATACGCATTCTTGTATGCCGCGTCGGTGCTCGACAGGACCTGCTGGAGGTGGTGGCCCACCGCCGCGAGGTGCACGATGCCGGGCATCTCGAGGTGCACCGGCTTCGTCACGTCGGCGAGTCGCACCGGGCTGATCAGCCTGTTCACCAACGTCTCCGAGCCGTCAGGGGCAACGTCGTAGAGCTTGGCGAACACCTGAAGCTGCCGGGCGGGACCGGCCGCCTGGGTCGCCGCGACGGTCGGCGAGGTGAAGGTCACATTGAGCGTGGCCACGCCGACGACGCTGGCGTCGGTGGTGAGCGGTTGCGTGGTCCAGGCGCCCATGGTGCCGGGCGCGTCATACGGCGCGGTGGCGTCCGGGGGCAGGGTGCCGGCCGGGATCTGGCCTTCCAGACCGCAGACCTCGGAGTAGGTGCCGATGGCGCCCAGCCCGGGGTTGCTCCAGGACACCGAACCGCTTTTGACGGCGCCGGGGTTCGAGACGAGGTCGCCGGCGCCGGACAGGTAGTAGCTGCGAGGAGCCTCAACGTGATAGGACGATGCGGTGCGGTATGCCGGCGTGGCCGTCCCGGTGTACTTCACCCAGTCCCGGAAGAACAGCGTGCCGTTCTGGCCCTGGATCAGGAAGGTCGGCGCCCTGACCCGGTCGAGGTAGTGACCGACGGAGACCCGGTCTGTCAGCTCGTAGGTCTGCTCCGTCGGATAGCCGAGGGTGTCCAGGGTTGCCTTGGCCTGGCACGCCTGGAGGACGAAGTTAGGGCAGCCGACGTTGCGGGCAGGGTCGATACCGGCGCCCTGGATGCCGTCCGCGATGCCGACGCCGAAGAAGAGCACCCTCCAGCCGATCTTCTCGGCGCCCGGTGTCTGGTTGGCATAGGTCACGCCGGTGGTCTGGGCGGTGCTGTTGGGTGCCAGGGAGTAGCGCAGGTCGTTCCAGGTGATCAGTGACACCAGGGTGTCGACGCGCGAATCCGTTGCGGCAGCGGCGAACTGGATCTGACCGCCATACGATCCGCCGAGCACGCCCACCCGCGGGTCGTGGGCCGCCGGGTCGTCCAGCTTGCTGAAGTCCACCGCCAGGGTGCCGGCCCCGCCGGGAACGCCGGCCACCTCGCAGGAGGTGTACGGCGCGTTGCCACCTCCGCCCAGGAAGGTGATCAGGTGCGACGCGGCGACACCATCCACGCCCGGGTCATCAAGGGAGATCTTGCATCCCGAGCCGGGGAACCCGAGGCCCGTGTAGGACAGGACGGCATACCCTAGCTGGCCGAACGCTCGGCCCTGGCCGGCTTCTGATGGCGAAGCCAGCGACTGGTTCGTCCGCCATACGCCGCAGGCTGGCAGCCAGCGAGCGCGACGGCCAGCGCTGAGCGGAGGTCGCCGAGCTAGGGGGACTGTGCGATGCCCAGGGAGTCCGCGCCCGAGAATCTCGTGGTGTCCTTCTCATAGAAGACGTCGAGCTCTTTGATCGTGAAGCCTGCCGTCGTCAGCAGCTCGACGATGGGCCGGGTGAGGTGGCAACCGCCGGTGATCCGCTTCTGCACCGGCTCGAGGCGTCGTTGCCAGCGGCGGACCTCCTCGTCGGGGGCAAGCCCGTGTTCGAGAAAGTGCAGGGTCCCCCCGGGCTTGAGGACTCGCCGCAGCTCGCCCAGGGCGGCGGTGATGTCGGGGATGGTGCACAGCGTCCAGGTGGACAGCGCGGCGTCGAAGCGGTCGTCCGCAAAGGGCAGGGACTGGCCGTCCAGACCCGACCGCAGTACCGGGACGTCTGTCGCCCGGAGACGCTTGCCGGCCAGTTTCCAGCTCAGGTCGGAGGGTTCGACCGCGGCGACACCGGTGACCCCGCCCGGGTAGATAGGAATGTTGAACCCCGACCCGAAACCGATCTCGATGACCTCCCCGGCCAGGTTCGCGCAGACCTGTCGTCGCAGCGGGTCCAGCCTGTTGCTGCCGCATGACGCGTTGAGGATGCGTGGGAGGACTCGATCGGTGTATATGCCCAATGCCCTGACCGCCTTTCCGGCTCGGGCTCCATTCTGTCGGGTCGTGACCGGCCCGGACACACGAGGTGATGCACCCCCGGGTCCACTTCGCCGGACCTCTCGGTCATGGCCAGTCGGGGTCACGGTGTGGTTCCGCAACATCGAACGCCAGGCCGTCGACCGCGCAGCTCATCTCAGTCAAAAAGCGGTCTGGTCTCTGTGGTGATGGGTCCGACGCATGCGATGTTCGGGGCGGCTGCGTGGCTGTCAGCGGTGGGGGCGGCTCAAGGCTCTCCACGTGTGGACACATGGACTCCCATCCCAGGTACGGCGTCTCGGCGCCGATCACGTCATCGGCTACACCACTGCGGGCATCTCCAACGGCTCCGCCCCGTACGACCTGGCTTTCCAGCTTGGCGGGACCTACAGCCCGGGTGCCATCCGTAAGGTGCTCACCCCCCACGGCACGCTCATCCAGTCGTATGGCGACGGCAGCCGCTTGTCTGGAGCCCTCGGCAACATGATCAACGCCCCAGTACTCAGCCTCTTCGTCTGCCAGGCCCTGAAGGCCTTCAACGGCAGGGAGACGACCGAGGTCCTCGACGAGATCACAGAGCTCATCGAGGCCGGCCAGCTCACCCCGTCATCGACCAGACCTACCCGCTGTCCGAGGCCGCCCAAGCCATCGCTCTGGTCGAACAAGGGCGCCCCGCAGGCAAGGTCACCGTCATCATCACCATCACCATCACCAACGACCAGTAACCGCAGACCTGGCTCAGAAGAAACGTCTGAGCCACCTGCCTCAATACCTTCACCGTGCGGGTAGAAGGAGTGCGCAATGGACATGCGACTGGAGCTGGTTCCGTTGCTCTCAGCGGACATGGACCGGAGCAAGGCGTTCTATGTCGACCGGGCAGGTTTCCACCTCGATCACGATGTTGAACCGGTAACGGCAAGCGCGTGGTGCAGCTGACCCCGCCCGGATCAGCCTGTCCCATCGTTGTCGGAGTGGGGATCAGTGATCCCCACTCAGCGCCCGTCCTCAACCTTCATCTGGTGGTGGACGACCTCGACCTCGCTCGCCGGACCCTCATCGGCAATGGGATTGACGTCTCGGATGTCAACGACATGGGTGGCGGCATTCGGTACGCCTACTTCAGTGATCCCGACGGCAACTCCTGGGCCCTGCAGCAGATCTCCGGCAAACTGTTCACGGGGTCGGGCTCGTTAGCTGTGCGCGGGCGCAGAGGCGGCTGCTGTCTGGGCAGGCAGATTGCGGGCGATCTCGCGGCCGACGAGCGCAAAGGCAAACACGATCGGGAGTATGGCGCTGCCCATCGACCTGATCTGGAGGATGACGATCGCCAGCGAGATGTTCAGAGTGAGCAGCCAGCTCGTTGCCCGGGGCCTGAACCCTTTGCGCAGCAGCAGGATTCCCAGCATGGTCGAGCCGATCACGGTGATGAGCAACCCCAGGATCCGGGATCGAGAATGTGGCCGCGGGGGAGTCCCGGCTGGCGCCGACGCTCACGCGCCGGTTGATCGAGGAGCACGTGCGTCAGCCGGCGCTGGTGCAGGGGGTGCCGGGGGCGATTGCGGGCGCTGACCGAGCGGGAGCTGGAGGTGTTCGGGCTGATTGCTCGCGGGCTGTCCCATGATGAGATCGCGGTAGGGCTCGTGGTCAGCCCGGCGACCGTGAAGACTCACGTGAACCGGATTCCGGCCAGGCTGGGACAGCGAACGAGGGTGCAGCTGGTCGTGCTGGGATACGAGACCGGGCTCGTGCGGCCCAACGCAGGTCAGCAGGCCGGCTTCACCGTCCTCCCGCAGGCGCCGGACATCACGCCGCGCGGTCATCTCTGAGACGAGGAACCGGATTCGCCGCGATTTCTGTTCGGTGTGAACGCCTCGGCGGCGTCGATCCCCATCACATCATCAGGGCGCACTGGGCCGCGGCCGCACTTGTCGACCGTTACCCAGCCGCGGACGAACGTGTCGTCCGTGCCCAGGTCTCCATCGTCAGCTTGCCGAGCTGTTGCTGTCCACCGCCGTGATCCCACCGCCGGACATGGCGACAGTCTTCGGCTACGGACCGAGAAGTGTCTGCGGCCGAACGTCGGCTGGAGAGAGGCGGCGTCGTTGGACTACTTGACTAGCCAGACCTGTCGAGGGTTCTGGCCCGGGCCCGAAGAAGAAACGTCCTATCAGGGGGACCTTGGGCCTTGTGCAACCCTGCAGTCTCGCGTAGCGTCGGCGTTTAGTGACGAGAGTCACGAGTGGGCAAAGCCCGCAAGCACATACACAACTACACATGAACCTACACGCATGTGTGTCCGCAGCGCCAAACCTCGTCAGCGGACGCTGATCGGGAGAGTCCCGGGCATGGACGAGGGTGGGGGACCCAACTGTGAGCCGGCACTGCTGGTTCTTGGGGTGAAGCCGGCATGCACGCCGGCCGGGCACCTGGCCGCCCGAACCCGACAGCTAACCTCTCAGGCGCTTTGTCAGGAGAGGATCTTCCCTTGTACTACCAACCTCAACATCGCCCTGCCCAAAAACGGAACTTCCTGCGTGGCCGCATCGCCGGAGCCGCTGTCGCCGCGACGGCAACCCTCGTCACCGGCGTCAGCCTAGGAGCTCCCGCCCAGGCGGCGGGCTCAGTCTGGGACACCGTCGCCGCGTGCGAGAGCGGAGGTAACTGGGCCATCAGTACGGGCAATGGCTACTACGGTGGCTTACAGTTCTCCAGCCAGACCTGGAGCGCGTACGGCGGCACCCGCTATGCCTCTACCGCCAACCGGGCGAGCAAATCGGCCCAGATCGCCATTGCGCAACGTGTTCTTGCAGCGCAGGGACCCGGCGCTTGGCCTGTCTGCAGCCGCCAAGCTGGTCTGACCCGTAGCAATGGTGGCGCGGCCACCGCGGTTCCAGTACGTGCGCTGACCGTGTCCCGTTCAACCATACGCACTGCCAGGGATGTTTCCGGCAGCCGGGCGACTGGTCGACTCGTGGTCGATGGTGTCATGGGCCCGATGACCAGCCGCGCGATCCAGCGCTGGGCAGGAACCGCTGCAGATGGCGTCTTCGGCCCGATATCCAAGAAGGCATTGCAGCGCAAGGTTGGCGCCACGCCGGACGGTGCCCTTGGCCCGCAAACCATCCGGGCCCTTCAGATCAGGATTGGCGCTCGCCCCGATGGCGCCCGATCCCTGAATCCGTCCACGGTCGCGAAGCTACAGGCGTACCTCAACTCACACTAGGTGCTGCGGAGAACGCTGCCAGCTTGGCCAGCCCCTTTTTTGGCCATGTGGTCCTGATCGTCAACCCAAACAGCACCGGCGCCTGCTCTGGACTCCTGATCTTCAGGTGACGGAACAGGACGACCAGGTCGGTGAGATCCTGGGGCGCCCGGCAGCCATCTTCATCGCCAGCAGGTTGGCAGGGGAAGAGACGGCGACCTGCAGACCTTCGACGTCGAGCGAGATCGGGTCCTCGTCGGGCAGGGGAATGGAGGGGCTCGCCGCGGCACTCAGCCAGCCGGGCGGCAGGCCGAGCTCTGTGGCCATGGTTGTGGCCTCATCGGCCACCGTAGTGGTTGGGTTAAGAACGGTGTCTATGTCTCGCGTAGTGCGCCGGCTGTCGAACTCCAGGGCCATGGCAGCGCCTCCGACGGCATACAGCCGGCCCGCGACACCCTTGGCGGACGAGCGGCGACCCAACTCGACGAGCAGTTCGATGATCTTGTCGCGATCGAGACCCGGGGTGCTCATCTCCGTCCTTCCCTATGCAGTTTGAAAGGCAGACGCGTTTAGCCAGATACCCAGGCGTGAGAAGTCGATGGGCGTGCGCGCCATGGTGCGGGCGGCCAGGAGACCTCCACCGTCGCCCGGGAACCACCAGGACTCCAGAGGCGCCCGGCGGCTCCACCTAGGTGCGCTGACTCCGCGTCGCCTGCAGGCCTGGGGCTACGGCGGCCGCGAGCAGCGTGTCCCAGCGCCGGTCGCCCGTAGGGTGCGGTCGTCGCAGGAATTCTTGAATTTCAGTCGAGTCCTTGTGGTCACGGAAGTCATTGATGAGCGTGCGAAGCGCGAACTCGTCATCGCCGTGTTGAAGCTCCTCCCTGATTGCCTCTGAAGCGTTGCGCGCTGTCAGCCAGGTTTGCGCGGGCTCGCCGATCTCCCTCAGAAGGCGACTGACCTCCGGCTGGCTGCGGTTGACCACGAGATCTCTTGGCCCGAAACCGTCCTCGCTAGGGTCTATCCGACCTCCAGCCGCCCTTACCCGACAGGGGCTGGGCGGGCGAACCAGGTCCCGTTCTCCGGGTGGGCGCGGTAGGCCAGGGCGCGGGCGATGCGTTCCCGTGACGACTTCATCAGGGGCGCGGGCAGCGCGTCGGCCGAGAACCAGCCGACGGCGGTCGACTCGTCGTCGGCCACGTGCGGATCGTCAGTGCCGACTGCGTGGCATAGGAACGTGAGGTCGAGATACTGCGCTCGGTCGCCATTCTCGTACTGGACCGGTTCAAAGCTCGAGGACACAGCCGCGAGGCCCTCCACGACGGCGTGGATGCCGGTCTCCTCGAGGACCTCGCGGACGGCGGCCAGCGCGGGCTGTTCGCCCGGCTCAAGGATCCCGCTGACAACGGCCCACAGGCCGTTGTCGGCCCGCCGCCCGAGTAGGAGCCGGCCGTCCCGGTGAATCACCACAGCGCTGACCCCGGGCAACCACAGCAGCTCATTGCCCACACGGGATCGCAGTGCCAGGACGAAGTCGGGTATCGGCATGTGTCGAAGCGTACGTCGGCATTTCAGGAGCCCTTTCCGCTCGATGGCAGGGCGGGATCCTGGTCGCGGTGGGCCTTCGGGGGACCGAGGATCAACTGCCAGAAGGCCGGTGTTGATATGAGAGTCTGTGGCCCACGGATTGCCCACGGATTGCCCACGGATCGGTCACGTGCGCTGAGGAAAACCTAGTTCGACGGAAAACGAAGAAAATGATTTGCGAATCCGTAACTGCTGCAACATATTTTGTCGACTGAGCGTGCGCGTGGCGGGGACGCCTGCCAGTCGAGCGCGTTGGTGAGGCCAGCGCGCTGTCTTTTGCCGAGAGGCGCCGCGCGGGCGGGACCGGCCGGAGGCCGCATGGCCGTCAGGAGCTGCGCTGCCGCTGGCGAAGGCGGCGGCTTCACCGTAGTACAGAACACTCCGCACAGCACCGCGGGACATAGGGGGAGCCGTCAGCTTCGTACCTTCTGGATATTGCGTCTACCTGTAGTCGGGCTCAGGTGCGTCTGGGCATGCAGGTCAACCCAATCACTCGGACCCCTGAACAGTGGGCCACCGATGCCGAGTCTTTGGTCCTCCAGATCAAGGCATCACCCACCGTTGACGTCACCACAGCAGGGAAGGCTGGGTCATGAGCCGCTGGCCACGAGGTGAAGCCGAGATCGAGCAGCTGATCGCTAGTAAACAGTTGCAGCAAGTCATCGGGGGACAGACCAATGGCGAACACCTCCTCCAGAAGGCGTCGCGCACGCTTGACACAGCAGGGGAGATAGCCAACCAGGATCCCGACAGCGCATACGTCCTCGCCTACGACGCCGCCCTTACCCCGGCACCGCGATCCTTGCCCACCAGGGCCTGCGCCCAACAACGTCAGGCGGCCACTATGCAGTCGAGGTGGCTCTTCGTGCCCAGTTGGGGCCGAGCTGGCGCAGTGTCGTCGCGGTCCACCTCTCGCTGCATCAGCGCGAGAGGTGCTCGACGAGCGCTTGTGTGCGGAACCGGTTGTACCGCTGGATCACGATGAACGGCAGGTTGATCCCTACGCCGTAGGCGATGAGCAGCCCGGCCGCGAGCGGCGGGTTCCACAGGACGAACAGGGGCCCGCAGCCCATGGCCCACCAGTGGGTCAGCTCGGCCCGGCGCGTCTCGCGGACGAAGAGCTGCAACCCGGCGACGTCGTACGACGGCAGCTGGCGCTTGCTGACCCCGCTGCGGAACAGGTCACCCGCCTCGGGCACCTTGTCCTTCCAGCGGTGGATCCGCAGCCGGCGTGGGTACCACTGCCCGCCGACCTCGAAATGCCGCGGCCTCAGCAGCCACCCGTCCCGGCTGAGGCGGCTGTCGCCCAGACGATGCGCCGCGTACCCGGTTCCGGCGTGGAGCGCCCCCCAGGCGATCACGTCCACCGCGATCGTCCGCGCCTGGGGCATCACTAGCCGAAGCGTCAGACCACCTCCTCAGGGGACCCGCGCCTGCTGAAGTCCACCTCGCGACCGCGCCACAGGACCGAACGTCGCACCACCGTGTGGGCGGCCGACCGCGCGAAGAGGACGTCGAACGCCACCAGGGTGACGGGGAACAGCGCCCACGTCCACCAGCGGAACGAGCCGATCCGGCTCAGGATCGACCTCAGCTGCCACGCGACCCCCACCCATGCGACCGCCCACAGGGCCGACTCACCGTAGGTCAGGGATACTCCCCGGCCGGTCACGGCTTCGACGAGGGCCAGGGCTGCTCCGACGGCGACGGCATGGTGGGCGCTCATCCAGAGCGCGGAGGCGAGAGCAGGTCCGGGAGCAGTGGCCGATGCGCCGGACGCGAAGTTCTTCGTCCACCCGTCGGCCATCTGCCGCAGCCCGCCGGGATAGCTCCGCATCCAGATCGACGGCCCTCCCACGGCGCAGCGCACCGGCAGGCCGACCCGGTCGTACGCCGCCGCCAGCTGCACGTCGTCAAGGATCTCTCCGCGCACGGCGTCGTGCCCGCCGGCGCGCTCGTAGTCTGCGCGCGACGTCAGGAGACACGGACCGAAGGCCATCGGCCGTTTTCCGGGGCGACGGGCGAAGGCCGCGCTGGCCAGGAGCGACATCACGTTGAAGTACGAGGAGAGCTGCTCGTACGCCCGTACGACGCCGTGGAAGGGCTGTACCGACACCAGCCCACCGTGTCGTTCGTGCAGCTCGAGCAGGCCACCCAATGCGTCCCTGGCCAGCACAGTGTCGGCGTCGAGGAACAGCAGCAGGTCCGCACTGGTGGCGCCGGCGCCGAGATGGCAGGCCCACGCCTTCCCCGTCCAGCCGGGCGGCGGGACAGACGCGGGTAGGACGGTGGCTCCGGCGGATCGCGCGACCGAGGCCGTCGCGTCACGGGAGCCGTCGTCCACCACCACGATCTCGCAGACCCCGACCGTGAGTCGTCGCAGGGACTCCAGCAGCGCCGGGATCGTGGTCTCCTCGTCCCGCGCCGGGATGACGACTGACACGGGGGCGCTCTGGTCGTGGTGACCGCCTCCGCGCGGGACCGTCCGCAGGTCCCAGAGCAGCCAGCGGGCGCTGACCGCAGCAGGCAGCAGCACCATGACGAGGACCAGGCCAGTCATGCTCGCGCACCGTTGGAACCAGTGACGACGAGCGGCATACCGCCGCGCGGGTGCACGGCGACCCGCGCCTGGGCGGCCGGGCGGGACCAGCCCGGTGGCAGGCCGATGCGGTGCTCCGCCAGCCGCCGGCTCAGCACCACGACCATCTCGCCCAGAGCGAGCTCCCGCCCGATGCACAGGCGTGGCCCCTGCCCGAACGGCAGGTAGCCGGAGCGTCCCGCACCCGCGTCGAGGAAGCGTTCGGGTCGGAAGGCCAGCGGGTCAGCCCACGGGTCGGCGCGACGGTGCAGGAGCCAGGGGCTCACGATGACCAACGTGCCTGCGGGGACCTCGTGACCTCCGATGACGTCGGCCTGGTGCGAGCGCCGCGAGAGCGCCCACGCGGGCGGGAACAGGCGCAGCGCCTCGTCGATGACCGATCGCGTCCACGGGAGGATGTCCCGGTGGCCGAGCAGGGACACCGGTCCGGGATGGCCGGCCAGCTCGGCGCGCACCCGGTCCTGCGCGGGCTGGTGCTCGGCCAGCAGCATCAGGGTCCACGCAAGAGCCGCGGCCACGGTCTCGTGGCCGGCGATGACCATGGTGACCAGCTCGTCGCGGATCTCGGCGTCGGTCAGGTTGCTGTCCAGGAGGAGGCCGAGGAGGTCGTCACCGTGCGAGCCCGCCGGTGAGAGGCCGCCACGCGCACGTCGCTGTGCGATGATCTCGGAGGCGATCGCGTCCAGGCGGCGGCGCGTCGAGCGCAGCCGGAGGTTCGTCCGTGTGGGGGCCCACTGCGCCGTGGGCAGGATCGACCGGCCCAGCCGCACCACGAGGTCCGCCGAGTCGCTCGTCGCATCCAGCAGCTGCTGCGCCTGCCCGGACAGGTCTGCGGAGAACAGCGCCCGCCCGACGGCGTCCAGGCCGATGCGATGCGTGAGCGCAGCAACGTCGACCACTGTGCCGTCGGCGAAGGAGTCTCCCCCGAGCCGAGCGGTGATGGCCGTGTCGGCTGCCGCGCGCACCTGGTCGCCGACGGCCTCGAGGCGTTCGTGGTGGAACGCCGGGGCAGCGAGTCGCCGGTGCTCGATCCAGCTTGGCCCGGACGACGCCAGCAGCCCCGGTCCGCTCACCCGGGCCAGTGCGGCGTACTGCACGGTCTCCTTGCCCCAGTTGCGCGCCGAGGTCTGGAGCACGTGCCGGGCGTCGGCCGGGTCGTTGACCAGCAGCGCCGGCGCACCTGGCACCGGGAAGGCAACCAGGTCGCCGAAGCGCTCGGTGACCTCGACCAGGAAGGAGAGAGGGTCGGCGCGGACGGACCGGAAGGCGCGCGCCATGTCCAGGGTGCTGGGGCCGGGGATGCCGAGGTCGGTGGGTTGCATCGCCTGCAGCCGGGTCGAGGCGCTCATGCTTCCTCTTCGCCGCTCCGGCGGCCGAGCCACACCCACACCACGCAGCTCGTCAGCACGAGGGCGAACCCGAATGCCAAGTCCTCCACCGGCGCGTAGACGAGTCGGCCGTCCCCGACGAACCTCACTCGGTCGGTGCCGATGATCGCGTCCGGGGCGTACCGGACGATGCCGCGGCCGGTGAGCCAGCCGTTGGTCAGGAGCTGGAAGAACACGATGATGCCGTACGCCGCCCACCATGCGCCCGTCGTGGTCAGCCGGGTGCATGCGACCCGCCGGTCCAGCGCGACCGCCGCCAGCACCGCCACCACGGAGATCGCCGTGTACGTCATCAGACCTCCCTGAGCTGAGGGGGACGGCCGGCCGGGTCGCGGCGGCGGGCCGCCCGCACCGCCTCGTAGGTCAGCACCGCGGCCAGCGGTATGACGACGAAGAAGGCGATCTCCTCGAGGGGAAGCCCGGCCACCCGCCAGGGCAGGGTCTGTGCTTCGTCGAAACGCCAGTGTCCCACCCTCGTGGCATACAGGTCCCAGACGAGCAACGGTGCCCCGGCGGCGAGGATGGTGAGCAGCAGCCGTCGCGGCTGCTGCAGCACCCGGAGCCGGAAGGCGGGGATCAGCGGAAGCGTGCCGGCCAGGCAGAAGGCCAACATGGCGACGTACGACCAGTGTGGCCGGCTCATCGGAGTTCCCCCGCCAAGAGCTGGTCGCCGGACCCACCCGTCATTCAGGCACCGGCAGCGACGACCGGTCGCCGGTCATGCGCTTGAGGACGAGCTCGGCGCTGATCAGGCACATCGGTAGACCGACGCCGGGAACGGTGCTTGCCCCGGCATAGAGCAGCCCGTCGACCTTCGACGAGACGTTGCCCGGGCGCAGGAACGCGCTCTGGCGCCGGGTGTGCTCGAGGCCGAGCGCCCCGCCGCGCCACGCGTTGTAGCGGCGCTCGAAGTCCTCGGGCCCTACGGTGGCGCGCACCCGGATGCGATCGCGGAGGTCGGGGGCTCCGGCCCAGACGGCCACCTGGTCGATGGCCGCATCCGCTGCCCGCTCCACCGCCTCGGACCCTTGCCCGTCCTCGCCACCCCGGCCGATGGCAACGTCGGCCGGAACCGGCACCAGGATGAAGAGGTTCTCGCACTCCTTCGGCGCCACGGTCGGGTCGCTCTCGGAGGGCTTGCAGACGTAGATCGACGCGGGGTCCGGGACGCGCGCGTCCGGACCGAAGATGTCGCCGAAGTTGCGGTCCCAGTCCAAGGTGAAGAACAGGGAGTGGTGGGCGAGCTGCGGGAGGCGCCCTTCCACGCCGAGCATCGCGAGCACGGCGCCCGGTCCCGGGCAGCGGCGCCGCCACGCCTGCTGGGGATGCGTCTGCAGCGCGGGCGGGAGCAGCGCGGTCTCCAGGTGGTGCAGGTCCGCGGCGCCGACGACCACGTCGGCCGAGATGGTGCGGCGGTCGCCGCCGTCCGTGGCGTGCTCCACGCCCGTCACGTGGGACCGGCCACGGCGGGAGGTGTCACCGACGAGGATCCGTGTGACCGCAGAACCGGTGTGCAGCCGTGCTCCGTGCCGCTCGGCCAACGCGGCGATCACGTGGATGAGCTGGGTGAACCCGCCCTGCGGGTACAGCACCCTGTCGCCCAGGTCGAGCCGGCTCATCAGGTGGTACAAGCTCGGCGCCCGGCTCGGTGACGAGCCAAGGAACACCGCGGGGTAGCCCAGCACCTGGCGGAGCCGGTTGTCGGAGAACTGCGCCGCCACGTGGCTGCCGAGCGACCGGGTCAGGAGCCGGCTCAGCTTCGGGGTCCGGCGTAGCACGTCGGTGCGCAGGAAAGATGACGAGGAGTCGAAGTTGCTGTAGAGGAATCGGCGCAGGGCGATGTCGTACGTCTCCTCCGCGGAGCTGAGGTAGGCGTCGAAACGATCCCCGGCCCCCGGCTCCACGGACTCGAACAGCGCCCGGTTGTGGGCGCGGTCGGGGCGGAGGTCGAGCGGCTCGGGGTGACCCTCGAAGAAGACTCGGTAGCTCGGGTCGAGCACGGTCAGGTCGAGCTCCGCGTCGGCGGACGTGCCGAGCAGAGAGAAGAAGTGCTCGAACACCTCGGGCATGAGGTACCACGAGGCGCCGGTGTCGAAGCGGAACCCGTCCCGCTCGAAGCTGCCGACGCGACCGCCGAGCTCGTCGTTCTTCTCCAGGAGGTCGACACTGTGGCCACGTGAGGCGAGCAGCGCGGCGGTGGCGAGCCCGGCGATCCCGCCGCCGATGACCCCGACGCGGCGGGAGCCGTGCCTCGCCGCCGTGGATCGCCCGGCCGACCGGCCCGTCAACCGGTCGGTCAGCCGGTCGGTCAGCCGGTCGGTCAGCCGGTCGGTCAGCCGGTCGGTCAGCAGGGAGCTCACGAGCGGCGCTTGTAGAGCGCACCGGCCACGAGCCGGATCTTCACCGGGTCGGGGACCCGGACGCGGGTACGGCGGATCTCCGCGGCCGGGGTGGCCCGGAGCCGGGCGGCCAGGTCGGCGAACGTCGTGTGCGCGACCCGGACGGCCCGGCGACTGCTCGCCGGAAGCGCGGGGATGACGGCGGCAGCCGCGTCGAGGTCGGCAGCGATGTCGACGAGGATCCGGTCCCGGTCGGCGTCGCAGAACCGCTCGACGTCCAGACCGGGGAAGTAGCGACGGCCCAGGGTGTCGTGGTCCTCGGCAAGGTCGCGCAGGAAGTTGAGCTTCTGGAAGGCGGCGCCCAGTCGTCGCGCGCCCGGCGTGAGCCGGTCGTAGTCCCCGGACCTGTCAGCAGCCCCGCCCCCGGCGAGGAAGACACGCAGGCACATGAGACCCACCACCTCCGCGGACCCGTAGACGTAGCGGTCGAAGCTCTCGCGGGTGTGGGCGGTCGTCTCGAGATCCATCCCCATCGACGCAAAGAACGGGTCGATGAGCTCCTCACCGATCCCGCAGCGGACCGCTGTCCGTGCGAAGGCATGAACGACGAGGTTGCCGCTGTAGCCGTTGCGCAGGGCGTGCCGTACGTCGTCGTGGAGCCAGGCCAGCATCCTGGCCCGCGGCTCGCACCCGAGGCTGGGGTCGAGGTTGTCGACGATCTCGTCGGCGACGCGTACCAGGGCATAGACGTTGCGCACCTCGGTCCGCACCGGCTCGGCGAGCAGCCGTGACGCGAGCCCGAACGAGCTGGAGAACGCGCGAATGACCGCAGCAGCGCTGCCCTCCGAGACGGAGTCGTAGAGGCTCCGGGAGGGTCGTCGGCTGAGCAGGTAGGGGCTCATGCTGCGACCTCGTTGCCGTCGGCGAGCCCTGTGGGGCGCGTCGGCACGGCGGCGAGCAGGTCGGCGGAGATGCCCAGCTCGTCGACGACCGTCCGGGCGGTGACGTGGTGGGCGGCGGCGAGCTCCTCGACGAATCGGCGAGACCCCGAGGTCGTGAGCAGCCGCCGGGCCTCCGCCAGCTCGTCGTCGGTCAGGTCGCGTCCGACGTACGGCCGGATCCGTTCCCACTCGGTGGTGGATCGTGCGTGGGCCAGGAGCGGGGTCTGCTTGCCGGCGCGCAGGTCGCTCGCCGCGCTCTTGCCGGTACGCGCCGGGTCGCCGAACACGCCGAGGAGGTCGTCCACCAGCTGGAACGCGATCCCCAGCACTCGCCCCGCCTCTCCGAGTCGATCCACCGTCCTGTCGTCGGCCCCGGCGAGCACCGCCCCGGCCTGCAGGGGGAGGGCGAAGGAGTAGGCGCTCGTCTTCTGCTCCTCCATCGCCAGGCTCTCGGGCAGTGACGCGGCGCCGATGCTGAGCGACAGCCGTACGTCGGCGAACTCCCCCGCCGCCGTGGTGTGCACAGCGGCGTCGAAGAGGTCGAGGAGCCGGTGCGTGACGTCGGGCGAGGCGCCGCAGGTGGCCACCGCACGGATCGCCGCGACCAGAGCGAGGTCTCCGGCCAGGATGCCGGCCGTGCGACCCAGGGCGTCCGCCTCGTCAGGTGTGGCCCCGGCGGCGACGGCGTACGCGCAGAAGGTGCCACTCACGTTGGGTCGGCCGCGACGCAGGTCGTCGCCGTCGATGACGTCATCGTGGATGACTAAGGCGGTGTGGAGCAGCTCGACCGCCGCCCCCGTCATGGCCGCCGCGGCGGAACAGGTCCCGCCGAGGGCGTCGTGAGCCGCCATGACAAGCGCCGGTCGGAACCGTTTGCCGCCCTCGGTGGCCGACGTCAGGGCATCCCAGACGCGCGCGTGGTCCGGGTCGGTCGCCGCCGCGCGAGCGTGGCCCTGCTCGAGCAGTCGCTGCAGGGCCTGGTCGGTGGTGGGTGAGCTCACTGGTACTCCCGCCTCGTGACGCGTGACCGCAAACCTAAGCAACACTGCGAGGAAAATCTAGTCATCGCGAGGAGGTAGGCGCCATGGCCCCGAGATCACCCCCCTCTGGCTCATCCTGTCAAGGGGCAGGGTGCGAGGTGACGTCCGGCTTTGGCCGGAATGCCGGCGGCCTGCCTGCTGGCGGCGTGAGAGGCGGTGGCGCTCCGGCTCAGCGCGGTCACCTGGGGGACCACCGAAGGCGCCTTGCAGGTCGGTCCAGTCGGTGCGCTCCTGGCGTCAAGGGCTCCTCGACGGCGGGGTCGCTGAAGCGGTCTGCGTCGACGGCGACGCGGTGGAGGTCGATCTCTTTCAGTTCTCCAAGATCGTCCGCGATGTCCGGGGAGACGATGACCTGCTTGCTCGGTCTTCTTGGTCTTGACGAGCGCCGCGGGCCGCTGTACCTCGACGGCGACGCGTGGGAGTCGCTGTTCGACACTCTTTACGTGCCGACCCGCTCCTGGTCTAGATGGCGCCCCCACAGGAGGCAGCGAACAACGACCTGGTCTGGACCGCCGTGGTGCCAGGTGCCCGCCACTGCCGCCGCGGCGACCAGCCCACCCGGTACCTCCGGGCCTTCGACGCGTTCCTCGCCCAGGTTGCGCGGCCATGGCAGGC
>JACMPC010000038.1 GCA_014377705.1 Dermatophilaceae bacterium
AACGCGCCAAGGGCATAACCGCATTTCAACGGCCCTCAAGCATTGCTTGCGGGCCGTTGACGTGTCCGGGATAGGTGTGGGCCGTGACCAGATCCGTGACCAAGATCGTCTCAGGTGTCCCGTCGTGTCTCAGGTCGGTGGAGACTTATCGCGACGAATGGGACTGCTTGGGACGGGATTGGTGCCGCGAGACGGGGGTGGCCGGGTCGAAAACCCGGCGGCCGCACTACTTCGCTAACTCAGGGCTTCATTCGCTCCCGGCTGACACAGGGCGTCATTCGCCTCCGGCTGACACGGGCTGGTGGAAACGCCCACACTTGTGCCTCACATCTCGACGGATCACGTGCAGACTGGCTCCATGCTTGAAGTCGGACGGACCTGGATCGTATTGTTGCGTAACGTCTCTCATGCGGTGCGGGTTGCCGGAGAGGACCAGTTGATGGCCGCCTTGGTGCTTCACGCGGAGACAGGTATGGTGCTGGGCGTCTCGATCTCTGGCACGGCGGCGGAGGCGTTGGCTCGCGCGTTCGCCTCGGCGCTGGCGAACCCGGCCGCTGATCTCCCGCCGGCACGGCCCGCCCGCGTCGTCAGCCTCGTCGAGGTTGGGCCGGAGGTGCGAAAAGCGATCGCAGCGGCATCGTTCGGATCACCTGAACTGATCGAGGCAGGATCCATTCCTGAGGCTGAGGATATTTTTGACAGCCTTGTCGGGCACATGGCCGGCCGGGTTCAGCCGACGGAGCCGCCGTCGACCGAGGACTGGTCGCTGCTCGTCGGGCAGGCTCTCGCCTTCCTCCGCGCGGAGCTGTGGGCGCGGTGGAGCGACGTCGTACCTCTTGGTCTCCAGCTCACGGTCGACGGGACTGCGGCGAGATACATAGCAATCGTCATGGGCAACGCAGGTGTCCAGCGCGGTCTGGCTCTCTATCCCGGTAAGACGATGCCGCCGGGCTTGCGCTCGCCAGGGCCGAAGCCCGGGCCAGGGGCAGCGCTGGAAGCCACGCCAGCCGGAACTTTGCTCCTGATGCTCGATCGGCTGGGAGAGACACCGACCGCGTTCGCCGACAAGGCGTTGCGCTATGGCTGGCCGGCGGGCGCGGCATACCTCCCGACCTTGGTCAGCGTGGGACCGGAGGGCTCGGGCGACCTCGCCGGTGTGGACGCCCGCCGGATGCAGGTAGCAATTGCGGCAGTGGTCGCACTCGACGCCCGAGGTCTGGCGCTGGCTGGCGGGGCCGGGGCGATGACTGGACGCGTGGCACTCGCCGATGGGGCTTATGGGGAGTTCGAGATCATCCAACGACCTCTGTTGTCGTAGGCCGGCGTTTCGATTGTTTGGTGTTCGGTATTTACCGAACACCAAACAAATGCGAAACTGGTGTAATGAGCGCAGATGAAGCGGAGGAACTGCTGGCCCAGACACTTGCTGGGCTGCACATCCGGACGCTGCCGATCGGGGCCGAAGGCCATGGGCAGGACCTCGTGCTGGATCTGTCAGGGCGCCGGCTGCGGTTGGAGGTCAAGTACTACTCACTCATTGACCGCTCGCGAGCCTTGCAGGTACTCCACGATCTCGACCGACGAGGCCATTCATCGGGTGCTGAAGGCGTTGTTGTCGTGGTGAGCGACCGAATAGTGGGGGACGCTCGCGAGCAGTTCCGGGAGGCCGGCGTCAACTGGTTCGATCTCCGCGGTCACCTCTACCTCATCGGGCCTGGTCTGCTTATCGACGTTGCCACCGACCGCCGGCCTCAGCGAGCATCCAGCCCGAGCGCCTTCGCCGGCCGTGTCGGGCTGGCCACAGCTATCGACATCTTGTTGACGCGGCCGGATCGTGCCGTCGTGAGGGAAACCGCGCGACACATTGGTGCTGCCCCCAGCACTGTCTCCACCGCGATGAAGTCGCTGCGAAACGAGGGACTCATGGACGAACGAGGAACAGTCGACTTGGTGGCGTTGTTCTGGGCCACCGCGGGCGAATGGAAACCGCAATGGGTCCCAGTGGCTCAGTACCCGAACCCCGACGGCCCGATGCGGAATCCAGCACTGTTGCTCGGATTCGAGAATGCCCGAGAACCGGGGTGGGCACTTGGAGGCGACGTCGGGGCTGCTCAGATGGGCGCACCCATTGGCCTGGCATCGGGTGCCGCACCATCCCTGTATGTGCCATCCCGGCAGGCACACCGACTGGCTCGCTCGATTCTTGGCGAGACGCACGAGAGTGCATCGCCTGCAGCCAGACTCGCCGTTGCACCTGTGGCCGCCGTCTGTGAGGAACGAGTCGACGTCTCCGCCATGCGTGACGAACACTGGCTCCTTGCTCGGCCTCTGTTCGTGGCCCTCGACCTTGCGCAGGACCCGGGGCGTGGCGCCGAGATTCTCCGAGGCTGGGATCCTGATCCCAGCCTCGGAGGTGCCCGTGTCTGGTAGCCAGACTCCGGACGCGACGGTCCATCTGGTCGGGGCAGTCATGGTCAACTTGGTCGGCGCAATCCCCCGGGTTCAAGCGCTCTTCGAGCTGCCAGTCATCGTCGGTGGTCTTGCGGTCATGAGTCGGTTGGGAAACGCCTACCGCGTAACGCAGGACCTCGATGCGCTACGCAGAAGACTCGAAGGTGCTGCAAGCAGTCTGGAAGTGCTACGGGCAGCCGGAGCCACGGACATCAACGAGATCGGCGGACTCGTTCCTACCGAACGGGGAGATGTGCGCGTTGACTTGCTCGAGGCCAGGCACAACGACCTCGACCGAGAATTCACCGATCCAACGGATCGACTCGAGGCGATGGCCCATCAGTGGACATTGGACACGGCTACACCGATGCACATTGTCGCCACCACCATCGATCCGTCGAGTCGTCGCGGCGATGCCGGGCCGGTCATTGACAGGACACAGGCCGTCGCGCTCGTCGCGCGTCCCGGCCCACTCGTTGCGATGAAGTTGAAGGCTTCCATCGATCGCACCACGGTCAAGGAAGCAACAGACTTGCTCGACGTCATCCGTCTCGTGACCGACCCAGCCACGGCGGGGTTCGTGCTCGCCGAATTTGAGGAAGCGGATGCTCAACTCGTTGAGGACGTGGCGGCTCATGCGCATTTGAAGTTCAGGAAGAACGTCCTGCGCACACGTCGGATCATTCGTGACCTGGGTCCGCAGGCAGTCGATGCCGAGTTCATCGACGGTGCAGCAGATTTCCTTGAGGGCGCGCTGTTGGGCAGGTAGTCGATGACCCTCCCGACTGGGGAAGCGGCCGTGACCAGATCCGTGACCAGATCCGTGACCAAGATGCCGCGGGACAGAGACGCACGGGTGAGACGCATGCGACGTCGACCGTGCGGCGGGTGCAACGAATGGTGACGGGGGAGACGGATCAGGCTCTATGAGACGGGGTTCGCCTTGCTCATAACCCGGAGGTCGCAGGTTCAAATCCTGCCCCCGCTACCATCGTCGTCGCAGGCAAGAGACCCTTTCCCGGTGGGAGAGGGTCTCTTGCTTTCGTCACGTGTAGCCAAATGTGTAGCCGGAAACGTCGTGGAGTCGGATGGGTGCCGAGATCCGCCGGGAACCGTGGGGATGATTGAGCGGGATTGAGACGTCGACGACGGCTATCGCCGGGTGAGTTTGCGGACGATCGCCGGAGCCCAAGGCACCGGTTATCGCTCTCGTCATGGACAGAACCAGCAAGGATCAATCTCTGCGGCGTAGACATAGACGTCGTGGGTCGGGCGAGTTGGCCCAGATGGATAGGTGGACAAACGCGCACCAGCAGCGGCGTGAGCGGATGTTCGCCGAAGTCGACCCCGGAGCGGAAAACTCACTTCACACGCGGCGGAATGACGCACGTCGTCCACCCGGCGCGGATCGCGGCAAAAGCGGAAGTCGCGGTCGGAGGCGCCGACGGGCGGTCCGGGTGCCGATCTCGGTCGTTACGGCAGTAGGTCGAGGTACTTCTTGCGAGCCAGCATCGCGTGGATGACTATCTCGTCGCCGTTCTCGAGGGCGAGTACCACCGTCTCCAGCAGGCGGGCTCCGGTGTCGAAGCCTAGGCGCAACTCTCGGTGCGGAGGGCTGTCTTCGTCGAGGGGCTCGATCCACAGCGACCACTCTGCTGCCTGGATCGCATCCTCTGAAGAGATGCCGTGCTTGAGCGCGCTCCGGTGGACCTTCACGCAGCGAAGTGGGCCAGCGCGGCCCGGATCGCCTCGGACCTGCTCATGTCGTTCTTGGCTGCCGCGGCGTCGAGAGCGTCGAGCTCCTCGGCTGTCAGCCGGACCGCCACGACCTGCATCGGCTCAGCCCCGCGACCAGGGCGCCCGCGGCCCCGACGCTTGAGAACGTCGACGTCGTATCCCGCTTCGGCCTCGTCGGCCCACTGCTGAATCTGCTCTTCGCTCGCCATGCGTATAGCGTATAACGAAAAAAACCGCGGCTCCAGAGTTGGGCACGTCGCCGAGTGGCCAGTGACGGCACTCACCATGATCACCCGCACATTCGCAACGAGAACGCCCGCCCATCGGCAGGCATCCCGTAGTCCCTACCGTCCCGGTAGCGGAACGTCTACCGATCGTCCCCACGGCACGCGGTCTCCGAAAGAACCTTGGACCGTCTCAGTTCCGTATGCCCCGAGGGCGAACCACGGGTGGTTCCCCTACTGAGAGTCGTGAATTGTCGGCGGGGAAGTCGTCGCAGTCTGGTGCAGATGGTCGGAGACGTTCGCCCCTGGGCTCGTCGAATAGCCGCCCCGGCGACCGTGTGTGCAGTCATCGCAACAATGGGTGCGATCCGGTCCATCCGCCGGGTCGCAGACCGGTGTGGTCAGCGGCTGGACTTGGGGCGCGATCAAGATGGCAATGCCGCGAAAAACGCAGGCCAGCATCTGCTCTTCGCACTTTTCCGACCGAATGTCGACGCACCCGCCTGAGCGGCCGGCTCCGCGGCAGGAAAGGCGCCGGATGGTCATCGAGATGTCAGCAGTGCCCAGTTAGAGCGGCCGCAGACCCATCGCGTCATCGTTCAACCGTGCCAGTATGCGGTCGAAGACCACGGCTCGGTCGAACTGCTTCGCGTGGGCTCGCGCCCTGCGCGCCATATCTTCCCGGTCGTCCAGGGACATGGCCTCGACGTGGTCGAGCGCCGCGGCAATGGCGTCGGGGTCCTGGACCGGCACGAAGATCGCGCAGTCGCCGACGGCCTCGCCGATGCCTCCGGTCTCCGTGGTGATCACCGGGCCGCCACCGGACAGCATCTTCTCCACCAGGGCGATGCCGAATGTCTCGACGAAGTCCGGCAGCGGCTTGCTGGGCAGCACGAACGCAGCAGAGCCCGCCATCAGATGAGCCTTCTCGGTGTCGTCCACGTCATCGAGGAACCTGATCTGCCCGGCGGCCGGGGATGCCGCGGCAGCCGCGTGCAGCGACTCGGCCTCCGGCCCCCTGCCGGCGATGACCAGCTGCAGGCTCTTGGCCATCCGGCTCCGCGCGAACCCCGCGATCAGGTCGTCGACACCCTTGGCCAGGCTCAGACGCGATAGGAACAAGACGTAGCCGTCCCGGTTCAGGCCCCGCCGTGCCAGCAGTCGGTCGCTCTCGCGTGGGTCAACGGCCAGGTAGGAACCGACATCGATTGCCGGGAAGGACACAGTGACCCGCTCACGGCACTGCGCGACGAAAGTGGTCTTGTGCCGCGCGTCGATCTCCGCCGCCTCCGCCAGGATGATCTCCTGGGTGTACGCCGAGACCGCCAGGCACACGTCATGGGCCAGGTAACTCGACAAAACGTGCGCCGCCGCACCCCACCGGCCCTCCTGGAGGCAGGCCCGCACGACGTTCGTGACATCCGACCCGACCGCCTCCGCGACGGTCTTGACCCTTACCGGCAGGCCAGTGCTGCGCGCGTCCTGCACGGCATCGGCCACCACAGTCGCGTGCGGACTCAGGTACAGCGACATGCAGACGGTCGCGACGCCGTCGGTGAAGAGCTCGACCAACCTGCCGGTCAGGCCCGCCAGGTAGCGCCCGTCGGGCACCTTGTAGTCGCCGACCGGTCCGGGGCGCTCGACGATGATGCCGTCCCGGTAGGGCAGCACCCGCTCCAGCGGCTTGAGTGGCAACCCGCTCTCCTGCAGTCGGTCGATGGGCCACGTGATGATCCGCACCTCTTCAAAGCCACGATCCAGCGCCGCCTCGGCGAGATTGCGTGCCTCCCCGGAGTGCCCACATATCACGGGGTCGGCGCGGGCAACGATGACAAATCGCTGCCACGGCGGTGCGGTCATGGTCTGCCTCCGGTCCGCTGCTGCGGAGGTAACACGGACGTCGAGTCTGACGGAGGGCGGATCTCGTTCCCCCAGCGGCCAGGGACCGCACCGAGCTCGATGAGCAGACGACCGCCCCGGTGAAGCTCAGTACCGGTCAGCCAGGTGCGCGCCAGTGGAACTCCGTCGAGCTGGACAGACTGCACGTACTGCGCGGGCCCGCCGGGTTCGGGCTCGACGAAACCCGAGGTCTCTATCGTCATCGCCGAGCCCCCGACCTCGATCCGCGACTCGCGCCAGGCGGGGGCGTTGATCAGGAACAAGCTCTGGCCCGCCACCGGAAACAGGCCAAGGGTTGCCCACACGTACCAAGAGCTCAGACCCCCGGAGTCGTCGTTGCCAGGCAGCCCGCCACGGCCGGTCCCGAACTGGTTGTGCACCACCGCATGGACGACGTCGGCGGTCCGGTCCGGACGTCCGGCGTACTGGTAGCCCCAGGCCGCCTCCATGTCCGCCTCGTTGTTCAGCCCCTCGAACCGGTTCAGGGCGTAACCGCGCGCCATCTCCTCGAGGCCCGGTCGCACCCCGGGCTGGGTCACGGCCTCCGCGCCGAACCCGAAAAACTCGTCCAGCAGCCCGACGAAGGCCTCGTCACCACCGGCCAGGGCGATGCGGGCGGCCATGTCGTGGACCAGCCGGAACGAGTAGTTCCACTTGCCGCCCTCGTAGAACGTGGACTCCTTAAGAAGCCCGGTCCCGGGGTCGAAGGCGTTCTCCCAGCCCGCGGCCAGCGGAGCGAACTCAGCGACCAGAGCACGATCTCCTACGTGTTCGGCGATCTTGGAGGTGCACCAGTAGCCGAACGCGAGGTCGAGGGTGTGACTGATCGGATGGACCTCGCCCCGGAGCAGGAAGTCCTCGCCGTACATGCGGCGCAGATCGGTGTGCATGTGCACCAGGGCCCACTCCCAGTCGACGTCCAGGCCCAGCTGGCACAGGTCGGCCAGGAAGGTCTGGACCAGTGCGCTCGCCTGCCGGAAGAAGTGGTCCGCACCTCGGGCCATCCGGTAGCCGATGGGCAGGTTGCCCTCCTCCTCGGCGATGCGCAGGAGCGCCTGCGCGAGCTCGACCGCCCGATCCGGCATGAGCGCGGTGAGCAACGGAAGCTGGGTCCGGTAGATGTCCCACATGGTGGCGATATCGAACGCGAACGGTCCGCCGGTCGGCCAGAACGGGCTCTCATCAGGAGCCATGCACGGCTTGATCAACGAGTGGTACAGAGCGGTCGAGAAGACCGTCTGTCGGTCGGGCGAGGGGCTCTCGACGCTGATTGCACCGAGCTTCTCACGCCACGTCGCGGCCGTGGCTGCACGTCGCGACTCGAAGCTCGACGGGCCGGGCCCACAGTCCTGGTAGAGGTTCTCGCGGGCCTGGTCCACCCCTCGCAGCGAGAAGCCGAACCGCAGCTCCACCACCTGCCCCGGCTCTGTCGGGCCTGCCCACATCAGCCCGAACGGGCGCAATGTTGTCGGGCGGATGTAGTCGAAGTCCAGCCTCGTACCGCCGGGCATCAGCCGACCGTCATACCAGAGCATCTGCCGCCAGCTTGTGCTGTCGCACTCGACGTGTACGGCCAGAGGCGCGCCCTCGACCACGATCTCGCCCTGGGCAACCCCCGGGGCAATGGCATGCAGGCGCGCCCGCAGCGGCACAGTTCGCCCGTGCGGGATCGTCAGTCCGCCGAGGGAGAAGTCGATCACGAGCTGGGCGTCGCGGTGGCGAGGGAAGGTGTAGCGGTGCACGGCGCTCTTGGGCCCCACGGTCACCTCGCACCTGATCCCCGAGGCCAGAGTCGCCGCGTACCAGCCCGGCTCGGCGCTCTCCTGCTCGATCTCCCACAGCGCCCCGAGCTCGTCGAGGGGCTGGAGCATCGGGGTAACCCGGAAGTAGTTGTAGTACTTGCGGATCGCGCCGGTTCCGGACTGCTGGAAGTGCGTGAAGCCCGAGGCCAGCTGGCGATCCTGGATCAGCGTCGGGACTCCCTCGGTGACCAGGTCGTACCCCCCGTAGCCCGTCGGGTACCCGCCCGAGTACGCGCACGCCGACACCATCCCCAACGGGTAGGTCGCGCCGGGATGGGTGTTGCCGACCTGGGGCTTGGGCCACCACCAGGTCGCGGCAAGGCCGGTCGGTGTCGGCAGGGAGGTAACAGCGGTCCCGATGAAGGGGTCGACCCGTTCGATCATCGCCCGCCCCTCGCCACGGTGATTCGGTCTGCTCCAGTGTAAAGGGCGGCAGCACGCCGGTCGATAGCTGAAGAGCTGCAATCTGTGCCGGGATCGGTGGCTGGTCAGATCCGGTGCCGGACACGGAACCACGAGGGAAGGACATCGGCGCCCGAAACGTTCTTCCCGTAGTAGTCGACCGTAGGGAAAGCAGCCGATAGTCAGCGTGCGACAACTTCCTACCCAGGAACTTGTCGGGATCTACGAGCGGATCAAGACGATCGCAGTGGTAGGAGCCTCCGCCGATGGGGCCAAGACTGCAAACGAGATCCCGCGTTATCTGCTGTTGCAGTCGTACCAGATCATCCCGTTGAACCCGCGAGGCGGCGAAATCCTGGTGCGCGGGTCTACACGACCCCGGACGACATCGATCTGCCTGTAGACGTGGTCGACGTCTTCCGCCCCCCGGCAGAGGCATTGGCTGTGGCGCGCGAAGCGATCGCGAAGGGTGTCGGCGTTCTGTGGTTCCAGCCCGGGACGCATACCGATGAAGCTGCCGGTCTCGCTCCGTCCCTTTTCGGCTACCTCGGGTCCACCTTGCCGGAGGGGGCGACACCGGCCACCCAGGCGGACGCCTTTGCGTCTCTGCTGGACTACCTCGAGGTGTCCCAGGTTGTTCTGTTCGGGTACTCCGCGGGTGGCCCGTCGGCCATCCAGTTCGCCCTGCGCCACCGGGATCGCACCACCGCCCTTGTCCTGATGGCATCCGCCCTGCCCGGTAAGGCGGGAGCGCCACCCAAGTTCATCGCCCGAACATGCTCGGGTCGGATGCCTTCTTCGCGCTTCTCCGACGGCTGGTGCCAACCCAGCTCGGCCGTCTCATGGGCGTCCCGGCAGGGCTCCGGCTGACGCCCGAACAACGCATCGCGGTGGCGGACGCCGAGGAGAGACTGTTTCCGATCGCCCCCCGAAAGGAGGGCGTGCTGTTCGACCTCTACGTGTCGAACCCGGCGGTGCAGGACATGCCTTGGAGCTGATCACGGCGCCCACGACGATCATCAACGCCGAGGACGACCCGATGTCCGCCTTCGAC
>JACMPC010000039.1 GCA_014377705.1 Dermatophilaceae bacterium
CGGCGACTTCGGTGCCGACCCCGGGCAGCGCGATCAGTGCCGGAGCCGCCGCGGTCACTAATGTGCGCAGCTCGGTATCGGCGGCGCTGATCTCTTCGGACAGGTATTGGTGGCGTTGGGCCAGGCGGCGTAGCGCGGTCTTGGTGGCGTGCTCGGGATCGGCGATGTCGCCGGTTGGTCGCAGCCGGGCGCAGGTCGCGATCAGCTTGGTGTTACTCAGTGTCCGCAGCTGCTCGCGCAGCTCCGCTGGGGCGGTGACAAGCAGCGCCTTGAGCTGGCTGGTGGACTGGCTGCGGGCTTTGACGGCGCTGCTTCGCGCTACGCGCAGCAGGCGGATTGCCTCGACACGGCCGTCTTGGGTCTTCGGGACGCCGGTGGCTTTGCGGGCTAACGCGGCGCGCGCTGCCGAGTAGGCGTCCAGTGGGTCGGACTTTCCTTGGGCTCGGCGGGCCTTACGGTCGGGGCGGTCAACCTCGACCACGGTGACCCCTGCGGCGCGAAGCTGTCGAGTCAGGCCCGCTCCATAGGTCCCGGTCCCCTCCACGCCGACCCGCTCAAGATGGCCATACGTTTGCAGCCAGCTCACCAAGGCTCGGTAGCCGGCCGGGGTCGTAGGAAACTCTCGGTCGCCGAGCTGGCGACCTACGGGGTCGAGCGCCGCTGCGTGGTGGGTTTGGCCGTGGGTGTCGACACCGCCGGTGACATCCGCCGTTGTGGTGGTCATGCTGGTCATTGCCGTCCTTCTTCCGTTTGTCCGGATAGGTCGGCACGCGGCGGTTGGGCAGGCGGACAAGCCAGTGATGGGCGCCTTTGCGCAGGCTCCTATGAGGTCACGCCACCCGACCGCGCGCGTGCGTGCGAAACGGCACCACCCAACAGGCCGGCAAATCGAACGAAAGACAGCAAAATCGCGTCAGGCAATTGGAGAGTCAGACCCACCGGGTGGTGCCAGGTACATCCTCACTGGCAACTGGGACGGCTGACGGTCGAAAAAACACGACCGCAGATGCTTGATGAGCGAATGCTCCGCCCACATTGGCGATGTGCGGACGTGGTCAGTTCGCATCCAGGACCCGTTCGGGCGTCGCGTAGCCTGCTGGTTCCCAGTTCGCTTTACCCGCAGGCCGGCCGAGCCGCTCGTTCTGTCCGATCCCTGTCAAGCACAGAGCGCGCAAGACAGCCCACCCGCGAGCTCGTGCGATGGTGGCTTCGTCGACGTCCTCATAGGCATCAAGGACCGTTTGGCGCTCCGGCGGGCAGCAGGATCCAGGTGGCCGAAAGGTCGGTCGCGGGATCGCCCGCACACTTCGCCGAGGTCGATCACTCCGGCCAGTCTCCCGTCGCTGATCGGAAGCGGTTCTGGGGTTTGAGCTACTCGCCATCAACAGCGCCGTCGGTCAATATTCGTTGGTTCATTGTTGTCGATCTACCCTCCAACGGCTACGGGAACCGTCGGGGCCGCGCCACCTCGTCAACCGTTACGGACTCGGGATCACAGGACTTCGCGCCGTATGACCGGTGTCACGTCCGTATAAGGCGCCGCTGACTAGATCGCGAGGCCGAATTAGGTCACACTTCTGTTGTGTTAATCGCTGAACACCTTATTTCCAAGGGTCCCGAGGACCCTGACGCTGCGGACAGGTCCAATGCGCAAGGTGGCGGCGCGGGCCGTCGGCACCAGGTGGTGGTGATCGGTTCGGGCTTCGGCGGGCTGTTCACCACGCAGGCCCTCAAACGTGCCGACGTCGACGTCACGCTCATCGCCAAGACCACACATCACCTGTTCCAGCCGCTGCTTTACCAAGTCGCGACGGGCATCCTGTCCGAGGGGGAGATCGCGCCCTCAACTCGTGAAATCCTCAGGCGCCAACGCAACTCACGCGTTCTGCTCGGCGAGGTCACCGATGTCGACCTCGCCAACCACACCGTCACCTCTACGGTGCTGGACCAGACCAGCGTCACGGCATACGACTCGCTCGTCGTCGCAGCGGGGGCGGGCCAGTCGTACTTCGGCAACGACCACTTCGCGCGTTTCGCGCCGGGCATGAAGAGCATCGACGACGCCCTCGAGCTGCGTGGGCGGATCTTTAGCAGCTTCGAGATGGCCGAGCTGGTCGAGGACGAGGAACAGCGCACCCGGCTGCTGACCTTCGTAGTCGTTGGCGCAGGGCCGACCGGGGTGGAGATGGCGGGACAGATTGCCGAGCTTTCACACCGCACCCTGCGCCACGAGTTCCGGCGCATTGACCCCCGCCAGGCCCGCGTGATCCTGCTGGACGCAGCGTCGTCGGTGCTCGGCTCGTTCGGCGACAGTCTCGGCGCCAAGGCCGTCGCCAGGCTGGGCCAGATCGGTGTGGAGGTGCAGCTCGGCGCCAAAGTCGTGGGGGTCGATCGTACCGGCATCGAGGTCGAGGATGCGCAAGGGCGTCGAAGGATCGAGTCCGTCTGCAAGGTGTGGGCTGCCGGCGTCTCGGCCAGCCCGCTCGGCGCGCTCCTGGCCAAGCAGTCCGGCGCCGGGCTGGACCGTGCAGGGCGGATCGAGGTCTTGCCCGACCTGACCCTGCCCGGGCATCCCGAGGTCTTCGTGGTCGGCGACATGATCGCCCTGGACGGGCTGCCCGGAGTGGCTCAGCTCGCCATACAAGGCGGCCGATACGCGGCCCGTCAGATCGAGGCCCGACTGGCCAGGAAGTCACCTGATCGGCGACAAGCGGGGAATGTCTATGGTCAGCCCTTCGAGTACCACGACAAGGGCAGTATGGCGACCATCTCGCGTTTCAGTGCCGTCGCGACCATCGGCCGGCTGCGGCTCAGCGGGTTCACCGCCTGGCTGATGTGGCTGGCTGTCCACCTCGTCTACATCATCGGCTTCAAGCACCGGCTGACCACGTTGTTGCACTGGGCCGTGAGCTTCGTGGGACGCGGGCGATCCGAGCGCACGGTGACCCAGCAGCAGATCTTCGCCCGCCAGGCGATCGACCAGCTCGGTGAAGACTTCACCCCGACCCTGTCCCCGCGTCCTGGGCCAGATCCTCGGACATAGGGCGGATCAAGGATGTGATCGCCTCAGGTGGCTCATCGGACTTGGGGCGGGTCGGACAAAGGAGATCACAGCGCTCGTCTGGATCGACACGCAAGTTCTGCGCCAGACTGCCGTCCCAATCCCGGAAAGGTTCATCAAAGATGCCTTCCGGAGATGGCCGATCCGTGATCCCGGCCGGTTTGTCCGCAACCGGGATCACGGATGCTATTGCTCTGTCGTTGAACTGATCTGGCGGTTGAGGGCGGCGAGAGCCCGGTCAGAACATTCCCAGCTCGAGCCGTGCGGCGTCCGACATACGGTCCTGGCCCCAGGGTGGGTCCCAGACAAGCTCGACGTCGACTTCGCTGACGCCGGGAACCGACTGGACGCCGGCGCGAGCGTCTTCCTTGAGTACGTCACCCATGCCGCAGCCCGGAGCGGTCATGGACATCTTGATCTCGACCCGGTGGGTGCCATCGACAAGCGGCTCCGCCTCGCAGACGTAGATCAGCCCCAGGTCAACGACATTGATGGGGATTTCGGGGTCGAAGACGTTCTTGAGCTGGGTGATCACCTGATCCAGCTCGAACGGTCCCCCGCCGGCGATTACTGCGTCGGCGGCAGGGTCGCTCAGTCCGAGCGCGGCGGAGTCCTCGGCACTGATCCGGACGAGGTACCCCATCTGAGTTTGAACGGTGGCGCTGCCGCCCAGAGTCTGCGTCACGACGACCTGCTCGCCACGCTGGAGCAGCATCGGCTGACCGCCCGGGATCACCGTTGCTTGGCAGTTCTGACTGAGTTCGATTATCTCATATTGGCTTGAGCCCATGGTTGTCTACTCCGTCTCGTCCTGGTGGTCGGCGTCTTCGAGGGCGCTGCGCAGCGCCTGCCAGGCCAAGGTGGCGCACTTGACTCGCATCGGGTATTCCCAGACACCCGACAGCACGGCGAGTTTGCCGACGCCTGGTGGCGGCGCATCCGTGTCGGATTCGGTGGTCAGCATGGTGTGGACGCGTGTGAACAGGGCGAGGGCCTCGTCTTGAGCCAGACCCTTCAGCGCCATGGTCATCAGCGACGCGGAGGCTTGGGAGATGGCGCATCCGTTGCCCTCGAAGGCAACGTCGGCGATGGTGCCGTCGGCGAGTTGGAGGTAGAGCGTCAGCTGGTCTCCGCACAGCGGGTTGACAGCCTCGAC
>JACMPC010000040.1 GCA_014377705.1 Dermatophilaceae bacterium
GCGGCGCACCCCCAGACCACAGGTCGCGTCACTTCAGCCTCGTGCTGCTCCCGAACCTCGGTGGCTCGTGTCCTTTCCCGGGACCACCGAATTGAGTTCGCCATGGCGCAGCCGTCAAGCAGGCCTCACGATCTTTTTCCCCATCAGCTTCGCCCGGATTCCGACCACCAGGTCCTCCCCTTCCCGACCCGTTTCGCCACCTACGTCACGGCGGATGTCCCAGCCCCGTCAGCTGGTGGCCCGGCCACGCGACCGCGGGCTCAGGTCAGAACACGCGTCATCCGTCAGGTAGTCGTCCTCGGAACTGCCGGCCGGCTCAGCGATGTCGTCGTGGATCTGGACCGGGCGATGCAGCTTGCTCTGGCCGACGAGCCACCTGGTGTGGTCTGCGACCTGTCCGCCGTCCGCGAGGGGGTTGAGCGGGCAGCGGTCGAGGTGCTCGCGACGGCCGGGCGCCATGTTCGCGACTGGCCCGGGATCCCCGTAGGTGTGGCCTGCCCGGACCCACAGGTTCGAGAGGCGTTGCGTGCCCATCCCCTGGGCCGGTACCTGATCGTCAGCGAGTCACTGTTCTCCGCGATCTCCGCGGTGCTGGCGACCCCCGCACCGACCGTCGCGAGGCTGCGACTCGCACCCCACCCGACCGCGCCGCGCGCCTCCCGGAACTTCGTTACCCGCGCCCTGCTGGACTGGCGGCTAAACCGGGTCGTCCCCTTCGCAAGCCTGGTGGTCAGCGAGCTCGTGGCGAGCTCGTCCATCAACGTCGGCACCGAGATTGACCTGTCCGTCGCCTGGAATCTTGGCGCCCTGCGGCTGACCGTCCGAGACCGCGGGCCCGCCCTGCCCGATCAGCTTCCCCCGGGTTGTGACCTGCACGGCAGGGGCCTCACCGTGGTTGCCGGACTGACCCGCGCCTTCGGGATGATGCCTACGGCCAACGGCGGCAGGGTGGTATGGGCTGTGCTCGATGCCCCCCGGCGCCTGCAGCCAAGCGGTCGCCCCCGTCCGGCAGATGAACGCGCGGAGGCCACGATCCGCAACACCGAGCGGGCACTGCCGCGGCCACACTCCGGTCAGATCATCGATGGGGGGCTCCGATGACGACACCAAACCGCTTGCCGGGGCCGGTCGCAGATCTGTGGGAGTGGCAGTTTGATGGCGCCTGCCGCCGTGAGAGTCCGGACGTCTTCTTCCATCCCGACGGTGAGCGGGGCCCCTCGCGCCGTAACCGCGACGGCGCAGCCAAGGCCGTGTGCCTGACCTGCCCCGTCCTGCGGAGCTGTCGTGAGCACGCGCTGAGGGTGCGCGAACCCTACGGCGTGTGGGGAGGCATGACCGAGTACGAACGAGAGACGATGTATGCCGCCTCAACGAACCCGCTGACCGTGAGCGACCTGCCGACCGCGAGCTGAAGGCTGGATCGCGGCTGGGCATCGAGGCCAAGGGCAACCAATCTGCGGGGATGGGTCGCCGTCGACGAACACGGTGTCACCGGCCTCGACGTCGAGCGGGGCGAAGGCCGGGCTCAGCGGTCTCACCGGCCGGAGCCATGATGGCCGCATTGCCGATCAGCATGGCGACGCTTCGCCCGGTGGCCAGGAAGCATGCGCTGAACGCGCGCACGCTGGCCAGGTCGGACAGGTTGAGATCAAGCCCCGCCACCACGTCTCCTGCGGTGGTGCGTGGACCGAAGCCGGACGGGAGCTCGCGTGTGTCGATGTCATTCAAGCCGAGCCTCAGCTTCATGCCTTCGATGGTCCTGCCCGTCACCGTGTTCGCGAGCGGCGAACGTCCAAGGGCGTTCCGCTGACGAACGACAGACGGGCGGGCGCCGACGGCCTGGGGGGTTGGGCCCGACTGTGGCGGTCGGGTCGGGGTCGCGGGGGATGCCACTGCCGTGACCGAGGCCGTTCAGCGCTGGGCCGACGCGGGGCCGACACCATGGTGCTGCAGCCCACCGTCGTCGGCCTCAGGAGCGGGGGAGCGGGTGGCCATCCCAGGTCAGCACGTGCCAGCCGTCGCGCGGGCTGCCATCCAGAAGCACGACGCCGGTGTTGGTCAGCGGACTGCCTGCGGCGAGGCCCGCCGGGACCTTGCGGGCTCGCGCCGCCGCCCAGCAGCGGATCACCGCGCCGTGGCTGACGACCGCAGCAGATTCGACCCCGGAGAGTGTGATCTCGTCGATCACTACGTCGTACCGCGCAAAGACCTCGGCACCCGAGTCGGCGCCGGGCATGCGCACGTCGAGATTGCCCGCACTCCAGGCGAACGTGGTGTCACGGTATAGCTGGACAGCGGCATCGTCTCCGCGCATCTCGAGCGTCCCGGCGCCGATCTCGCGCAGCCCGTCGCGGACACGAACATCTAGCCGGAGGGACGCAGCGAGCGGAGCGGCGGTCTGCCGAGCGCGTACGAGGGAAGATGTGTAGAGCACGTCGATCGACTCGCCACCGAGCGTGTCAGGCAGAGCTGCGGCCTGCGCGAACCCCAGAGCGGTCAGCCCCGGTCCAGGCTCGTCAGTGTCGATCAGCCCGCTAACGTTGGAGGTGGTCTCGCCGTGGCGGATGAGGATCAGACGCATTTGTCGATCTTGGCACGCGCCCAGGCTGTCGGCACGGCGCCCCGGCGTTCCGCCTGCCGGAGGCGATCTGGGCGTGGGGCAGTGACGAGCCCGTCTTCGGACGGCCCGCGGAACGGGGCAAGATGGTCCGCAACCGACATCGAACGTTTCCCGACCCACGGAGCCACCCATGCAGCCGCTCACTCTTCCCCGGCCCATCGGGTTCGTCCTGGGCGGGGGTGGCAGCCTGGGTGCGGTGCAGGTGGGGATGCTGCAGGCGCTGGCCGAGCGGGGAGTGTTCCCGGACCTGGTGGTCGGTACGTCGGTGGGCTCGCTCAACGGGGCGGTGCTGGCCATGGATCCGAAGGGGGCCGTCAACCTGTTGAACCGGATCTGGCCGAGGATCAGGCGGCAGATGGTGTTCCCGGGCGGTCCGCTGGCGCAGCTCAGGACGCTTCAGCAGGGCCGGACGCACCTCTTTCCCAACACTCGTCTGCAGTCGCTCATCACGGCCCTCCTACCCGTGCGTTTCACCTTCGCAGAACTGGCCCTGCCCTTTGGGGCTGTGACCACGAATATCGCGACGGCGGCTCCGCATGTCGTCACAACTGGTCGGCTCGTTCCGGCGCTACTGGCCAGCGCGGCAATTCCCGGCATCTTTCCTGCGGTGAGGATCGAGGGGCTTCAGCTCTATGACGGCGGGGTGGTGGCGAATGTCCCTGTCACCCAGGCCCTGGCGATGGGCGCACGGTCACTGGTCGTCCTGGACACGGTATTTCCTGGCCACCTGCCGGAGGAGCCATCGACTTTGGCCGAGGCAGTGTTGTACGCCGCCCTGGTCGCCATGCGGATGCAGGCGGCGCTGGAGACGCCCCTGGCCGCCGCTCTGGTTCCGGTGGTCTATCTGCCAGGGCCGGCCATCCAACGCGTATCGCCACTCGATTTCGACCACACGAGCATGTTGATTGAACGCGGGCACCAGGCCGCGAAGCCGTTCCTGGAGAGCCTGGAGGTCACCGGCCCTGGGCTCTACGGCCGACCCTGGGGCTGATGACCCCCAGCGTGCCTGCCGCTCATATGCCGGGGTCCGTGTCCTGCGACGAGATGCCGCCGGCCGACTTCCTGTCCGTGGGCGGGCCGAAATATCAGGCTACGGTGGGGCCGGGTCCTCCTTCACTGCCTGTCCTGCCACGGGTGGGAGGTCCGAGATCAGCCCATCGCGGGTGCTGGGCACCCTTCCAGGCTCAGGACAGCCCGCCACCGAGCGGGGGGCCGAGCGCCGTACCTATCGCGGACATCGTCCCGAGCAACCCCATGGCGCGACCGGTCTCCTCCCTGGGAACCAGCTCCCCGGCGAGGTCTCCGAGCCGTCCTACGCTGACGGCCAGGGTGGTGATGGCCAGGAGATAGGCCAGGACGACCCACTGGACTTCCTTGAGGGAGGCGTTGAACGCCTGCGCCAGCATTGGCGAAGAACCTGTCGAGGTCCTGAGCCTCTTCGGTAGCCAGGGCGAGCGAATGCATGTACGGGCAAAGTCACGCAAGGAACCCGCCGGCTGACCTCTCGTGGTGTCCAGTCACTGCTCGAAGTCCTCGGCGGCCAGAGTATGGCGGATCGCCGCCCCTAGGCTCAGTCGCCGGCTCAGCCTCGGACGCGCGACCAGAGCGCGCCGCGGCCGGGGGACGTGGAGCTTGGTCTCGGGCAGCGGGCCCGCCATGACCACCTCCCCTCAGGAACCAGAGTGCAGTGCGTGAGGGTCCGGCATACCGTCACGGACGGGGAATGTTCAGCCGCCCTGGGGTTCGGGGGTGTTGATGTTGACCAGCCAGCTCACCCCGAACTTGTCGGTGCACATTCCGAAGACGTCGCCCCAGGGCGAGGGCCCGAGCGGCATCGTGACGGTGCCTTCAGCCGAGAGCCCTTCCCAGAAGCGACGCAGGTCGGCTTCGTCGTCGCCGCTGAGCGAGACGGAGTAGTTGTCTCCCGGCGTGTAGCTCATGCTGTTCGGAGTGTCGGCGCCCATCAGGGTCAGCCCGCTGTCGGCGACGAGCATCCCGTGCATGATCTTGTCCTGCTCGGCCGGATCTTGACTTGACTGGAACTCGCCAAAAGTGCTCAGCGTGAGCTCGCCGCCAAACACTGACCGGTAGAACTCCATCGCCGGCCTGGCGTTGTCGCGAAAGCCGAGATACGGATGGAGGGCTGTGCTCATCGAAATCCTTTCGGACTCTTCGTCGGTCGCTCCCTGATGTGCGGGAGCTTTGCCCTTCAGCTTCGTGCCACTTCTCTCAGGGACGGTTGTCACGCAATGGTGCTGCCCGCGGCAAGGGGTGAGGGGCTCCGCCACCGATCTGGGTCGACGGTCGTCCGCCGCCATTGCCTTGACGGACCGCCTGCTTTTGACTCATTCAAGAAGAAGGCACCATACTCTGACCGTGCCCACGAGGTTGGAAGCCGAACGTATGTTGCGCGGGGCAGCTCTGCGCGTGACGCGTCCCAGGGTGGCGGTGCTGGCTGCGGTGTACGAGCATCCGCACGCCGATACTGACAAGATCATCGGCGTCGCGCGTCAGGATCTCGGCGAGCTGTCCCACCAGGCCGTCTACGACGTGCTGCGCGCGCTGACAGCCGCTGGCCTGGTTCGGCGCATCGAGCCGGCGGGCTCCGTGGCCCGCTACGAGTCGCGGGTCCAGGACAACCATCACCACGTCGTTTGCCGGTCGTGTGGTGCCATCGCCGATGTCGACTGCGCCGTCGGCACCGCGCCATGCCTGACCGCATCCGACGACCACGGCTTCGCGATCAGCGAGGCTGAAGTCACCTACTGGGGCCTGTGCCCCGACTGCTCCACCGCACACAGTTCCTGAGCCCAACCTGTGAACCCGAAAGGATTTCCATGTCTGACAGTCCCAATGCCGTTGTAGGAGAGATGAACGAGGAGACCGAAGGCCGTTGCCCGGTCTCGGCCGGGCAGCCCAGACATCCGACCGAGGGTGCTGGGAACCGCGACTGGTGGTCGAACCAGCTCAACCTGAAGATCCTCCGGAAGAACCCCGCCGTGGCCAACCCCATGGGCGAGGACTTCGACTACGCGGCGGAGTTCAAGACCCTCGACCTCGATTCTGTGCGCAGGGACATCGGGGAGGTCATGACGACGTCGCAGGACTGGTGGCCTGCCGACTACGGCCATTACGGGCCGTTCTTCATCCGAATGGCGTGGCACAGCGCGGGCACCTACCGCATCAGCGACGGCCGCGGGGGAGCCGGGGCCGGGATGCAGCGCTTCGCGCCGCTCAACAGCTGGCCTGACAACGCGAGCCTGGACAAGGCGCGCCGGCTGCTCTGGCCGGTCAAGGCGAAGTACGGTCGCAAGATCTCGTGGGCCGACCTGATCATCCTGACCGGCAACTGCGCCCTGGAGTCGATGGGCTTCAAGACCTTCGGCTTCGCCGGCGGTCGCGAAGACGTCTGGGAACCCGACGAGGACGTCTACTGGGGCCCCGAGGACACCTGGCTTGGCGATGAGCGCTACACCGGTGAACGGGAGCTCGAGAACCCTCTGGCCGCCGTCCAGATGGGCCTCATCTACGTCAACCCGGAGGGCCCGAACGGCGTTCCGGACCCGCTCGCCTCGGCCATTGACATCCGCGAGACGTTCCTGCGTATGGCGATGAACGATGAGGAGACGGTCGCGCTTATCGCCGGCGGGCACACGTTCGGCAAGTCCCACGGGGCGGCCGACCCAGAGCAGTATGTCGGACCTGAGCCTGAGGGGGCCCCCCTTGAGCAGCAGGGCCTTGGCTGGAAGAACACGTTCGGCAGCGGCAAGGGTGGCGAAACGATCACCAGCGGGCTCGAGGGTGCGTGGACGCCCACCCCGGTGACGTGGGACAACAGCTTCTTCGAGACCTTGTTCGGCTACGAGTGGGAGCTGAAGAAGAGCCCGGCCGGCGCGAGCCAGTGGAAGCCCAAAGACGGTGCCGCAGGCGACACGGTGCCTGATGCCCACGACAGCTCGAAGACACAGGCTCCGACGATGCTGACGACAGACCTCGCGCTGCGGGCAGATCCGGTCTACGAGCAGATCTCACGGCGCTTCCTGGAGCACCCGGACGAGCTCGCGGACGCTTTCGCGCGGGCGTGGTTCAAGCTGACGCACCGCGACATGGGGCCGCTGGCGCGCTACCTGGGGCCGCTGGTCCCGCAGGAGTCGCTGCTGTGGCAGGATCCCGTTCCCGCAGTCACTCACGAGCTGGTCGGAGCGCAGGACATCGCCACCTTGAAGGGCGAGATCCTCGCCTCCGGACTGTCCGTCCCCCAGCTGGTCTCGACCGCCTGGGCCTCAGCGTCGACATTCCGCGGCAGCGACAAGCGCGGCGGGGCGAACGGAGCCCGCATCCGCCTCGAGCCGCAGGTGGGCTGGGAGGTCAACGAGCCCGACCAGCTGGCGAGGGTGCTGCGCACCCTGGAACGGATTCAGCAGGCCTTCAACACCTCTGCGCCCGGCGGGAAACAGGTGTCTCTCGCCGACCTGATCGTGCTCGGCGGGTGCGCCGCCGTAGAGCTGTCCGCCAAGAACGCCGGCCATGACGTTCAGGTCCCCTTCACCCCGGGGCGCACGGATGCGTCGCAGGAGCAGACGGACGTGGAGTCCTTCGGCGCCCTCGAGCCGACCGCGGACGGGTTCCGGAACTACTCCGGCAAGGAGCATCGGCTCCAGGCGGAGTACCTTCTGCTGGACCGGGCAAACCTGCTGACCCTCAGCGCCCCTGAGATGACCGTGCTCGTGGGTGGCCTCCGTGTCCTGGACGCGAACTTCCAGCGGTCCCCGCTCGGCGTCCTCACCTCGACGCCGGAGTCATTGACCAACGACTTCTTCGTGAACCTTCTCGACATGGGCACGGCGTGGCAGACGACATCCGAGGACGCAGACACCTTCCAGGGCCGCGACCTCGCCACGGGTGAGCCCAGGTGGAGCGGCAGTCGCGTCGACCTCGTGTTCGGGTCGAACTCCGAGCTGCGTGCCCTCGCGGAGGTTTATGCCAGCGATGACGCGCAGGAGAAGTTCGTGCAGGACTTTGTTGTCGCGTGGAGCAAGGTCATGAACCTCGATCGGTTCGACCTGGCCTGATCCCGATGTCCGGGCCGGCCCTTCGGGGTCAGGCCCGGACATCCTCGGCCAGGTGAGCGGACGTTGCCGCCGCAACATCACGATCACCACCCCGGGTGAGGATCACCGGCCGCTCGCCGCCTGTCGTCGAGGAGCCACCCCCCGGTGGCGCACGAGGGACGACCGAATCACGCAAGCACAAGGCCGTCCCACCCCCGACCCGTTCATCAACGACCTGGTTCCAGGCATGGCCAAGAAGTGAGCCGAGCAGCAAGACACGTCACGGCGGGGCCCGACCATCCAGGTGGGGGCCCCGCCGTGACGACCTCTGCCGTTCTGACAGGTGGGTAGACAAGTGATGCGCGACCTGAGTATCTCGTCGACGGCATCGAGGGTGCTCTCGACGTGTGGGTCACGGAGGTCAGGACTTGACTGTACAAGCGTGCAGGATGGCAGCGGTCCCGCGTTCGGCGAGCCCAGGTGCGGAGGTTCGATCCGTGATGACCGCATCGAGGGTCAGCCCGTCCAGGGAGTCGCCTCCGGACTTCTGTCAACCGCACAACAGCATCGGCGGCGCCGTCGGCCTGGCAGCCCTCGTCAGCCTCGCCGCAGCCCGCTTCGAGAGCCAGACAGGCGCTGTAATTGCGACCGCTCAGGCATCCGTCGACTCCTTCCAGGTCGTGTTCTGGGTCTCGGCTGTCATGCTCTTCGCGGCCGCGACGCTGAGCCTGCGGCTGCCGGCCCTTCGTCAGCAGACCGACCTCGCGGCCTTGGTCCATTGACTCCCGAGTCCCCGGTCGCTGCGGTGCGCCGGAAGCCTATTCCTCTGCTGGACCATCGTGCACGACAGCGACACCCGAACACGTCCGGGTGTCGCTGTCGGCGCCGCTAGGGTCGTCGTTTCGCCCGATCTGGATTGAGAGCACTCCAAACCTTGCCCTCGGGCAACAGGGCGAAGGCGATCACGGGGCGTGAATACTGGGCGGATGCGACGTGGTTGCTGACAGTCCTGGCTGCGAACTTGCTGTTGGGGCGCGCGTTCCTCTCAGGCATTGGCGGGCCGCATGCGGATCGGCCCACGAGAGAGCCAGAGGTCGATAGGCTGGCGACGGTTGCTGGTCCTCGTTGGCCGGACGGCCGCGTTCCGGCTCCGGAACCGGAGGGGTACGACAACATGATGCAGAAGGTCCAGGAGACCACCGCCAGCGGTTGCCTCCAGATCGAGATTGACAGCGCCGTCGTCGTCGTCGGCGGCAAGACCTGCCGGACGCAGAACACGGTGGGGCGCTACTTCCATAC
>JACMPC010000041.1 GCA_014377705.1 Dermatophilaceae bacterium
ACGAGGCATACCACCAAACTACACCCTTGTAACCTTAACTGAACGGTATTGGGGTTAGGTGGTGGCGTGGGTTGCGGGCTCTACGAGCTCGACGAGGACGCCGCCGGCGTCCTTCGGGTGAATGAAATTCATCCGGCTCTGGGCGGTGCCGATGCGGGGTGCGTCGAAGAGGAGGCGCATTCCGCGCTCACGCAACGTGGCCGACACGGCGTCGATGTCGGCGACGCGGTAGGCGACCTGCTGGATCCCGGGGCCGGATCGGTCAAGGAACTTGGCAATCGTCGACTCCGGGGTGAGCGGCGCGAGCAGCTGGACGCACGAGCCTGACGTGCCCACGGCCATCATCGCTTCGCGCACGCCCTGCGCCTCGTTGACCTCTTCATGCTGGAGGGTCATACCGTAGGTGTCGCGGTAGAAGGCGATCGCCACATCCAGGTCGGGCACGGCCACGCCCACATGGTCGATCGCGGTGAAAAGGTCCGTCGTTTGCTGGGTCATGCTGTCCAGTTTAGACGTGCCTGGCCGTTGCCTCGACCGGCCCGGGCGGAAAGAACGGTCCGGCGCCAAGCCCAAACTGTGCGGCGCGGCTAGGATGACGACACATGAGTTGACCGCACGCATATGGCCCATCCAGTACATATCCCTTGTCGTTGGAGGCACACCCATGAGCGAACGTCCCGCATCCGTGATCGTCGCCGGAGCGCGCACCCCGTTGGGTCGCATGCTCGGCTCCCTGAAGGACTTCACCGGAGCGGACCTCGGTGGCCTGGCCATCAAGGGAGCCCTGGACAAGGCCGGCGTGCGCGGCGACCAGGTGGACTACGTGATCATGGGCCAGGTGCTGACCGCTGGCGCCGGCCAGGTTCCCGCACGTCAGGCCGCGGTGAAGGCCGGCATCCCGATGACGGTCCCGGCACTGAGCATCAACAAGGTGTGCCTGTCGGGCATCGACGCGATCGCCCTGGCCGACCAGCTCATCCGCGCTGGTGAGTTCGAGGTGGTCGTGGCGGGTGGCCAGGAGTCGATGTCCAACGCTCCACACCTGCTGGAGAAGAGCCGCACCGGTTTCAAGTACGGCGACGTGACCATGCACGATCACATGGACCGGGACGGGTTGTGGGACTGCTTCACCGACCAGGGGATGGGCCTGCTCACGGAGTCCGGCAACGTCGGAGACCTGCAGTTCACCCGCGCCGAGCAGGACGAGTTCTCTGCCCGCAGCCATCAGCTCGCGGCGCGTGCCTGGAAGGACGGGCTCTTCGACGATGAGGTCTTCGCGATCTCGGTTCCCCAGCGCAAGGGCGACCCGGTCGAGTTCAAGATCGACGAGAGCATCAGGGCCGACACGACCACCGAGAGCCTTGCCAGGCTCCGCCCCGCGTTCAGCAGGGACGGCGTCATCACGGCAGGGTCCGCGTCGCCGATCTCCGATGGCGCCGCTGCCGTCGTGGTGATGAGCAAGGCCAGGGCGCAGGAGCTGGGCCTGTCCTGGATCGCCGAGATCGGCGCCCATGGCGTCGTGGCAGGCCCGGACTCCACGCTGCAGAGCCAACCGGCGCAGGCCATCCTGGCGGCCTGTGCGAAGGAGGGAATCAGCCCTGCGGATCTCGATCTGGTCGAGATCAACGAGGCCTTCGCCGCGGTGGGCCTGGCGTCCACCAAGCTCCTGGGGATCGACGCGGACAGGGTCAATGTCAACGGAGGAGCCATCGCCATCGGGCACCCCATCGGTATGTCGGGGGCCCGGATCACCCTGCACCTCGCGCTGGAGCTGGCCCGACGGGGTGGCGGCGTGGGCGTGGCGGCCCTCTGCGGTGGTGGCGGCCAGGGAGATGCGCTGATCGTCCGCGTCCCGAAGCCGTAGACCCAGGCCGACCACCGACCCGACCACCGACCCGAGAATGACCTCAACACTGACAGGACTGCTGAACTCTCAATGATGGCAAGCAGAACCGTGGACGTACCTGCCCTGGTCGAAGCAGCGAGGGCAGGTGCGCCGCGCGCTGTCGCCCGGCTGATCTCGCTGGTCGAGGACGGCCACCCGGCACTGCGCGAGGTGATGGCAGCCCTCGCACCCCACACGGGCCGGGCGCACATCTTCGGCATCACCGGCAGCCCCGGCGTCGGGAAGTCGACGATCACCAACGCTCTGGTGAGCGCCTTGCGGGCACGAGGCCAGCGGGTCGGCATCCTGGCAGTCGATCCCTCGTCGCCGTTCTCGGGCGGTGCCCTGCTGGGTGACCGGATCCGGATGCAGGACCATGCCCTCGACTCCGGGGTGTACATCCGCTCGATGGCCAGCCGCGGTCATCTCGGCGGTCTGTCCTGGACGACTCCCCAGGCACTGCGCGTCCTGGATGCCGCCGGCTGTGACGTGGTAGTGGTCGAGACTGTCGGCGTCGGCCAGAGTGAGGTCGAGGTAGCTGGTCTGGCCGACACCACGCTGGTGCTTCTCGCACCCGGGATGGGCGACGGGATCCAGGCGGCCAAGGCCGGGATACTGGAGATAGGTGACATCTTCGTGGTGAACAAGGCAGACAGAGAGGGGGCCGACGCGACCGTGCGCGACCTTCGGCACATGATCAGTCTGGGCGACCGCACCGAACCGGACCTGTGGCGCCCTCCCGTGCTGAAGACCGTGGCGGCCAGGGGGGTCGGTATCGATGAGCTGATGGCTGCCATCGACGACCACCTCGCCTGGATGCAGGGCAACAGCACCCTGCGAGATCGCCGGATTCGGCGAGCGGGCGACGAGATCGAGGCGATCGCCATACAGGCGCTACGTGCTCGCATCGGCGACCTTCGGCACGGGGAGGGCGTGGACGAGCTCGCGGGTCAGGTCGTGGACGGCACCAGCGACCCCTATGCCGCGGCCGACAGCATCCTGGCCGCTGTCACGTAGCCCGCTGTCAGGTTGGCCTGCCGTCAGGTGGCCCGCTGTCAGATGGCCCTGGACGGCGGACTCTCGACGGCAGAGGCTTGCTCCAGCTCGAGGAGTGAGTCGTTTCGTCGCTCTGCCTCGAACGCGCCGTGACCACCCCTGAATCCGAACAGCCGCTTGGTCCACACAATGTAGGCGACCGCAAACAGGTTGACGACCAGGGCGCCGAGCCGCAGCCACGTCACCTTCTCGATCAGCTCATAGATCTCCAGCGGGATGAAGATGGTGGTGGCCACCGCTGCGACGTACTCACCCCAGCGCTTCATCAGCCACAGCCCGACGCACTCGGTCAGCTGAAGCATCCCGTACACAAGGACCCCTCCGGCGACCAGGAGCAAGGTGGAGTGCCTGGCCGAGAACGCCTGCTCGATCAGGCGGACGGGACCGGTCTCCCGGAGGTCGACGCCGAGCTTCTCAGCGATCGGCAGGAACGTCGGCAGGTAGGAGTTGAAGACCTGTTTGAGCGCGTCCCGTGAGCCGTCGAAGCGCCACACGCCGTAGGCCAGAGTCAGCAGCAGCAGGCCCCGGAGGCCACGCTCCACAGCCAGGGACCGAAGGACGAAGGCATCACGAAGAGCCTTGCCACGCAACACGATCGGTGCGGCGGTGGCCGGCCCCGACCCGTTCGGCGCGCCGACGACGTAGGCGCCACATCGCAGGCAGCGCCAGGCGTGCCCTGACGGGGCTGCCACCTGCAGCCTCGCGGCCACCGCGGGCTCTGTCGGCGCATAGGTGGCATGGCCGTGCAACCCGCACGAGCGCGAGTTCCAGTCGAAGCTCCTGAGGGGATGCCAATCCACGCCTCTGACCCTACGGCCTACCATCGGATCATGTTGATTGCCTTCTCTGTCTCCCCTTCCGGTTCCGATGACACTGGCTCGGTCAGCGAGGCCGTGGCTGCGGCTGTCGGGATCGTTCGGGCGAGCGGCCTGCCCAACCACACCGACTCGATGTTCACCACGGTCGAGGGCACCTGGGCGGAGTGCATGGAGGTCGTACGCCGCGCCTGTGAAGCCGTGGGATCGTTCGGGCCGAGGGTCAGCCTGGTCCTGAAAGCCGATATCCGCCCGGGTTTTGAGGGGGAGCTCACGGCCAAGCTCGAGCGCCTGGAGAGAGTTCTTGACCGTGGTCCGACGACCTGACGTTCGGCCGGTACGCGGTCCGTACGCCGCGGGTCGAGGACGCCGACGAGGCTGCCCGGGTCCACATCCAGGTGTGGCGTGAGGCCTACGCGGACAACATGCCGGCTGACTTCCTGGAGGGGCTCGACCCGGTGAAGGCCGCCGAGCGCTGGAGGCTCCGGTTCGAGATGGACGAACCCGACGGGGTCGTCGTGGTGGCAACAGGGCGCGATGGCGAGATCGTGGGGCTCGCGTCGGCCGGGCCCACCCGCGATGGCGACTCGCTGACCGACTGGGAGTTGTACTCGATCAATGTGCTCGCGGCACATCACGGCAGCGGCGTGGCGGACCAGCTCATCACCGCGGCGGTTGCGGACCGGCCGGCGACGTTGTGGGTGGTCCGGGACAACCCGCGCGCGGACGCCTTCTACCGGCGGCACGGCTTCAGCGTCGAGGGTGCGACCAAGATCCATGAAGGCTCTGGAGCCACCGAGATCCGGATGATCCGCAACATGGCAGGCGCCGCGAACTAGGTCAGCGGACCGGCTGGGCGACCGCGGAACCATGGCGGGCTGCCCTTAGCCGGACGCCAGCAGATATCTTGTCCCGGTGGCCAAGCCCGTTCTTCTCCCGTTTGACCCGATCCGTCGTGCCGCGGAGCTCTGGCGCTCTCGCTGGGGCCCGGACTCCAATCCCCTGGCGATGGCCTCGGCAACCTCGATCATGCGCGTCCAGCAGGTGCTGCTGGGTGACTTTGACGCCATCGTGGGTCGCCATGGGCTGACCTTCGCGCGGTACGAGGCCCTGGTCTTGCTGGCCTTCAGCCACGAAGGGCGCCTGCCGATGAGCAAGATGGGCAAACGGCTGATGGTACATCCCACCAGCGTTACCAACATCGTTCAACGCCTGGTCGGCCAGGGCCTGGTGGAGCGGGTTCCCAACCCTGCTGACGGGCGCGGGATGCTCGCAAGGATCACCCCCGGCGGCCGCGAGATCATGGAGGCGGCAACGCGGGATCTGGTCGCCAGCGGGTTCAGCATGGGCGCGTTGAGCGCGCGAGAGCATGAGCAGCTGTTCGTCCTGCTGCGCAAGGTGCGCGTCGCGGCGGGCGATTTCAGCGGGTAGCAGTCTCGGGCGGTGAAACTGATCTTTTTGGCCGTGACAATTACTAGGACGTCCTATTAAATGACTGCATGACGACCCAGAGCACGCCGCCAGCCGGAGCATCCACGTCCGGCCGCGACCGTTGGCAGCAGAGATATGACGCGGCCCTGGCCAAGGGCCTGGTGCGTGACGCCGACTTCACCACCTTGTCAGGGGTGCAGGTGGACCCGGTCTACGGGCCATCGGGCTCCGACGAAGAGGTGGCGGCGGCCATCCCCGGCTTCGAGCGGATCGGCTGGCCGGGGGAGTTCCCATTCACCCGCGGGCTGCACGCCACCGGACACCGTGGCCGTCCGTGGACGATCCGGCAGTTCGCCGGCTTCGGCAACGCCGAGCAGACCAACGAGCGCTACAAGATGATCCTGAACCGCGGCGGCGGTGGCCTCAGCGTGGCGTTCGACATGCCGACCCTGATGGGGCGTGACTCCGATGAGACCCTGAGCCTTGGTGAGGTTGGTCACTGCGGCGTGGCCATCGACTCCGCCGCCGACATGGAGATCTTGTTCAAGGACATCCACCTGGGCGACGTGACGACGTCGATGACGATCAGCGGCCCCGCAGTCCCCGTGTTTTGCATGTACATCGTCGCGGCCGAGCGTGCCGGCATCGATCCCGGCGTCCTGAACGGCACGCTGCAGACGGACATCTTCAAGGAGTACATCGCCCAGAAGGAGTGGCTGTTCGAGCCGGAGCCCCACCTGCGCCTGATCGGCGACCTGATGGAGTACTGCTCACAGAACATCCCGGCATACAAGCCACTGTCAGTCTCGGGATACCACATCCGTGAGGCGGGAGCCACGGCCGCTCAGGAGCTCGCTTTCACCCTGGCTGACGGGTTCGGCTACGTGGAGCTGGGGCTGTCCCGCGGCATGGACGTCGACGTCTTCGCTCCCGGACTCTCGTTCTTCTTCGACAGCCACCTCGACTTCTTCGAGGAGATCGCCAAGTTCCGGGCAGCGCGCAGGATCTGGGCGCGCTGGATGCGTGACACGTACGGCGCCAAGACCGACAAGGCGCAGTGGCTCCGCTTCCACACCCAGACCGCCGGCGTCTCGCTCACCGCGCAACAGCCGATCAACAACGTCGTACGCACCGCGGTTCAGGCGCTCGCGGCTGTGCTTGGCGGCACGAACTCGTTGCACACCAACGCTCTTGACGAGACCCTGGCCCTGCCGACCGAGCAGTCGGCCGAGGTGGCGCTGCGCACCCAGCAGGTGCTCATGGAAGAGACCGGCGTCGTCAACGTGGCCGACCCGCTCGGTGGCTCCTGGTATGTCGAAGCCCTCACCGACCGGATCGAGGCGGATGCGGAAGCGATCTTCGACACCATCCGGAACATGGGCGAGCTAGGCCGTTCGCACGGTCCGGACGGCCAGGTCGAGCACGCCGTCGGCCCGATGACCTCAGGCATCCTGCGGGGCATCGAGGACGGCTGGTTCATGGCCGAGATCGCCGACGCGGCCTTCACCTACCAGATCGCCCTGGAGAAGAGCGAGAAGAAGGTCGTCGGAGTGAACTGCCACACGGAGTCGGTCAGCCACGAGCTGGAGATCCTGCGGGTGAGCCACGAGGTCGAGGTGGAGCAGGTGAAAGCCCTGACCGCGCGCAAGGCCGGTCGTGACGAGGCCATCGTGGACGCAGCGGTCAGACACCTGGTCGAGGTCGCGGGGACGTCCGAGAACATGGTTCCGGCCATGCTCGAAGCGGTCCGAGCCGAGGCCACCCTGGGCGAGATCTGCAACGCTCTGCGCGATGTCTGGGGCGTGTATCGGGAGCCCGCCCGGTTCTGACACAGGCCCGCCGGAGGCCTGGCCCTGTCAACGTCTGATGTGTAACGCCGACGAGATGTGTCATGGTGGATGTCAACGACTCGTTGGCAGGGCGGCCTTCGTGATGACCATTCATCGAAGGTGAGGATCAACCATTCCAGCATCAACCCGACGTGTTCTCGGTGCTCTCGTAGCGACAGCGGGCATCGTCCTTGTGGTCCTCGGCTCGTGGATCGTGGTCAAGCTGGGCCCATCGGGTCAGGCGCAGTTCAGTGCCACCTCGAAGGCTCCGGGCGCCATGGTGATCACCTCCGACGTGCTCAATACGGTGGATGTGCCGGTTCGGGTCACCGCGACCCGACGCGATGGCGCCGCGGTTCGCCTGGCTGTTGCCCCGACTCCCGACGCCCGGGCGATGCTGGCGACGTCGGCTGTGTCCACGGTCAACGCCGTGCACTATCCGGCCGGCACGATGGACCTTCGCGCCTCCGGCGCCGGCACGCTCAGCGACCTCAGCACCGCCGATGTGTGGCGGCTTGCCGCCAAGGGGGCGGGCTCGACCGAGCTCGTGGTCGATCAAGGCAGGGGGCCGGAGACCGTGGTGGTCACCTCCGGTGATGCCAAGCCCCTGACGGATGTCACGGTGACCCTCGCCTGGGCCAACCGGACCTGGTTCTTCGAAGCCCTGGTGGCGGCGACGATCGGGGCGGTCCTGGCTGCGTTCGCCCTGATCGACCTGTGGCAGAGCCGTGTCATCGCCCTTCGCACCGATGAAGCCGCGACCGGGACCACGACCTCGGAGGCGACGGTATGACGCGAAGAGCCGTGACAAGCAGTGAGCAGACCAGCAGTGAGCAGACCAGCAGCGAGCAGACTCGCCGCGGTCATCCCGGCCGCTCCCTTGCCCGCCGCATTCGCGTCGTTGCCGGGTCCGCGATGTGCGCCGTCATGGTCACGTCCGTCGCGGGATGTGGAGTTGGGGACTCGCTGGTGGGCATCCATGCAGCGCCGCAAGCTAAGGCGGACACAGCTCCGCTGACCGTCGACCAGGCGAAGAAGATCCTCACCAGGTCCTTCACCGCCGCCTACCTGGGGGAGAGCACGACCGGCCAGGCCGCCAAGACCGCGCTTCAGACGGCATACACGACTGAGGGCCTGCGCGGCGTCAACGGGCGATCCAAGCTTGCCAAGGCCCAGCCTGCGGCCGCGCAGTCGCTCCTCCAGGCACCGCATCCCAAGCTTCTGGCCGTCTCCCGGGGTTTCGGCTTCCCGCGGTTCATCCTGGCCCAGACCGTGGCCTCCGGGGGCGGACTGCCGGTCCTGCACCTGCTGACCTCCCCTGATGCCGCGACGCCGTACCGGATCGCCACCTCCGTGGAGATGGTCCCGCCCGCCCATGTCAACCCCTTCAACCCACTCGGACAGGGTTCGCCACTGGTGACGAAGAACACGGGGCTTGCGGTCGACCCTGCCAAGCTCATGAGCCTGTACGCCGCCCAGATGGCGTTTCCTGCCAAGCCCGCGGGGCGATCGCCTTTCGTGGCGGACCCCTTCTCCAGCCAGATCCGGACAGGGGCGGCCGGGGTCGCCAAGGCCGTTGCCGTTCAGGCGACCTTCACCCAGACCCACAAGGTCATCCCCAGCTCCGTGTACGCCGTGGGTCAGGCTGACGGCGGAGGTCTGGTCTTCGGAGTCATCGAGCGGACGGACCACTTCGCCGTGAAGAAGGGCCAGAGCGTCAAGACGGTCGGCAACAAGGCGTTCGTCCTCCTGTCGGGCAAGAAGTCCGTCGCGAGGTCGGCGTCCATCACCACGCTCGAGTTCGTCGTCTTCTCCGTGCCCGCGTCCGCCGGGAAAGCCACCCTGGTTGCGGCCCGCGAGCAACTCGTCGCAGGGTCGGGCTCCTGATCGGAGCCGGTGTCAGGGAAGATGTACCCATGACTTCGCATCCCATCAGCGCGGCCGCCCTTCGCGGCGCCGTGGACCTGTCAACGCTCAACCAGCCGAGTCCCTCGGCCGGGGCAGCAGCTGGCGACGAACTTGTGCTCGAGGGCACCGACGCCGGCTTCCAGGCCATTGTCGCTGGCACCCAGAGCGTTCCGGCGGTGGTGGTCCTTTGGTCGCAGCGCTCGCCGGCGTCGGCAGAGTACGTCGAGGTACTCGCCTCCGTGGCCGCGTCGTTCGAGGGACGCTTCCAGCTCGTGACGATCGACGTCGATACCAACCCAGGTCTGTTGCAGGCCTTCCAGGTCCAGTCAGTGCCGATGACTCTGGGTCTGGTGGCAGGCCAGCCCGTGCCGCTGTTCGCTGGTGCGCAGCCGGCCGAGCAGGTGCGCGTGTACGTCGACGAGCTTCTCAAGCTCGCGGCCGAGCACAAAGTCACCGGGCGCGTTGCCGTGGAGGCAGCCGCGGAGGCGGAGGTCGAGGCTGAGCTCCCCCCGCTGCACCAGGAGGCGTTCGATGCCATCGAGCGCGACGACCTTGACGCTGCGGTCACCGCCTATACCGCGGCACTGGCACAGAATCCGGCTGACGACGAAGCAGCAGTGGGGCTGGCACAGGTCAAGCTCATGCAGCGCACCGCGGGCGTGGATCAGCCGGCTGCCCGGGCTGCGGCGGCCGAGGCGCCGACCGACATCGCAGCCCAGACGCTGGTGGCCGACTGTGACATCCTCGGCGGCCATATCGAGGATGCCTTTGCGCGTCTGATCGACCTCGTCCGCGTGACCGACGGAGATGAGCGCGAACTGGTGCGCGGGCACCTGGTCGAGCTGTTCGCGGTCGTTGGCGCCCACGATGAGCGGGTCCAGAAGGCACGTCGGGCGCTCATGAGCGCCCTCTTCTAGGACGTCTGCCCAGAGCTCCACCTGGCGAATGTCGGTGCACAAAAACATGTTTGATCGATCAGTAAATCTGAGCGACTCCAACGCCCCGGGCTCAGGTAAGGACGTCAGGCCGTCGCCCGACACGGCGTACCTGCTGTTGGGTGCTCCGACCGAGAAGTGCCCTGACGAGTTGATGATCGGAGCGGTCAACCTCGGCAATCGCTACGTCAGCGATCACCTGATGTGTGAATATATGGCGCCGGACCTGCTTGCGGCGGCGTCGTCGGAGCTTCGCGAGCGGATGCAGGGCAAGTCCTGCCTCAGCTTCACCAAGGTCGGTGAGGCGCCCTTAGACGAGCTTCGGCGGTCACCGCCAGGGGCCCGTGACCTGTATGGCGGGGTTGGTCATGTCAGTGAGTTCGCGTCGGACCGTTTCGGGCCGATGCTGGCGATGGGTCCGGTCGCGGCCCGTCGCAAGATCGAGATGGCTGCCGCGCTGGCGTCGGGGTTGCCGCTGACGTTGGCGGCGATGAGCGCCGGTGACCTGGACTCGTGGCGGGCCGCCATCATCGCCTCCGAGCTGTGCGAGGCCGGTGGTCAGTCGTGTGCGGTGGTGGAGACGTTGATCTTCCCGGCTGTGCTGGGTGAGGCTCCTGGTGCGGTGACCAAGCGGGTCCGTCGGGTGCTGGCCCGGGTCGACGCGGATGCGGTGCGGGTTAAGGTTGCTAAGGAGCGCCTGGACCGGTTTGTGCATGCTTATCCCTGTCATGTGCCGGGTCTGACGACCTGGGTGGCGTCGTTGCCGGCGGCGGACTCTGCGGCGTGCTGGGCCGCGATCGACGACCCGGCTCACCGGATGCATGGCGATGACCCTTCCACCCGGATCACCCGGGTCCTGCTCGATGAACGCACCGGGGTCGTGGATCGGGACCAGCATCGAGCAATATCTCCCCGAGAAGGCGATGCGCCGGTTCATCCAGAAACGCGACCAGCACTGCCGCTTCCCCGGCTGCGCGCGCAACGCCAGACGCTGCGAGCCCGACCATGTCATCCCGTACTCCCGCAGGACCGACCACGATCTGGAACCTTGCCAGCCTCTGCAAACACCGCCACCGGGTCAAACACCAGGCCGGCTGGACCGTGAGCATGACCTGCGAAGGTATCTGCACCTGGGTCGACCCCCATGGCCGGCAGTACGCCACCTGACCCAAGGACCACTCCGAGCTCGCCGCCTGAGCATGGCGCTCGCCCAGAGCGGCGCTCGCCGCCGGAGCATGGCCGCCGAGCCTGCGCCAAGTGGCTCATCCGGATGGTGTACCCGAGGTGTCCTGGTCAGGATCCGAGTGCTGCGGACACGACCTCTCTCGCTTCGGACTGGACCTGAGCCAGGTGCTCAGGCCCCTTGAACGACTCCGCGTAGATCTTGTAGACGTCCTCAGTCCCAGATGGTCGAGCGGCGAACCAGGCGCTCTCCGTCGTCACCTTGAGCCCTCCGATCTTGGCGCCGTTGCCGGGAGCGGCTGTCAGACGTGCTGTAATCGGCTCTCCGGCAAGGGAGTCGGTTGTGACATCAGAGGGGGAGAGCGCGCCCAGCTTGGCCTTCTGCTCCCGCGTCGCAGGGGCGTCCACCCGGGCATAGGCAGGGTCGCCATACCTTGTGGTGAGGTCGTCGTAGTGCTGGCTGGGGGACTTGCCGGTGCTGGCCAAGATCTCCGACGCCAGTAGCGCGAGGATGATCCCGTCCTTGTCGGTGGTCCACACCGAGCCGTCGAAGCGCAGGAAAGACGCCCCGGCAGACTCCTCGCCACCGAATGCCACGGAGCCATCCAGCAGCCCTGGCACGAACCACTTGAAGCCCACCGGCACCTCGGTCAGCGTCCGTCCGAGGGCTGCGGCCACCCGGTCGATCATCGATGAGGAGACCAGCGTCTTGCCGATCGCGGCTGCCTGCGGCCAACCCGGTCGAGCGCCGCCATAGAGATACTGGATCGCCACGGCGAGGTAGTGGTTCGGGTTCATCAGCCCCGCGTCCGGAGTGACGATGCCATGACGGTCCGAGTCGGCGTCGTTGCCGGTGGCGATGTCGTACTCGGACTTGCGCGAGATCAGGGAAGCCATGGCGGACGGCGACGAGCAGTCCATCCTGATCTTCCCGTCCCAGTCCAGGGTCATGAAGCGCCAGGTGGCATCGACCAGCGGGTTCACCACGGTGAGGTCGAGCCGGTGCCGGTCGGCGATCTCAGCCCAGTACGCCACACTGGCACCGCCCAGGGGGTCGGCGCCGATCCGGATGCCGGCGTCCCTGATACCAGCAATGTCAACGACGTTCGGCAGATCGTCGACATAGGTACCCATGAAGTCGTAGGCCGTCGCCGTCGCGCGGGCGCGGGCGAACGGGATGCGTTGCACCCCAGCCAGGCCGGCCTCGAGGTAGGCGTTGGCCGTATCGGCGATCACCGTCGTGGCGTCACTGTCTGCCGGGCCGCCGTGGGGCGGGTTGTACTTGATGCCGCCGTCGCCGGGGGGGTTGTGTGACGGCGTGACGACGATGCCGTCAGCCAGGCCTGGACCGTCCAGCGCCTTGCCGCGGTTGGCACGCAGGATCGCGTGTGAGACAGCCGGGGTGGGCGTGTAGCCCTCCCTGTCATCGACCAGAACCGTGACGCCGTTGGCGGCCAGGACCTCGAGGGCTGACACCCAGGCAGGCTCGGAGAGGCCGTGGGTGTCCCTGCCCAGGAACAGGGGGCCGTTGTAGCCCTGCGCTGCCCGATAGTCGCAGGTCGCCTGGGTGATCGCCAGGATATGCGCTTCGTTGAACGCGTTCTTCAGGCTGCTTCCCCGGTGCCCGGAGGTCCCGAAGACCACTCTCTGGCCGGGATCGGCCGGGTCGGGCGTGCTGGCGTAGTAGGCGGTCACCAGGTGAGCGACGTCGACCAGGTCCGACGTTGCGGCCAGCTGGCCGGCGCGGGGGTCGTTCATGTCGACTCCTTGTCGGACTCTGTTGTCGGTGCGGTTCCTGTTGTCGGTGCGGACCCTGTTGTCGCGGTGGGCTCAGCGAGCACGGCGGGCCCTGTCGTCACCCTGGACTCGGTTGTCACAGTGGAACCGATGTTGTCTTCGGGGCCTGCGGGTTCGAGCCACACGCCGCCGAGCGGCGGCACAGTCAGCAGTGCGGAATACGGCTGGCCGTGCCATGGCACGGCCTCGGCCACGACGGACCCGAGGTTGCCCACACCAGATCCGCCATACAGCTCGGAGTCGGTGTTCAGGATCTCGTTCCACCTCCCGGGGTGAGGCAACCCGAGGCGGTAGCCGTTGTGCGGCCCGCCACTGAAGTTGACGATGCTCGCGACCGTGAGCCGCTGGCCGTCCGGACCTGGCGAGCCGAAACGCAAGAACGAGAACGTGTTGCCGGCGGCGTCGTTGGCGTCGATCCAGGAGAACCCGTCTGAGACGTGGTCCAGCTCCCACATGGCGGGATGCGAGCGGTAGAGGCGGTTGAGGTCCTTCACCAGTGCGTGGATGCCGTAGTGCGCCGGCTGGTCCAGGAGCCACCAGTCCAGGCTGCGCGCGTCGGACCACTCGGCTTCCTGGGCGAACTCCGAACCCATGAAGATCAGCTGCTTGCCGGGATGGGACCACTGGTAGGCGAGGTAGGCCCGCAGGTTGGCCAGCTGCTGCCACCGGTCGCCCGGCATCTTGCGCAGCAGGGAGCCCTTGCCGTGGACCACCTCGTCGTGGCTGACCGGCAGGACGAAGTTCTCACTCCAGGCGTAAACCAGCGAGAAGGTCACCTGGTGGTGGTGGAACTGGCGGTGGACGGGCTCATGGGAGATGTAGTCCAGGGAGTCATGCATCCAGCCCATATTCCATTTCAGGCCGAAGCCCAGGCCGCCCAGGTGCGTTGCCCGGGTGACGCCTGGCCAGGAGGTCGACTCCTCGGCGATCGTGACGACGCCGGGGACGCGCTTGTAGACCGTCGCGTTGGTCTCCTGCAGCAGCTGCACGGCTTCTAGGTGCTCTCGGCCCCCGTAGACGTTCGGGAGCCACTCGCCGTCCTTGCGGGAGTAGTCCAGGTAGAGCATCGAGGCGACGGCGTCAACGCGCAGGCCGTCGATGTGGAACTCCTCGAGCCAGTAGACCGCGTTGGCCACCAGGAAGTTGCGCACCTGCGGACGGCCGAAGTCGAAGACGTGGGTGCCCCAGTCGGGCTGGTCGCCGCGCCGGGGGTCCGGGTGCTCGTACAGGGCCTGGCCGTCGAAGCGGGCCAGGGCGAAGGCGTCCTTGGGGAAGTGGGCCGGAACCCAGTCGAGCAGGACTCCGATCCCGTTGCGGTGCATGGTGTCCACGAGGTACCTGAAGTCATCCGGGGAACCGAAGCGTGAGGTCGGCGCGTAGTAGCCGCTCACCTGATAGCCCCAGGAGGGACCGTAGGGATGCTCCATCACGGGCATCAGCTCGATATGGGTGAAGCCGAGGTCCTTGACGTAGTTGACCAGGTGCTCGGCCAGGTCGCGGTAGCTCTCGCCCTGGCGCCAGGACCCCAGGTGGACCTCATAGACGCTCATCGCCCCGTTGTGCGGGTTGGTCGCCGCGCGGGTGGTCATCCAGTCGGCGTCCTGCCATGCGTGCGTGCTGGAGGTGACCACCGAGGCGGTCGCCGGGGGCTTCTCGGCGGCGCGGGCCATCGGGTCCGCCTTGGCCGCCCGGGAGCCGTCGGAGCCAAGGATCTCGAACTTGTAGCGGTTGCCCTCGCCAACATCCGGGACGAACAGCTCCCAGACGCCGGAGGAGCCCAGGGAGCGCATCGGGTGGACAAAGCCGTCCCACTGGTTGAAGTCACCGACGAGGCGGATCGCCCGCGCGTTGGGTGCCCACACCGCGAACGACGTGCCGCGAACGGGGCCTATCGGCCCGTCGTACTCGTGGACATGCGAGCCTAGGACGTTCCAGAGCTCTTCGTGGCGACCCTCGCCGATGAGGTGCAGGTCGACCTCGCCCAGGGTTGGAAGGAAGCGGTACGGGTCGTCGAGCACGTGCTCGACCCCGTCGCCGTAGGTCACCAGGATCCGGTAGTCCGGGACCGTGGGGGTCGGCAGGACACCGGCCCAGACGCCCTCGAGCTCATGGCTGAGTCTGACCCTGGTGCCGTCGGCCATCTGGACCGAGACGCTGTCCGCCAACGGTTTGAGCGTGCGGACCGTCACCGCGCCGTCGTGTGGGTGAGGCCCCAGCAGGGCATGCGGGTTGTGATGCCTTCCGGTGATCAGCCGCTTGAGCTCGCCGCGGTTGAGCGGCTTGGCGGCTGAGGCCGGGCGGGGGTGCGTCTCTTCAGTCACGGTCGCAGGTCACTCCTTGGTCCATCGGTCAGTCGGGCTGCTTGTGCTGTTTGCGCTAGCTGTGCTGTTTGCGCTATCTGCGCTAGCGCGGTGGTCGGGATCTTGAGCCAGGTGGGGCGGTTCCTGGCTTCATAGACCACTTCGTATAGAGCTTTGTCCAGCTCGAGTGCATTGAGCAACGCGGCATCCGCCCGGGGGTCCCGGCCGGCCGCACTGGCATAGCCCTCGAGAAAGGCCGTCCGTGCCCGCGCTGACCATGGCGCTGCCGACTGGCCAGGGTGGTTCTGCTCCCAGGAACCGGCGACGTAGTCGAACGATCGCAGCATCCCGGCCACGTCGCGCAGCGTCAGATCAGGCTCGGTGCGCTCTGCGAGGGGGCGCAGCGGTTCTCCCTCGAAGTCGACCAGGACCCACCCGCGGCCAGGCACGTCAAGCACCTGGCCCAGATGAAAGTCGCCGTGAATCCGTTGCAGGGCGGGCCATCTGGCAGACGAGATCGCTTCGATGGACGCGTGGACCATCCGGTCGTGCACGGCCATGGCGGGCACCTCGGAAAGCGCCGCGGCGTGGCGGGAACGCATGCTCCGGGTCAGTGCCGCGACATCCTGCGGCGTTGCCTCCCGGGTGCCCATGGACTGGGCGAGCGTCGCGTGGACCTCGGCGGTGGCCTGGCCCAGGCTGCGCGCCTGCGTGATGAAGTCCTCGCCGGTGGCCACCGCGGCCAGAGCCACCCGCCAGGCATCCTGCACTCCGGGCAGGAACTCCTGCACATAGGCGAGATGACCCGTGGCGATGCCGTGGCCGGCGGACGCTTGCTCATCAGGCCAGCGCCCGCTGACGTAGCCGATGGAGTCGGGCACTCGCGTCGACCCGGCCGCGGACAGCGCCGACTGCACCACGACGTCAGGGTTCTGACCGTGGTGCAACACCCGAAACACCTTGCAGATCAACGGTTTCAAGGGATTGCCCAGCGCATCCGCCAGGTCGATGATGATCGAGGTGTTGGACTGTTCGCCGGTCAGCACGCGGGAGTCCCGCGGCTCTCCGGGGTCGGTCTTGGCAAGCCGATGGCCATCAGCGCCGCAGCCCCGCCCGCTTTCCGGGCCGTGGTCCCGTTCAGCGGGCTGCTCACGGTGAGGGGACTGCTCACGGTGAAGGGACTGCTCACGGTCGAATGTTGCGGTCTTCTCTTCCAGCATCAGCCGTAGCAACGCGGTGGCGAAGGCCGGGTCGTGCGGCCCGTCGTAGAGGTAACGGGCGCCTTCGCCGCCAGCGGCGCCCGCTTGCAGGGTGGCCACCAGGGCATGGTCGCCGCCGGTGAGCCGTGCGGCCCGGCAGGTCAACGGGACCTGGTATGTCGTGGGCATGCGACCCGACTCGTCCAGCAGCAGGTGGATGTCGATGTCCGCCTCGCCGGCCGGGTCCTCGAGTCCGATCCCCCCGATACGGGTCAGCACCGGGGTCCGGCCCTTGCCGGCGTACCAGCGTTGCCGGGCCATCCACTGCGGCAGGATCGCCATGATGTCGGGGGTCAGCGGCCCTGGCATCAGAACCTCCGGATGTGGATGATGTGGACGGGCTCGCCATCCGGACCGAGCCTGACGAAGTTGTCCTTGCCCCAATGCCAGGACGCGCCGGTGATCAGGTCATGGGCGACGAACCCGTCGCCGGGGTGGAGGCCGAGCGCCGCCATGTCCAGATGGACGGTGCTCTCGCGTGTCGCGTGCGGATCGAGGTTGGCGATCACCAGGATCGTGTCGTCGCGCCCGGCACTGCCGCCGATGGTGCGGCGCTTGGAGAACGCCATCACGTTCTCGTCGTCCACATGGTGCAGGTGGATGTTGCGCAGCAGGTGCAGTGCCGGGTGGGAACGGCGAATCTCGTTGATGAGCGTGAGGTACGGGGCCAGTGACTGGCCGGCCTTCGGGCCACCGTTCTCGTAGTCAGGCCAGTGACGGTCCTTGAACTCGTACTTCTCGTTGTCGATCTGTTCCTCGACGCCGGGGCGCGCGACATTCTCGACCAGCTCGTACCCCGCGTAGATCCCGTACGTCGGCACGAGCGTCGCGGCGAGTGCAGCCCGGACCTTCCAGGCGGTCGGCCCGCCGTACTGCAGGTAGGGCGGCAGGATGTCGTGGGTGGTGGGCCAGAACGACGGGCGCATGTAGGTTGCGGACTCGCCGGCGAGCTCGGTGACGTACTCCTCGAGCTCCCACTTCTTGCTCCGCCAGGTGTAGTAGGTGTACGACTGCTGGAAGCCGACCTTGCCGAGCGCGTGCATCATCGCCGGCCGGGTGAACGCCTCGGCCAGCCAGATGGTGTCCGGCGCGGTAGCCGCCACATCGGCGATCAGCCACTGCCAGAACTGGAGTGGCTTGGTGTGCGGGTTGTCGACCCGGAAGATCGTGACGCCGTGGTCGAGCCAGACCTGAACCACCCGCCGGATCTCGGCGTAGATGCCGGCCGGGTCGTTGTCGAAGTTGAGGGGATAGACGTCCTGGTACTTCTTGGGCGGGTTCTCCGCGCAGGCGATCGTCCCGTCGGCACGCTGTGTGAACCAGTCGGGGTGGGTGGTGACCCAGGGATGGTCCGGCGCGCAGTTCAGGGCAAGGTCGAGGGCGACCTCCAGGCCCAGCCGGCCCGCCTCCGCCACGAAGGCGTCGAAGTCGGCAAAGGTCCCCAGCTCGGGTGCGATGGCATCGTGGCCCCCGTCGACCGAGCCGATCGCATAGGGGGAGCCGGGGTCCGGTGGTCCGGCGACCGGCGTGTTGTTCGGGCCTTTGCGGTTGATGACGCCGATCGGGTGGATCGGGGTCAGATAGACGACGTCGAACCCCATGTCGGCGATTGCCGTCAGGCGTCGGGCGGCCGTCCTCAGTGTCCCCGAGGTCCACAGGCCCGTCCTGTGGTCCTGGGTGGCGCCCTCGGATCGCGGGAAGATCTCGTACCAGGCGCCGAAAAGGGCGCGCTCCCGTTCCACCACCCAGTCGTAGGCCGGGCCGGGGCTCACGAGGTCGCGCAGGGGGCGGCGCTCCAGCTCGACCCGCACCTCCGGGGCGACTCCCGGTTGCAGACGGGCCGGTGGCGGGCGGGTGACGTCCCGCAGGGCGACGATGGCGTTCTCGAGTGGTTCTGCCTCGGCGGCCGTGCGGGAGACCTCGTCAAGGGCTCGCTCCAGAACCAGCGCGCCCTCCTCGAGCATCAGCTCGGTGTCCACGTCGGCGGCGATCTTGATGGTGGCGTCATGCGCCCAGGTGCTGTACGGGTTGGACCATCCCTCCACCCGGTACGACCAGTGCCCGGTCCGGTCCGCGCAGATCGTGGCGGACCAGTGATCGAGTCCGGGGGAGATCAGCATCATCGGTGCGCGTGTCTGGTCACCGTCCGGGTCGGTGGTGACAACGGTCGCGCTGACGCCGTCGTGCCCCTCGCGAAACACCGTGGCGGTGACCGTAAATGGCTCGCCGACCACTGACTTGACAGGAAACGCGCCCTGCTCGACGCGGGGGCCGACCTCAAGGACCGGGATGCGGCCGAGAGTCGGGGGAACGATGTGATGTTGGCTCGCTGTCATCACCCTGAGGTTACCCGGTGCGTTGCAAGACCTCGCGAGATGGTGGGTTGCTCGTGCCGGGCGGAGCCAGAGAGAACCCGGGGAGAGCCCGAAGAAGGTCCGGAGATTTTCTTGCAAGATATCGACAAATCTTGCAAGAAATTGCAGGCGGTCAGGTTCGTCCCCTATGCTTTCAGATCGTGAAGGCCATACGTCGTTTCAGCGTCCGCACCGTCCTGCCCGAGCCGATCAGCGCGTTGGGGGAGCTGGCCAGCAATCTGCGCTGGTGCTGGCACCCGGCCACGAGGGATCTGTTCTCCGGGATCGACCCCCAGCGGTGGGCCAGGGTCCGCAACGAGCCCGCCAAGATGCTCTCCGCGCTGTCCGCTGACGAGCTTCGTTCCCTGGCCGCCGACGATGTCTTCGTGAAGAGGGTTCAGGCGGCCTCCGACAATCTCGCCACCTACCTGAGCAAGCCCCGCTGGTACCAGGGCTGGGCCGCCGAGGTCGAGGGAGGCGCGCCTGCCTCGATCGCCTATTTCAGTCCCGAGTTCGGCATCACCGAGGCGCTGCCGCAGTACTCCGGCGGACTGGGCATCCTCGCCGGGGATCACCTCAAGTCCGCCTCGGACCTGGGAGTGCCCGTCGTCGGGGTGGGCCTCTTCTACAAGACCGGCTATTTCAAGCAGTCGCTGAGCCGTGACGGCTGGCAGCAGGAGACCTACCCGGTGCTCGACCCGGACGACCTTCCCCTGGCGCTGCTTCGCGAGCCCGACGGCAAGCCCTGCATCATCACGATCGACCTGCCGGGCGGGCGGGTGCTGCAGGCCCACGTGTGGAAGGCACAGGTCGGCCGAGTTCCCCTGCTGCTGCTGGACTCCGACGTTCAGGGCAACGACGAGGCAGCCCGCGGGATCACCGACCGGCTCTATGGCGGTACTGGCGAGCTGCGCCTGCAGCAGGAGCTGCTCCTGGGTGTCGGCGGTGTCCGCGCACTGCGTCTGTGGTCGCGGCTGACCGGCGCGCCGGCTCCGGACGTCTTCCACACCAATGAGGGTCACGCCGGCTTCCTGGGTGTCGAGCGGATGCGCGAGCTGACAGACCAGGACGCGATGACCTTCGGTGAGGCCCTGGAGGCGGTTCGCGCCGGCACGGTCTTCACCACGCACACCCCTGTTCCCGCCGGCATTGACCGTTTCGGCGTCGACCAGATCCAGCGGTACTTCGGCGGGGACAACGCCATCCCCGGCGTGCCCGTCGAAAAGCTGCTGGCACTCGGTGCCGAGACCTTTCGAAGTGGCGATCCCGGTGTGTTCAACATGGCCGTCATGGGGCTGCGCCTCGCCCAGCGGGCCAACGGGGTCTCCAGGCTGCACGGCGTCGTCAGCCGGCAGATGTTCGATGGCCTGTGGCCTGGGTTTGATGACACCGAGATTCCGATCACGAGCATTACCAATGGTGTTCACGCCCCGACCTGGGTCGACCGAAGGGTCTACGACCTCGCGGCCAAGCATCTGGGGACCACCGATGTGGAGGAGCACGATGCCTGGGCCGGCATCATCGACATCCCTGGGGATGAGATCTGGGCGGCCAAACGGAGCATGCGCGAGCAGCTCGTCGGCGAGACCCGCCGCCGGATGAAGGCCAGCTGGCTCAAGCGTGGCGCCAGCCCCGCCGAGCTGGGCTGGATCGAGGACATCCTGGATCCCGACGTCCTCACCATCGGTTTCGCCCGCAGAGTCCCGACCTACAAGCGGCTCACCCTGATGCTGAGCGACCCGGTCCGGCTGAAGAAGATCCTGCTGGACCCCAAGCGTCCGGTCCAGCTCGTCATTGCGGGCAAGAGCCACCCGGCGGACGAGACCGGCAAGAAGCTCATCCAGCAGCTGGTGAAGTTCGCCGATGACCCGGCCGTGCGCCACCGCGTGGTGTTCCTGCCGAACTATGACATCGCGATGGCCAAGTACCTGTACCCGGGCTGCGACGTGTGGCTGAACAACCCGCTGCGCCCGTTCGAGGCCTGCGGCACGTCCGGCATGAAGTCCGCGCTCAACGGGGGGCTCAACCTCTCGATCCTGGACGGCTGGTGGGACGAGTGGTACGACGGCGAGAACGGCTGGGCCATCCCGACCGCCGACGGCGTCGAGGACCCGGATCGCCGGGACGACCTCGAGGCGGCCGCGCTGTACGACCTCATCGAGGGGTCCGTGGCACCCCGGTTCTATGACGTCGACGCTGACGGGCTGCCGCAACGCTGGCTGTCGATGATCAGGCACACCCTGTCCACTCTCGGTCCCAAGGTCCTTGCCTCCCGCCAGGTGCGGGACTACACCACCGAGCTCTACGGGCCCGCCGCCCGCGCCGGCTGGGCCCTGGACGGACCCACCTGGGCGGGTGCACGCGACCTGGCCGCCTACAAGGCCAAGGTCCGGGCAGGCTGGTCCGGGGTGCGGGTGGATCACGTTGAAGCATCCGGGGTCTCCGACTCGCCGCAGGTTGGTGACCTCCTTCGGCTGAAGGCGTTCGTGTCCCTGGGCGACCTGGTCCCCGACGAGGTCGTGGTGCAGGTGGTGCACGGCCGGGTCTCCGAGTCGGACGAGCTGCGCGACCTCGAGACCGCGCCACTGGCTTTCGCCGAGTCCTACGAGGGCGGACGGCATCGGTTCGAAGGTGACCTCGTGCCCACTCGCACCGGTGCCTTCGGCTACACGGTCCGGATCCTTCCGGCCCATCCGGCCATGGCCAACCCGGCAGAGCTCGGCCTGGTCGCCAACGCCCATCGGACGGCATAGGCGCCCGTTCTCAGGGGATTGTCAAAGGCGAGCATCCCTCGCGGGCGTGCCACGACCGGGGCCTGCAGCTTCATAGGCTCCGGTCGTCACCTGTCGATGCCGTAGACCCGAATCGACGTGGCGGCGAGGGTGACCGAGCCATCCGGTCGAGGGCGAGACGCCGGCTCAGGGTCTGCGAGACGCTGAGCGTCCTGGCCCTGTCCGGAGGGCAGCGGTCGCTCCCAGGTGCTGTCCCAGATGAGGCGGTATGTCGCGCCACTGGCCTGGGTCGGCAGTATCACCTCGGTCTCCTGGGCGTCGCCGTGGAAGTAGATCAGGAGGGACTGCCCCCCGACGTGCGTGCCGTCCAGGAACATCGCCAGCGTCCGGGTGCGCGGGTCGTCCCACGTGCGATAGCGCATCGGCACACCGTCCGTCGCGAACCACTGGAGGTCGGCCACGCCGTCCCGGAGCATACGGCGCCCAGGGAAGAAGAACCGCTGCCCCAGCACGGGAGTGCTTCCCCTGAGCGTGGTCAGGAACCGGGTCGTCACCAGCAGGTCTTCCTGCCAGGTCTCAAGATCCCAGCTGAACCACGACACCTCATTGTCCTGGCAGTAGGTGTTGTTGTTGCCGCCCTGAGAACGTCCGAACTCGTCGCCGGCATTGATCATCGGCACCCCGCTGGCCAGCAGCTCGGTAGCCAGCAGGTTGCGGATCGAGCGTCGCCGCATGGTCAGCAGCGCGGAGGTCGTGTCCGACTCCGGCACTCCTGGCTGAGGCACTCCTGACTCCGGTGCGCCTGAGTCCGGTGCGCCTGACCGGGGTGCTCCTGACTGGGGTACGCCTGACTGGGGCGGGGCTGGGGTGCCTTCGATGCCGTGGTTCCACGAGCGGTTGTCGTCGCTGCCGTCCTGGTTGCCCTCGCCGTTTGCGGCGTTGTGCTTGCGGTCATAGGCCGTCGTGTCGGCCAGGGTGAAGCCGTCATGCGCCGTCACGTAATTGATCGACGCGGTCGGCCCGCGGTCCCGGCGGCCGAACAGGTCCTCGGAGCCGCTGAGCCGCGTCGCCAGGTCACGGACGCCGTGGCCAGGTTCGTGCCGGGTCGACCGGGCCACGTCTGTCAGCCAGAAGGTGCGGACCGCGTCACGGAAACGGTCGTTCCACTCGGCGAAGGGGGGTGGGAACTGACCGGTGCGCCAGCCATGCACGCCCAGGTCCCAAGGCTCGGCGATGAGCTTGACCCGGGAGAGCACCGGGTCGGTCCGCAGGGCGACCAGGAAGGAGTGGTTCGGGTAGTACCCGTCATCGCGACCACGCCCGAGCGCCACCGCCAGGTCGAACCGGAAGCCGTCCACGTGGCACAGCTCAACCCAGTAGCGCAGCGAGTCCAGCACCATCCGGGCGACCATCGGGTGGCGCAGATCCAGGGTGTTTCCGCACCCGGTCACGTCGATGTCGTGTCCGCGCTCGTCCAGGCGATAGTAGGCACGGTTGTCCAGGCCCCGCCAGGACAACGTCGCCCCGTCCCGGCCTTGCTCGCAGGTGTGGTTGTAGACGACGTCGAGGATGACCTCGAGGCCCGCGGCATGCAGCAGCTTGACCATGCCCTTGAACTCGTCCAGCGCGCCCTGCGGATCACCCGCGGCGGCATACGCAGAATGAGGAGCGTTGAAGCCCAGGGTGTTGTAGCCCCAGTGGTTCGTCAGTCCACGGCCCACCAGATGCGGCTCGTGGCTGAAGGCATGGACGGGCTGCAGCTCAACGGCGGTGACGCCCAGTGCCAGCAGATGCTCGATGGTGGCGGGGTGCGCCATCCCGGCATACGTCCCGCGAAGCGGTTCCGGGATCCCGGGGTGGAGCTTGGTGAGGTTGCGGACGTGCGCCTCGTAGATGACCGTCGCGGCCCACGGGACCTGTGGCGGGCAGTCGTCACCCCAGTCGAAGTGGTTGTCCACGACGACGGCCCTGGGCAGGTATGCCGCGCTGTTGCGCCGGTCGCGCACGTCCGGGTCGCCGTCCAGCCGGTCGTCCACGACGTGGCCGAACACCTCCGGCCGCCAGGTCACCTGGCCTTCGATCGCCCTGGCGTAGGGATCCATCAGCAGCTTGTCGGGGTTGTGGCGCAGGCCCTGGTCCGGCTGCCACGGACCGTGCACCCGCACGCCATACCTCGCGCCTGCGCGCAGACCTGGCACGGAGCCGAACCAGGTCCCGTGGGTGCGGTTCTTCAGCTGGACCCGGCGCTCGCTGGCCCCGGTCGTGTCACCCGGTTCGAAGAGACAGATCTCGACCGCGTCCGCGTGGCCGGCGTAGACGGCGAAGTCCACCCCTTCGCGAGTGAGCGTGGCACCGAGGTCGGGAGGGAGATCGCCAGAGGTGGACATGGCACCAAGGGTAGGCAGTCGATACGTTGGGCACATGACCGATCCGACTTCGCTGCCGAACTTCCCGCCTCCATCCAGCGAGCACCCCCTTCGTGGACGAGTGCTCGACGCCCTGATCGACGAGGGCTTCGAGCCCAATATCGACCCGGACGGGGATGTGGCCTTCACCGTCCAGGACCAGCAGATGTTCGTGCGCTGCATGGAGGGCGACTTCACCATCATGCGCATCTTCGGGCAGTGGCAGGTCGGCGAGGACGTCCCGCAGGACGCCCTGAGCCAGTTCCAGGCCTGCAACGAGCTGACCCTGCGCCTCAATGTGGTCAAAGCGGGTATCGCGAACGGGACCCTCGTGGTGACCGGCGAGCACGTCGTCGCACCGGAGACAGACGTCAAGGGCCTGCTCGTGGTCACCACCCAGCTGGTCCTGTCGGCGGTCCATCTGTGGCACGAGACGATCATGGGCCGGACGATGGACGAGGACGCCGGGACGGAGCAGTCATGAGCGACGTCGTGACGTTCGAGGTCCAGGAGGGCATCGGCACCATCGGTCTGAACCGCCCTCCGATGAATGCGCTCAACTTCGCGGTCCAGGACGGCCTTGCCGCAGCGGCCCACGAGGCAACCAACCGCAAGGACGTCGCCGCCGTCGTCGTCTACGGCGGCGAGAGGGTGTTCGCGGCCGGCGCCGACGTCAAGGAGATGCAGCCCATGTCCTACACGGACATGGTGGACCGCTCCGTGGCGTTGCAGGCGGCCCTGACCGCCATCGCCCGGATCCCGAAGCCCACCGTGGCGGCGATCACCGGCTACGCACTCGGGGCGGGGTGCGAGCTCACCCTCGCCTGCGACTTCCGGGTTGCCGCCGAGAACGCCAAGCTTGGGCAGCCCGAGATCCTCTTGGGTCTCATCCCGGGTGCCGGAGGGACCCAGCGGCTCTCGCGCCTCGTCGGTCCGGCCCGGGCCAAGGACATGATCTTCACGGGTCGTTTCGTCTCGGCGCAGGAAGCCCTGGCGATGGGGCTGGTGGACGAGGTCGTCGCTCCCGACGAGGTGTATGCAGCGGCGCGCCGACGGGTCGAGCGGTACGTGGGCGGTCCGGCATACGCCATCCGGGCGGCCAAGGAGGCGATCGACCGTGGCCTCGAGGTCGATCTCGAGACGGGTCTGGAGATCGAGCGGATGCAGTTCGTCGGTATCTTTGCGACCCGTGACCGTGACATCGGCATGGCCGCGTTCGTTGAGCATGCGGAGGGCACAGCGCAGTTCGAAGGGCGCTAGCCCCTGTTTCTCGCCGGACGCCGGCCGGCGTGTCGCGCATCACGCTCTCCGGGCGTTTCTTCAGACGCCCGGGCCTGTCAAGATATTTCGAATCCCCACGTCATTTTCCCTTAGAAAGGGACGAGCCAGCGATGAACATCGTCATCTGCATCAAGTACGTGCCTGATGCCCAGGCCGACCTCACCTTCAGCGAGTCGGACAACACCACTGACCGGCTGGGCGTCGAGGGTCTGCTCTCCGAGCTCGACGAGTACGCGATCGAGGCGGGCCTGAAGCTGGTCGAGGGTGCAGTCGGGCCCGACGGGGCCGCCAGCACCGTCACCGTGCTGACTGTCGGCCCGGACAGGGCCGCAGACGCCATCAAGAAGGCCCTCCAGATGGGCGCCAACGCCGGCGTCCACGTCAACGACGAGGCGATTCACGGATCCGACGCGGTGGCGACCTCGCTGATCCTGGCGCAGGCGATCAAGAAGATCGGCATCCCGGACCTGGTCCTGACCGGGATGGCGTCCACCGACGGCGCGATGGGCGTGGTCCCGGCCATGCTTGCCGAGCGTCTGGGCCTGCCCCAGGTGACCCTGGCCTCAGAGGTGACCGTCGAAGGCGAGACCGTCACGATCCGCCGCGACGGCGACCTGGCCTCGGAGACCATCACCGCCTCGCTTCCGGCGCTGGTCTCGGTCACCGACCAGATCAACGAGCCGCGCTACCCGTCCTTCAAGGGCATCATGGCGGCCAAGAAGAAGCCGGTCGAGACCTGGTCGCTGGCCGACCTGGGCGTGGATGCCGCCCTGGTGGGCCTGGGCGCGGCCTGGACCACCGTGGAGTCCTTCGCCAAGCGCCCGCCGCGGGTCAAGGGTCAGATCGTCACCGACGAGGGTGAGGGCGGCACCAGGCTCGCGGAGTTCCTGACCGCGCAGAAGTTCGCCTGAACCCCGACCACTGCTCGTCTGCTCAACCGAACGGCCCGCTCACCCGAAAAGGCTGTTCCCTCTGAACAGCTGCTTCCCGAACATACAGATGTAGGAGTAACGCAATGGCTGAAGTTCTCGTTCTGGTCGATCACACCGAGGGTGCGGTCCGCAAGACCACCACCGAGCTGCTGACGATCGCCCGCCGTCTCGGTGAGCCCTCCGCAGTCTTCGTCGGCACCGGTTTTGACGGCGCCAAGGAGACCCTGGCGCAGTACGGCGCCGAGAAGATCTACCGGGTGGAGTCGACTGACGTCACCGACTACCTCGTGGCGCCGATCGCCGAGGTGCTGGCAATGATTGTCGGCTCAGCGGCACCCGCCGCGGTCCTGCTCTCGTCCTCTCCCGGGCACAAAGAGATTGCGGCACGACTTGCGATCAAGATCGAGTCCGGCCTGATCACCGACGCCGTCGACGTGCAGGCCGGTGACAGTGGCGGACTGAGCACCACCCAGTCCGTGTTCGCGGGGGGTTTCGCTGTTCGGGCTACGGTCACCAAGGGCACGCCGATCGTGACGGTCAAGCCGAACTCGGCCACGCCGGAGGCTGTTGCCGGTGCCGCGGTCGAGCAGGCGGTCGAGGTCTCGATCTCCGAGAGCGCCAAGGGCGCCCGGATCACCGACAGCCAGGTCAAGGCCGCCTCCGGCCGCCCCGAGCTGACCGAGGCCGCGATCGTGGTCTCCGGCGGGCGCGGCACCGGTGGTGACTTCTCCAAGGTCGAGGAGTTCGCCGACTCCCTCGGCGCGGCTGTCGGAGCCTCCCGGGCCGCCGTCGACGCGGGGTGGTACCCGCACGGCAACCAGATCGGCCAGACCGGCAAGCAGGTCTCCCCGCAGCTCTATGTCGCTGCGGGCATCTCCGGTGCGATCCAGCACCGGGCCGGCATGCAGACGTCCAAGACGATCATCGCGATCAACAAGGACGCAGAGGCGCCCATCTTCGAGCTGGTCGACTTCGGTGTGGTCGGCGACCTTTTCACCGTCCTGCCGCAGGCCACCAAGGCGGTCCACACAGCGAAGGGCTGATCGGCCTCATCCCGGCGGGACGTAGACTCACTGGGTGCCTGACTCATTTGTCTATCTCGACCATGGCGCGACGACGCCGATGCTGCCCGAAGCCATTGAGGCGATGACCGCCCAGATGGCGACGGTCGGCAACGCCTCGTCGCTGCATACCTCGGGCCGTCTCGGCCGCCGGGTCGTCGAGGAGTCCCGCGAGTCGATTGCCCAGGCCCTGGGGGCCCGTCCATCCGAGGTGCTGTTCACCTCTGGTGGCACGGAGTCGGACAACCTGGCCATCAAGGGCACCTTCTGGGCCCGGCGTGACGCGGATCCCCGGCGGGTGCGCATCCTGGTCAGCACGGTCGAGCACCACGCCGTGATGGACTGCGTCCAGTTCCTCGAGGCACACGAGGGTGCCAAGGTGACCTGGCTCGAGGTCGACCAGCTCGGCCGGGTCGACCCCGAGACGTTGCGTGCCGCCATCGAGACCGACCCCGCTGCGGTCGCGCTGGTCAGCGTGATGTGGGCTAACAACGAAGTCGGGACCGTCCAGCCCATCGCCGAGCTGGCTGCCGTCGCCCACGAGCTCGGTATCCCGATGCACAGCGACGCCGTCCAGGCCGTTGGCCAGCTCGAGGTGAGCTTCGCCGCGAGCGAGCTCGATCTCATGAGCGTCAGCGGCCACAAGATCGGCGGTCCGCTGGGCGTGGGCGCCCTGGTGGCCCGACGCGATGCCCAGCTCGTGCCCCTGAGCCACGGTGGCGGGCACGGGCGCCAGGTGCGAAGCGGCAGCCTCGACGTCCCCGCGATCCGCGGGTTCGCGGTGGCCATGCGCCATTCCTCGGCCCACCGAGAAGCCGCCACGGCCCGGATGATCACCCTGCGCGACAACCTTATCCGTGGTGCCCAGGCGGCCGGCTTCGATGTCCAGGTGACCGGTGACTGGGAGCCGGGGGACGGCACCCGGCGCCTTCCCGGCAATGCGCACCTGCTCGTGCCCGGCTGCGACGGTGACTCCCTGCTCTACCTGCTGGACGCCGCCGGGGTCCAGTGCTCCACCGGATCCGCCTGCCAGGCCGGCGTGCCCCAGCCCAGCCACGTCCTGCTCGCCATGGGAATGTCGGAGCACCGGGCGCGCGGCGCGCTGCGGCTCACCCTGGGACACACCTCGACCCAGGCCGATGTCGACGCGTTCCTTGCCTCCCTGCCCGCGGCGGTCGAGCGCGCGCAGCGGGCTCAGACGGCCACCAGCACCAGGCCCACCCGCTGATGCGTGTCGTCGCCGCGATGAGCGGGGGTGTCGACTCCGCCGTTGCCGCAGCCCGGATGCTCGATGCCGGGCACGAGGTCGTCGGGGTGCATCTGGCGCTGAGCCAGAACGCCGCCACCCTGCGTGAGTGCGCGCGCGGTTGCTGCACCATCGAGGATGCCGGCGATGCCCGGCGGGTGGCCGACCTGATAGGGATCCCGTTCTATGTCTGGGACATGGCCGCGCGCTTCAGGCAGGACGTGGTCGACGACTTCATCGCCGAGTACGCCGCAGGGCGCACCCCCAACCCCTGCCTGCGCTGCAACGAGAAGATCAAGTTCGCGGCGTTGCTGGACAAGGCAATGGCACTGGGCTTTGATGCCGTGGCGACCGGCCACTACGCCCAGATCGTCGAGAGAGCCTCCGGCGCAAGGGAGCTGCACCGCGCCGTCGACATGGGCAAAGATCAGTCCTACGTGCTGGGCGTGCTCGATGCCGGCCAGCTGGCGAGGTCGTTCTTCCCCCTGGGCGACACGGCCAAGCCACAGGTCCGGCAGGAGGCGGCAGTGCGCGGGTTCTCTGTCGCGGCCAAGCCGGACAGCCACGACATCTGCTTCATCCCGGACGGCGACACGGGCAAGTGGCTCACCGACCGTCTCGGCGAGCAGCCAGGCGACATCGTGGAGATCGACGGCACCAAGGTGGGGGAGCACTGGGGCGCCTACGCGTTCACGGTCGGGCAGCGCAGGGGCCTGCGCCTCGGCCAGCCGGCAGCCGGCGGCGAGCCACGCTACGTCGTCGAGGTCCAGCCCCGGACCAACACCGTCGTGGTCGGGATCAGCGAGCTTCTCGGCGTCGACGCGATCACCGGAGACCATGCCCGGTGGTGCGGCCCGGCGCCGCAGGGAGTGGTGTCGGTGGGCGCGCAGGTCCGTGCCCACGGCGAGGAGATCCCCGCGACGGCCTGGGCCGACGGGGAAGCGGTCGAGGTGCGTCTGCAGCGTCGCATCCGTGGTGTCGCGCCAGGACAGTCGGTGGTCCTGTACGAGGGGACCCGGGTGCTCGGATCCGCCACGATTGCCAGCGCAACCACGATCCCGAACTCCACGACCAGGGCAGCGGCGATGGCGGACGGGTCAGGCAACGCCGTGGCAGGCAGTCCGCCGGCGGCCGGTTAGGCTCTCGAGGTGAGCAGAGCCAGCGGGGTCGGGTCGTGGCCGGGTGCCGACGTACGCCAGGCGGTGGCCGCAGTCCGGGACCTGCTCAGCGAGGACGGGCTTCCGTACCTCCCGGAGCTTCCGGCCCGCGGGCCCGGTGCCGACATCATTGGTCGCAGCGCAGGGCTGCTGGCCGATCTGGCGGTTGACCTGCAGCCGATGGGCTGGCGGTTCGTCGACCGGCCCGGCCGCGATGCCCATCGCACCTCGGGGCTGATGCGCCAGGACCTCGATGAGCTGGCCGAGGCCTTTGACGGTTATGCCGGCGACCTCAAGGTCCAGATCGCCGGTCCCTGGACCCTGGCCTCCTCCGTCTGGCTGCACCGCGGTGAGCGTTCGGTGGTCGACGCCGGCGCCACCCGCGACGTGGTCGCCTCCCTGGCGCAGGGACTGCGCGTCCATCTGGGCGTGGTCGCGCAGCTCCTCCCGAAGGCGACCCTGGTGGTCCAGATCGACGAACCGGGCCTTCCGTCGGTTCTGGCGGGACGGCTGCCCACCGCCTCGGGCTTCGGACGGATCCGGGCCATCGACCCGACTGCCGCGGCCGAGGGCCTGCGCGACGTGGTCGCGCCCGCCGGCGACCGGCATACCGTCGTGCACTGTTGTGCTCCGGAGGTCCCGTTCGTCCTGCTGCGGGACACCGGGGTGAAGGCGGTGTCGGTGGACGTCGCGCTGTTGAGCCCCAAGGGCTGGGAGTCCCTGGCAGCCACTGTCGAGTCCGGCCTTGCCCTGTGGGCCGGGGTGGTGCCCACCGACCACGCAGATGCGGGAGCGAGGAGCCAGGTCACCGATGTCATCGGGCCGCTGGTCAAGGCCTGGCGGCGGGTCGGGCTGCCGGTGCCGGACCTGTCCCGGGTGACCCTCACGCCTGCCTGTGGTCTGGCCGGGTTCACCCCCGCGGGGGCCCGCACCGCTCAACGGCTGGCTGTGGATGCGGCCCGTGCCCTGACCGAGACCGCAGGAAGCTGAGCACCAGATGACCGCCACCAGGACGGCCGCTGCTTTGGGCGCGGCCAACCCCATGAAGGCCACCCGGGTGCCGTGGCAGCTCAAGTTCCTGGCGCTGACCTTCATCTGGGGCTCGAGCTTCCTGCTGATGAAGATCGGCCTGAGGTCCCTTGCCCCGCTGCAGATCTCCGGCCTGCGCATCCTCAGCGGTGCCGCCGTTCTGATGCTGCTGCTCACCGCGTCCGGAGGCCGGCTGCCCCGGGAGCGACGCCTGTGGGCGCACCTGATGGTGACCGGTTTCTTCCTCGGCAGCCTGCCGTTCAGCCTGTTCGCGCTCGGGGAGGAGCGGATCAGCTCGGCGCTGGCGGGCATCGGCAACTCGATCACCCCGATCGCCACGGTGCTGTTCAGCCTGCTGCTCCTGAGAGGCGACAAGATCGGCGGGGGCAAGATCGCGGGGGTGCTCATCGGCTTCGTCGGTGTCCTGGTGATCCTGCAGCCGTGGCAGGCGCACGGGCGCCCCGACCTCCTGGGGTTCGGCATGACGCTGGTCGCGGGCATGTCCTACGGCGTGGGCTGGACCTATACCAGGCGGTTCCTTGGTCGGGCCGACTTCGGCGGGCTCACCCTGCCGGCGGCGCAGATGCTGACCTCAGCCGCTCAGATGCTGGTCGCCCTGGCGATCTGGTGGCTCACCCAGCGCGCCCGCCTGTCCCTGGACGCGCCCTGGTCCCTGCACGCCAACACCAGAGGCGGCTCGGTCCTGTGGCCACTGCTGGCCGTGCTGGCCCTGGGAGTGGTCGGCACCGGCATCGCGATGTCCTTCCAGTACGACGTGGTGCGTGCGGCCGGCCCCACCGTCGGGGCTTCGGTCACCTATCTGATCCCGGTGGTCTCGGTCGCTCTGGGCGTCCTGCTGCTGGGCGAACGGCTGCAGTGGCCCCAGTTCGCCGGGGCGGCCATCGTGCTGGCGGCCGCGGTGCTGATCGGTCGTTCGCACCGCCGGTGAGGTGTCCCGGACGGTGGCTTCCCGGCAGACGGTGGCTTCCCGGCAGACGGTGGCTTCCCGGCTGACGGTGGCTTGCCGCAGACGGTGTTGGCCCGGGATGGGGCAGGATATGGCTGTGACCGACCTGCCGACTGACGTTCCCGATGACGTCCGCCACCAGTGGACCGAGCTCGCCGAGCGGGTGCGCGGGCATCAGTTCAGCTACCACGTCAAGGATGCGGCGACCATCAGCGACGGCGAGTATGACGCGCTGATCCGGGAGCTGAACACCCTGGAGGACCAGTACCCGGAGCTGCGGACCCCGGACAGCCCGACCCAGCAGGTCGGCGCCACCTTCTTCGGGTCAACTTCTGTGGCCTTCGCAGCGGTGGACCATCTCGAGCGGATGCTCAGTCTGGACAACGCCTTCAGCGCCAGGGAGATCGCGGACTGGGCGGCGCGGGTGGCCCGGGACACCGCGTTCGAGGGCTCTGACGCACACCACTATCTCTGCGAGCTCAAGATCGACGGACTGGCCATCAACCTGCTCTACCAGCGGGGCCGGCTGGTCCTGGCCGCGACCCGCGGGGATGGTCGTACCGGCGAGGACGTCACCAACAACGTGCGCACGATCGAGGGGATCCCGCATCAGCTCGCTGGCTCGGATCACCCTGCGAACATTGAGATCCGGGGTGAGGTGTTCTTCCCGGTCGAAGCCTTCGCCGAGCTGAACGCGTCGCTGGTCGAGGCGGGCAAGGCGCCGTTCGCCAACCCCCGCAACGCCGCCGCCGGATCGCTGCGGCAGAAGGACCCCCGGGTCACCGCCACCCGTCCGCTGCGGATGCTCGTGCACGGGATCGGTGCTCACGCGGGCTTCCCGATGGAGCGCCAGAGCCAGTCGTATGACGTGCTGCGGGACTGGGGCCTGCCGGTCTCCGCCCACTATCGGGTGCTCGACGACATCGCCGCGGCGCAGGCCTACATCGACTATTTCGGTGAGCACCGGCACTCCGTGGAGCATGAGCTGGACGGCATCGTCGTCAAGATCGACGAGGTGGAGGTCCAACGGCGCCTCGGCTCGACGTCGCGGGCGCCGCGGTGGGCCATCGCGTACAAGTACCCGCCCGAGGAGGTCACCACCAGGCTGCTGGACATCCGGGTCAACGTCGGACGGACCGGGCGGGTGACGCCGTTCGGGGTGATGAAGCCGGTCAAGGTCGCCGGCTCCACCGTCGAGATGGCCACGCTGCACAACGCCTTCGAGGTCGTCCGCAAGGGCGTGCTGATTGGTGACATCGTCGTGCTGCGCAAGGCCGGCGATGTGATCCCCGAGATCGTTGGTCCGGTCGTCGACCTGCGGGACGGGTCCGAGCGGGCGTTCGAGATGCCGACGCACTGTCCTGACTGCGGCACGGAGCTGGCCACCGAGAAGGAGGGCGACAAGGACATTCGCTGCCCCAACTCCCGCTCGTGCCCTGCTCAGCTGCGCGAGCGGTTGTCCGCGCTGGCCGCCCGCGGTGCCTTCGACATCGAGGCCCTCGGCTGGGAGGGTGCCATTGCGCTGCTCGAGGCCAAGGTCATCGGCGACGAGGGTGACCTGTTCGACCTCGCACCCGGACCCGACGGTGACACGAAGCAATCGGTCGCACGCTTGGTGACGGTGCCGCTCTACACGCGCGCCGCCAAGAAGATGGATCCTGACCACACCATCGTGGACGGCCGGGTGCTTTCGGCCAACGGGGCCAAGCTGATCGCCAACCTGGCCCACGCCAGGGAGCAACCGCTGTGGCGGGTGGCCGTGGCGCTCTCGATCCGCCATGTCGGGCCCACCGCAGCCCGGGCGCTGGCCGGCCATTTCGGCTCGATGGATGCGATTCGCGCCGCGTCGCTGGAGGAGCTAGCCGGTGTGGAGGGGGTTGGCCCGGTGATTGCAGAGTCGGTTCAGGAGTGGTTTGACGTGGACCGATACCCGTGGCACGTGGCGATCGTCGACAAGTGGGAGAAGGCCGGGGTTCGGATGGCCGACGAGGCCGACGCGTCGACGCCCAGGACCCTGGCCGGGCTGACGGTCGTGGTGACCGGCTCGCTGGAGGGCTTCTCGCGCGACGAGGCCAAAGAGGCGATCCTGTCCCGCGGCGGGAAGGCGGCCGGGACGGTGTCGAAGAAGACCGACTACGTCGTGGTGGGGGAGAATGCCGGATCCAAGGCCGAGAAGGCCCGGCAGCTGGGTTTGACGATCCTGGACGAGGCCGGCTTCCGCACGCTGCTCGAGTCCGGCGAGGCCGGTGAGTCGGGCACCTCGGGCCACGACGGCGAGGAGACCCACGATGAGTCCTGACCGGGAACGCGATCCGAGCGGTCGTCCGCGCAACGCCCGCCCGCGTGATGAGCTGGGCCGGCCCCTGCCCCGCGGGGAGATCGGGGTTGCCGGTGTCCCCGACGATCTTGCCCTGTCGCCGGCCGACGCTCTGGCTGAGGCTCAGCGGCTCCTGGACCAGGGCCGGCCGTTCCAGGCCCACGAGGTTTTGGAGGCCTCCTGGAAGTCAGCACCGGATGCCGAGCGAGAGCTGTGGCAGGGGCTCGCCCAGCTCGCGGTCGGGCTGACTCATGCGCTGCGCGGGAACGGCGTCGGGGGAGCGCGGGTGCTCCGGCGCGGGGCCGACCGAATCTCGGGCTACGCCGACGAACCGCCCTACGGAATCGACGTCACGGGCCTGCTCGGCTGGGCCAGGGCGCTGGCCGGGCAGCTGGACAACCCGTCTCACCCGTCTCACCCGTCTCACCCGTCTCACCCGTCTCACCCGTCTCACACTGCCGGCCCGCCCGGTGTCCCCAAGCTCTGCGGCTGAGCCGAACGCCGGCGGATCCGTTCCTCACGACGTCTACGGCCGATGAGCCGGGCAGGCTGCAGGAGCGGCAGGCTGCGCCGGTCCCCGGCCGCGGCCCACAAATCCGGACCGCGGACGGAGGTCTGGCTCAGGCGGGCTGGAGGGTGTAGTCGACCGTCTGCACGATGCACATGCCGTCCTTGAAGATGAACGTGTCGACAGCGTGCTCCGCCTTGCGTCCGCCTCCGATCGCCGACCACTCCAGGTAGAGCACGTCGTCGGCGAACACCGTCTCGAGCTGCCAGGCGGCCGAGGGGAGATCGCTGAGCAGCTGGGTGAATACCTGGCGAGCACCATCCTTGCCGCGGTAGACCTTCTTGTTCACGATCAGGATCGCGTCCTGCGTGTAGTCGGAGACGATCCCCTCGAGGTCGCCGGCCCCCAGCACCTGTCCGTGGTGGGCGAAGACCTCTTCGGGCGTACGTGTCATGGTCGTGCCTCTCGCTTGGTGTGAACCTCGGAACCTACGCCGAGCCGACCCCCGCCCGGAAGGGTGTCGCTGCGCCATCGGGGGCGCACCTGCCCGGTTTGGCCTACGGTGCGGGGAACGGGAAGGTCACCAGGGCTGCCCGGTGCTCGTCGTGGGAGGCGTGATGAAAGCGGTTCGGCTGCATCGTTACCAGGAGCGTCCGGTCGTCCAGGAGATCTCCGACCCCAGGGCCACGGGGCCGCTGGACGTGGTCGTCAGGGTCGGCGGCGCCGGCTTGTGCCGCACTGACCTACACATCGTGCAGGGCCAGTGGGCGGACAAGAGCAACGTGGCATTGCCGTACACGCTGGGCCATGAGAACGCCGGCTGGATCCATGAGGTCGGCGCGGCCGTGGATCACTTGCGGCCGGGTGACGCGGTGATCCTGCACCCGCTGGCGACCTGTGGCTTCTGCCGGGCCTGCCGGGCGGGCGACGACGTGCACTGCGAGGCCAGCGCCTTCCCGGGTATCGACACCGACGGGGGCATGGCGGACTTCATCAAGACCTCCGCGCGCTCGGTGGTCAGGCTCGCTCCCGGCATCCAGCCCGCCGACGTGGCCGCGCTGGCCGACGCCGGCCTCACGGCATACCACGCGGTGAAGAAGGCAGTCCCGATGCTGTACCCAGGCAGCACCTGTGTCGTCATCGGGGCAGGAGGGCTGGGGCACCTCGGTATCCAGTGCCTGCGTGCGATGAGCGCCACCCGCATCATCGTGCTGGACCCCAACGAGGAGGCCCTGGCGCTCACCCGCGGCTGGGGAGCCGACGAGACCGTGAAGGTCAACGCCGGGCATGTGGACCGGGTCCTGGAGATGACCGACGGCAAGGGCGCCGAGGTGGTGCTGGACTTCGTCGGCGAGAAGGGCGCCGAGCGGGACGCGTGGGCGATGACCCGGCGCGCCGGCAGCGACTTCGTGATCGGGTACGGCGGGACCGTCGACATCCCGACCATCGACGTGATCTCGACGGAACGAAACGTCGTCGGCAACCTCGTGGGCAGCTACAACGACCTGGTCGAGCTGATGGCACTCAACGCGTCCGGACGCGTCACCATGCTCACCCGCACCTACCCGCTGGCCGCGGTGGACGACGCGGTGAACGACCTCGAGGCGGGTCGGCTGCGAGGCCGCGGCATCCTTATCCCCGACGGTGCGTAGGGCCTGACCGGCTGGCTTGGCGGACTGGGGTCACCGCGAGCCGGGGCGCTGCCTGGTTCGTGTTTGATGCGTGCCTGGTGCGTGCCTGGTGCGTGCCTGGTGCTGCCTGCGTGGGAGGAGTCGTGGACGCGGACGGAAGCCTGACGGCGCTCGGGTAGCATCGCAGAATGACAGGGGCTGTCCGCGCACTTTGCTTGAGTCAGGGAGGATCTCCACCGCATGAGCAGTCCCTATGAGCAGCAGCCGTTCGCGCGGCCCGGCCCCCGGCAGGACCAGCAGTCCCCGCCGCAACCCGGGCAGCTGCCGTACCCACCTCAGCAGCCTCAGTATCTGCCGCCACAGCCACAGCCGTCCCAGCCGGCACCGAAGCAGAAGAACGGGCTCGCCGTCACCGCCCTGGTTGTCGCCTGTCTCGCACTGCTGCTCGTGCTGGGCCTGATCGCCTTCGTGGTTGTCACCGGGTTCTTCTCCCCGCCCGGGGAGCTGCAGGGGACCGCGCCCCAGGTTGTGGCCGGCCAGTCCTACAAGGGGACGCTGCTGGCCGACGAGCTGTCACGGGTCATCACCGCCGACTCCGGTGACGTGAAGTCGATGAAGTGTCCTGAGACGCCTGTGAAGTCCGATGTCGTGGTCGACTGTCAGGGAGTGGTCGACGGCTATGACTCCACGGTCTCGGTCACCTTCGAGGACGAGCTGGGTCACTTCACCCTCGTGGAGGGCTGACGCCTGCACCCTCGTGGAAGCTGACGCCTGCACCCACGCCGAGGTAGGCCCTCGGCGTGGCTTCGCCTGGGCAGGGGGGGCGCGGCCGGTAAGCACCCGTCATACCGCTGTGTCGGCCCACTAGACTTCAGGGCATGTCCGCAATCTCTCGCGACGATGTCGCCCACCTCGCCATGCTCGCGCGCATCGATCTCAGTGACGCAGAGCTCGACAAGATGTCCGGTGAGCTCGCCATCATCCTTGAGTCCGTTGCCCGGGTGAGCGAGGTGGCCACCGATGACGTGCCGCCGACGTCGCACCCGCTGCCGATGACCAATGTGAACCGGCCCGACGTGGTGCGTCCCAGCCTGACCGCCGAAGCGGTGCTGGCTGCCGCGCCCGCCTCCGAGCAGCAGCGCTTCTCCGTTCCGCGGATCCTGGACGGGGACTGACCCGCCCGCCATCTCCCTGCTGCCCGTCGAGTACCTCCGAACAAAGGTTCAGCCGTGACTTCTGACATCACCCGCGCGAGTGCCGCCGTGCTCGCGGATCGCCTGTCCCGCAAGGAGATCAGCGCGGTCGAGGCCACCCAGGCCCACCTCGACCGGATCGAGGCCGTGGACGGCTCGGTCAAGGCCTTCCTGCACGTTGACGCCGAGGGCGCGCTCGCGACCGCGCGTGAGGTGGACAAGCGCCGGATCGCCGGGGAGGACCTGCACATCCTGGCCGGCGTGCCGATCGCGGTGAAGGACATCGCGACCACCATGGGCATGCCCACCACTGCCGGCTCCAAGATCCTGGCGGGCTGGATCCCGCCGTATGACGCCACGATCGTCACCAGGCTCAAGGCCGCCGGGATGCCGATCCTGGGCAAGACCAACATGGACGAGTTCGCGATGGGCTCCTCGACCGAGCACTCCGCCTACGGCCCCTCGCACAACCCGTGGGACCTCGAGCGGATACCCGGCGGGTCCGGCGGTGGCTCGTCTGCCGCCGTCGCGTCCTACATGGCACCGCTGGCGATCGGCACCGACACCGGTGGGTCGATCCGTCAGCCCGCCGCGGTGACCGGCACTGTCGGGTGCAAGCCGACGTATGGCGGCGTCTCCCGCTACGGGCTGATCGCGCTGGCCAGCAGCCTGGACCAGGCCGGGCCGGTGTCGCGCACGGTGCTCGACGCCGCGCTCCTGCACTCGGTCATCGGTGGTTATGACCCGATGGACTCCACCTCCATCGACGCGCCGGTGCCCCCGGTGCTGGAGGCTGCCCGGCGCGCCGACGTGAAGGGCCTGCGTATCGGCGTGGTCAAGGAGCTCGGCGGCGAGGGTTACCAGCCAGGTGTCCGGGCCCGGTTCGAGGAGTCCGTGCAGCTGCTCGTGGACGCGGGCGCCGAGGTCGTCGAGGTGTCCTGCCCGAGCTTCGACTACGCGCTGGCGGCCTACTACCTGATCCTGCCGAGCGAGGCGTCCTCCAACCTGGCGAAGTTCGACGCCATGCGGTACGGCCTGCGCGTCCTGCCTGAGGGGGTCAAGGATCCCAGCGCCGAACAGGTCATGGCGGCCTCTCGCGACGCGGGGTTCGGCGACGAGGTCAAGCGTCGGATCATCCTTGGCACCTACGCGCTGTCCAGCGGCTACTACGACGCCTACTACGGCTCGGCCCAGAAGGTCCGCACCCTGATCCAGCGCGACTTTGCCGCGGCCTTCGAGAAGGCTGACGTGCTCGTCTCGCCGACCACGCCGACCACGGCGTTCAAGATCGGCGAGAAGATCAACGACCCGCTTGCCATGTACCTCAACGACATCGCGACGATCCCGGCGAACCTCTCAGGCATCCCCGGCATCTCGCTGCCGAGCGGGCTGGCCGACGAGGACGGGCTGCCGACCGGCATCCAGATTTTGGCTCCGGCCACCAGGGACGAGCGGTTGTATGGCGTGGGCGCGGCTCTGGAGGCCGCACTCGTCCAACGCTGGGGCGGGCCGCTGCTCGCCAGGGCGCCAGAGCTGCCGACCGGCGCCAACGGGGCGCCGACCACTGCTAACGGCCGGGAGGTCCGCGCATGAGCACCGCCACCAACGGCCACGTCGCAGAGCCCGTCGTCGACTATGCCGAGGTCCTGAAGACCTACGACCCGGTGATGGGCCTGGAGGTTCACGTCGAGCTCAACACTGCGACCAAGATGTTCTGCGGCTGTGCGACCGGCTTCGGAGAAGCGCCGAACACGCAGACCTGCCCGGTGTGTCTCGGCCTGCCCGGGGCACTGCCGGTCGTCAACGTCGCCGCGGTCGACTCGGCGATCCGGATCGGTCTCGCGCTCAACTGCGAGATCGCGTCGTGGTGCCGGTTCGCCCGCAAGAACTACTTCTACCCGGACATGCCCAAGAACTTCCAGACCTCGCAGTACGACGAGCCGATCGCCTACAACGGCTACCTCGATGTCGAGATGCCGGACGGGTCGACCTACCGCGTCGAGATCGAGCGCGCACACATGGAGGAGGACACCGGCAAGTCGCTGCACATCGGCGGCGCCACCGGACGGATCCACGGCGCGGACCACAGCCTGGTCGACTACAACCGGGCAGGTATCCCGCTCGTCGAGATCGTGACCAGGCCGCTGGTCGGTGCCGGGGCCCATGCTCCCGAGGTGGCCAAGGCGTATGTCGCGACGCTGCGCGACCTGCTCAAGGCGCTCAGGGTCAGCGACGTCCGGATGGAGCAGGGCTCGATCCGTTGCGACGTCAACCTGTCTCTGCGCGCCAGGTCGCAGGACCCGGCCGCTCAAAATGACGTCCCGCTCGGCACCCGCACCGAGACCAAGAACGTCAACTCGCTGCGGTCGGTCGAGCGGGCGGTGCGCTACGAGATGACCCGTCATGCCGCGGTCCTGAACGGCGGTGCCTCGATCCTGCAGGAGACCAGGCACTGGCACGAGGACACCGGCGTCACCACGTCCGGACGGGTGAAGTCCGACGCCGACGACTACCGTTACTTCCCCGAGCCCGACCTCGTGCCGGTCGCCCCGACCCGGGAGCACGTCGAGGAGCTGCGCGCCACGATGCCCGAGCCGCCCGCCGAGCGCCGTCGCCGGCTCCAGGGCGACTGGGGCTACAGCGACCTGGAGATGCGCGACGTCATGAACGCCGGTGCGGTCCTGCTGATCGAGGAGACCGTGGCCGCCGGCGGAACTCCGGTCGGTGCGCGCAAGTGGTGGCTCGGCGAGATCGCCCGCCGCGCCAGTGCGCAGGCCCGTGACCTGGCGGACTTCGGCGTGACTGCGGCTGATGTCGCCGAGCTCGACGGCCTGGTGACCTCAGGCCGGCTGAACGACTCGATGGCCCGCCAGGTGCTCGATGGCGTGCTGGCCTCAGAAGGCTCCCCGGTGGCCGTTGCCGACGCGCGAGGGCTTCGGCTGGTGAAGGATGACGGCGCGCTGTCGGACGCCGTCGACGCCGTCATCGCAGCCAACCCTGCTGTCGCCGACAAGGTGCGGGAGGGCAAGGTGGCCGCCGCTGGTGCGCTGATCGGTCAGGTCATGAAGGAGATGAAGGGCCAGGCGGATGCGGCCAGGGCCCGCGAGCTCATTCTCGAGAAGCTGGGCGCCGCCTAGGGTCTTGGTCCGACCGGGTGAGAGGGGCTACGAGGCTTTCCGCGAGATTCTTGGAACGCCGCGGAGAGGATCCTGCCTGCGGCGAGCCGTCGACGACCCTGGGTAGGAGGGGCGCGGGGGCGTGGCGGTGGCTCTGACATCGCTGAGCAGCTGGATCGTGCGGCGTACGTCCGAGGGCTTGCTGATGAGCATGGCGACGGTAATCGCCCAGAAGGCGATCGAGAGAACCAGTACGGCCTTGTACATCCTGTGCCTGCCAACTCGGGAACTCGTCATGGCGGCGTCGTGCGCCGGTCATTCCAGAATCTCCCAGAACGGGCCGGGGCACATCAGCCTTATGGCCTGGTGGTGCCTCAGGTGTTCGGCTGACCCGTGTCCAGGATCACTGTCAGGAGGCTGGATCCGTCGCCGGACCTTCCATCACGGTGGGGGAACGGCTCGAAGCCCCGCGGCACAGCCTGTTCGGCTACTTCTGGATGGGGAGGCGGAGGGCGAGGATCCGGTCGTGGCCGGGGGACGGGGTGCCGCGGAAGGTGTTGCTGGCCACCAGCCAGAGCCGGCCGTCCGGCGCCGACACGACGGTGCGCAGGCGCCCGTACTGCCCTTGCATGAGGCGTTGGGGCCGGCCTGCTTTTCCTGTGCTGTCCACAGGGATCCGCCAGAGTGACTGTCCGCGCAGGGCGGCCATGTAGACGGCGCCATCG
>JACMPC010000042.1 GCA_014377705.1 Dermatophilaceae bacterium
GCGATGCTTCCGCCGGGGAACGGCATCCGTGGTGGCGACTGCTCGGCCGATCGCCGAAGCGCAGCCGACCGCCGAAGCGCAGCCCATTCCCGAGGGCGTCGTTGCGTCGGGCGCATTCAAATCGGCTGATGGGTCCACGACGGGCACCGTCGACGTCGTCGTGCAGGGGGATCTTGCCGAACTCGTGCTGCGCGACCTCGTGCCGACCCATGAGCGGCTCGGCGTGGTTGCACCATTGCGCGGCTCAGAGGCGGACCCCTGCGTGGACAGTGCCGCGTTTGCGTTCGCCGACATTGTCGCGGGCACGCCGACCGGCCCGCTGGTCCTGCCCTTGTCGTTCGCTCGCTGCGACCCGACGTTCATCAGCGAGATCGCCCTGACGACCGCGGGGAACCTGGTTCCCGGTGGCGGTGCGTTCGAGCAGTCGTTTGGCAGCAGCGACTGCATCAACCAAGTCGTCGCGCGCGCTCCGCTCGTGTCGACTTTCGGCCCCCTGCGTCCTTACCTCGACACTTTTGCGAACGGCGGAACCCGCAGCGGTGCGGGCGGCGAGGTGGTCATCGACGCCACTGGCCGCCCGGTCGCCTATACCGTTGCCCCGAACGAACTGCTCCCCGAGGTCGCCGGCCGGTTCGGCATCACCCCCGGCGATGCGTTCTACCTCAATCTTGCCCACGCGGGGTCGCCCGAATATCCGATGCTGTATGTGAACGAGGTCCTCAACCTGAACCTCCGCGCACGGTGAGTGATCGGGCAGTGATCACCAGATGACCAGGCCCTCGTCGCCGTCGCGTCGTGAACAGCGACACTGGTCCAGTCGATGAGGGCTCTGCGCGCGTATCTTTCTCTTCCTGCTGGCCGCTGCTCTGATAGTGCTTGCGTTCACGAAGGGCAACAAACCCCACCGCTGAAGCAGGACGCGGTCGCCTCGGAGCGTGTACCCGTGCAGAAACAAGTCGCAGCTCGTCTTGACCAGACCGCGCTTCCGGTCCTCGGTGAGTTGCACGATGCGGACTGCACAAGCGGGCAGAACAATCTCATGGTCCGCGAGGACTAAGAGTTCTTCTGCTACACACGGGAAGTCGGCGTCGTCGACCTCGGGCAAGCCGAACTAGCGGCGGCGCTCAACGCGGCTGACCGAGCGGTCAGCGCGGTCTGCGGGAAGCCCGTGCGGCCCACCTCCGACCCGGCCAGCGCGACAGGGAAGTCCGGAGCACTGTCTGGTGCAGCGCAGCCATGATGCGGCGACGTCACCCTTGACTTTGAGGTTGCAGCGCCGAACGAGGCGAGCCTGAGGTCCTCTTTCCTGTTTCATGGGCCTTACCAGCCGGGGCAGAGCACAGTGCCTGAGCCTCCGGGGCTGGGTGCTGCCCGCCGCGCAGGCAGTCGCTACGTGCTCTGCCTGCTGGGCCGCCAAGAGTTCTTCCGCAAGATGCGCTGACCGGTCGCACCAGGCGAGCAGGACCAACGTGGACCGCGATTGCGTCTTCGATTGATTCCCGCTTGATGGCTGAGTCTTTGCAGCAGACGATCGGTGGCCGGCCGTCGATCGCTCACCGGTCACCGATCCGCGACCGGCACAGCGAAAACTTGTCGTTAGCGTCCGCGTCGAAGGGTTTGAGCGTCAATCAGCGTTCGGCTTCTGGTACGTCGACCGGGTTGATCCGAGGGCCCGCTCGCCTCCGCGCCCCGACTTCCTAGCTCTTGCGGTGTGGTGCGAAGGGGGTCGGTTAAGGTGTGAAGCGTTCATGACGCTGGGTCGCCATCTCGATGGCGCGGGTGAACCGCGTGCCCGCCCCAGCGGTCTCGACCTTTCCGCATGGTCCGGCTGGAGGTCAACATCTTCGGCGGAAAGATCACCCAAGCTCCGGGCCAACGCCCGTCCCAACCGGCGCGTGAGGGTCGTAAGAGAATGGGGCGAGTTCCTTTGAGAATATTTGCTACGGCCAGTCGGGCCGTTCTGAAGAGACATTTTGTTCCCTGCTTCATGCCGCATCCCGGTAGGCGCCGGAAACCCGGCTAGTCGTAGGCAGGGCGCGCACCAGCCAGTGGTCCCGGCCTACAAGCCGTAGCGGGCACCCGCAGCGGAACGACCAAGGAGAAGCATGAACACCGTCCCGAGCTCAGCTCGACCCGTCAACACCGACGCTCCCGGCCTGCCCTCAGTGATCGTGTTCGACGTCAATGAGACCCTCTCGGACATGTCACCGATGGGTCAGCGGTTCGTCGATGTCGGCGCCCCAGCACACTTGGCCGCGACGTGGTTCGCGGCCCTCCTGCGAGACGGCTTCGCGCTCACCGCAGCGGGAAGTACCGCACCCTTTGCCCAGCTCGGCGTTGGGGTGCTGCGTGCGAGCCTGCGCGGCCTTCCCTTGAACCGCACCACGGATGAGGCGATCGAACACGTCATGGGCGGCTTCGACGAACTGGCTCTTCACCATGACGTCAGCGACGGCATACCAACCCTTGCTGCCCTGGGCATTCGCCTGGTCACCTTGAGCAACGGAGCAGCCAGCGTCGCCGAGCGTCTGTTGGAGCGGGCTGGGATCGGCGGGCACTTCGAACGGCTGCTCTCGGTCGAGGACGCCGGAGTGTGGAAGCCAGCACCGGCTGCCTACGCCTACGCAGGTCAGCAGTGTGGCGTCGAACCGATCAACATGATGCTCGTGGCCGTCCACCCGTGGGACATCCACGGCGCTCACCTCGCGGGACTGGCCACCGCATGGATCAACCGATCCGGGGCGACCTACCCCGGATACTTCGCCTCCCCCACCCTTGAGGCGACTTCGATCCCCCACCTGGCGCAACTGCTGCGCCCTCAGGGTCTGCGAAGCAATGATGTCCAGGGCCCCGCACCCAAACAGCCGTGAGCAGCCCCGGACCGGACTCGGACAGCTTCTTGTGGCCGCCGCCAGCCAGCTCCCGGACTCCACGCGCAACGGTGTCCGGATCCCGTGGGGATCAGCGCGCGATCATCATCAGGTGACCACGACGCGGTTCGTCGTGTGTGGGGCGAAGCCTATGAGCGTCAGGTGACCGTGAGCTGGGTATACATGCCGGCGGAGTAGTGGCGGGGGAGGTCACAGACCAGTTCGTATTGCCCGGGCGCCAAGGTCACGGTCACCCAGCCTGAGGCGCCCGGGGCGATTCCGTCGCCGGCGCCTGCGGTGCCGCTCTTGGACGCTTCGCCGAGGCTGCCCGCCTCAGTGGTCTTGGCGTTGACGCCCATCGGGCGTGCTCCGAGAGCTTGTGAACTCGGAAGCGGGAGCATGACCATTTCATGATCAATGCTGCCTGCGTTGGTCGCCAGTAATGACACGGTGCCATGGGGTACTGAGGCGTGGTCCGCGGTCAAACCCATGGGACCGCCGCCCATCATGGCGTTACCTTGGCCGCCCATCATTGGTCCACCCATGTTTGTCAGGGAGATGTTCACAACAGTCCCGGGTAGCTTCGGGACCGCACGTGGGGAGCCGGACAGAAAGCCTTGCCCACCGGGAGTCGCCAGAGCCCGTACCCCTGCCGGCTCAGAGGTGGGGCCGCCCACGGCTCCGACCGCAACCGCCGCGGAGGAGACCAGGGCGATCACCGCAGCGGTCAACGCTCCGACCAGCAGGGGACGTCTCGTTGCACTCATTTCTTGTCGTCCTGGACACCCTGGAGAGCGAGGCGCTGGGCCTGCCAGGCCGCAGTGTCAATCTGACCGCTGGCCATCCGGCGGTCCAGGATCTCCAACGCCGACTCATCGGTGTCGCGGGTCGCACCGCCGCCACTTCCGGGCAGTAGACGCACCACCAGCCACACGATCAGCCCGAGCAGGACAAACCAGAAAACACCCATGCCAAGCCATCCCATCGAACCCATACCGCCGTTGCCATACCAACCCATCATGGTGAACTCCTTTCGTCTGCCCGGTGCCTCCGAGCTACCTCCACCCTCGCGCCCGGATGCTGCGGTCCGGGTGAGGAATCACGAAGAAACGATGGAGAAGCCGGCCAAACGTCGTCCTCGCATCCATGAACCGCACCTACCGAGGGGAAACCGGAAGTCTGGCGATCAACTCGTGGATGGATTGTTTCCCGTAGGAATACAAGCGGGTGCGGGGGATGCCGTTGACTTTGCCGGACGCCGAGTGCTTCCCGGTTGTCTAGCGATAGCGAGTGAACAGTCCGCGCACGGATCCGCCTCGGTGGCCACAGAATTGTCTGCCGACCACGTCGTGCTGATCCTCGCCGGTCTCGAGGACCCCAGGCCCCCGGCAAAGTCGCAGTTGACGGCGAGTCGCACGACGACACGCCCGTGATGGTGTCGCAGCAGCGCGGACACGGCGCGACCTGTGATCATCAAGGGTTCTCTACATCCGTAACGATCCCCGGTGCCGGCCTTGAGCGTTGTCGCGGACCCTCGCAAGTGTCGCAGTGTTGGCGTGGCTGGCGTCCCGTTCCCCTGCCCGGACGGGACGGTCGGTGTTCGCCCTGGATGGCAAAACCTCCCGCGGCGCCCGCTGCTCAGGGGGTAGGGCGGTCCACCTGTTCGCAGCCATCGACCAGGGTAGTGGCGTCGTCATGGGACAGTGCGCGGTGGACGTTAAAACCAATGAGATCAACGCTTTCGGGCCGTTGCTGGATCGCTTCGACATCATCGATGCGATCATTACCGCCGACGCACTGCACACCCAACGGGCCAACGCCGACTACCTGTCTGGTCGGGGCGCCCATTACATCCTGATCGTCAAAGGCAACCAGCCCAGCCTGTACCGCCAACTTCGGTCCGTGCCCTGGAAACAGGTCCCCGCCGCGGACACCACCACCGACAAGGGTCATGGCCGAGTCGAGACCCGGACCGTGAAGCTGGTCCAGATCCCAGCCCGGATCGCCTTCCCCGTGCCGCGTTGGCGATCCAGATCACCCGCACCCGCAGACCGCTTGGCCGCACCAGGGTCAGCCGGGAGACCGTGTACGCGGTCACCGACCTGAACTACGACAACACCATCGCAGCCGTGCTGGCCGACGTGATCCGGGGGCACCGGACGATAGAGAACCGACTCCACTGGATCCGTGATGTGACTTTCGCGGAGGACCACTCCCAGGTCCGGACCGGCCACGGCCCACAGGTCATGGCCACGTTTCGCAATCTCGCCGTCAGCCTCCACCGCCTTGCCAGAATTCATCTCCGCCAGCGTGCGCCGCTGGTGTGCGGAAACCCCGGGGCGGTTCAGATCTCGGCACCCAACAGACCCGATCCTGATCACTGCCGCCGCCCGCGATGCCAAGCGAGCCAAAGCCACTGCCGACCCACAAGCGCAACGATGACCGGGCGCATCGGAGCTAAGCCTCGGCGTCCGATGAACGATCCCGCTGCGGTACGACGCCGTCCAACTCCTGACAGTCGGCGCAGCCTCCTGGTTCGTTCAGTCATGGTTCCGCTTTCGGGACGAGCGGACAGTCACCACACATTTTGGTTCGAACGCTATTGTGATGAACACAGTTACGTTCTAGCCTTTGGGCGTGTCCTCGGAATCGGCTCGCGGCTACCACTCGCCTCGACGCCGCATGCAGGCCGCGCAGA
>JACMPC010000002.1 GCA_014377705.1 Dermatophilaceae bacterium
CTTCTACGTCGCCATCGGACTTGGCTTCGTCCTCGAACCACTCGGACGCTCGCTGGGAGCTTTCCTGCTGCGCCGACGGCCCCCGAGCGGTCGACACTCCCGAGGCGGCTGGTGACGTCACAGTGGGCAACCACCTGATCCGCAAGACGAGCGGCGTCGGTGTCGACGATCCCGGGCCGGGTCGAGCCACGCCTCGTCTGCCAAGGCAAGCCCAGGAAGGACAGGCCAGGGACCTGCGTGACGCGTCGTGGTTACTGAGCTGCCGGCCGACGATGACACCGGACATGTCGAGACATGAGTAGTCCGACAGAAATCCGGTAGCCCACACGACTGCGTCGCCCGAATCTCTCACGATCCGCTCGCACGGACCTGCGTCACACCGCCGCGAAAGGGGTAGAAGGCACTGTTTGTGTTGTCCGCACATCATTTCGCGCGGTCCTCACGTAGGACGGCGCCGGCGGTCACGTGTTCGCAACGGGATTCCCTTGAGGAGAAGCGGTGTGGAGTGGGCTGTTCGGCGTTCATCGAAGCTGGCGCAGGTCGAGAATCGCGCAGGCACGGCGCGCGACGGTGCTTCGGATGACGGGCATACCCTCTGCGGTCAGTTCGGCGCGGGCCTTGGCCTGGAGGGCAGGTCGCAGCCCGTCGGTCTCGGCCAGTCGCGCCTCCATTTTGGCGAGTTCGCGGGCGTCCATGGCTTGGTCGAGACCGAGGGGTAGAGAGTCCCACCACGGTCCGGCTTCGGCCACACGTGCCGGCGAGCGGCTTTCTGGGTCCTGAGCAACGGCCAGGAGGGTCTGTCCCATCAAGGCCGGCGGCCACCCCCTGGTCACCACAGCCAGCTTGATGACGACAGCCAAGCACCGAGCGGTCCACCGGGCGGTCGGTCTACCCAGCAACTGGCGGGCGGTCATGCACTGACGAGCCACCTCGTCGAGGTCGGTGATGTTGCAGGCTTCGAGCAGGTCGTGGTCTGCCTCCTCCACTGGCGTCGGCGCGGACCGAGCGCAGTGTGAGGGGGTAGGGGGAGGGGGTTTGTCGGTAAGGATCTCTGGGTTGTGCCGCACTTTTGCGGCCACCCTGGCCGCAGATGTGCGGCCAGGGGTAGCCGCATTTCTGCGGCTACCGGTTGTGGGGGGTGCGGGGGTAGCCGCAGATGTGCGGCCACCCCCATCGGCGGTCGCCACCTGAGTCGGGGCGGTGGTGCGCACGTGGTACCGGTTGGACAGGAACTGTTCCCCGTTGCGGCGGTGTTCGACACGGACGATGCCGGCTTCGGTAAGCTGGCGCATCGCCCGGTCGATGGCGTCGACCGAGCGGCGCAGTCGCCGGGCCAGGGTCTGCCGGGACGGCATCCGGGAGCCGGAGCCGTTCCCGTAGCGAAGCAGCAGGGAGTAGAGGCGGAACGCTCCGTCGGGGATGGCCGCATCGATCACCCATTCGGGGACGATCGCGAACCGCGGCTCCTCCACGACCAGGGTTCCGGCGGCGGGCGGCGTGGTGGGCGTCGATGGGGCTTCTCGGGTCACGGTGATGGCCTTTCGAGCGGATGCGCTGAGGGTGGGCAAGGCTGACTCGACCACTGCCCTCGACGGGGGAGCGCGTCAGGAATGCGTCAGGAAATGCACCGGAACTGCACGGATGCAACGGTGTCGAGCGTCCGGGCCGGCATAACGGTCAGGTATGAAACCGCAGGTCAGGGCCTCTTCAGGCTGAATCCGGCACAAGGCGGATGCGGGCCAGACTGCTTACGGATCAGAAGGGTGGGTTCGAATCCCTCCGGCGCTCTGTTGAGACAGACGGCAGGCCCCTGAGCAGCGGAAACGCTGTTTGGGGGCCTTGTTCGTTTCCCTTCCACGTCGGCCGTCCGGAGCCGTGTGGGCGCATTGTGTCGCCCGACAACCCGCACGCGAGCCAAGGCAGGCTGCCTCTGACGTCGATCTCGACCGGTTGGCCCAGGCTGTAGCTCAGTGGGAGGTCACCGCACTTCGGGTGCTCCACGCCCAGCCGCCGTCGGTGCGTGATCTGGCCGGGATAGCCCACACCGAACAAGCCCTGCTGGTGCACACCGCGGTTCTTCTCAATGCGCCCGCCCGGGCATCGGCCATCGACTCCGGCGACTTTGATCGCCAGATCCGTCCCAGACTTGAGGGCGCCCAAGCAGCCTGGGGCGATGTCGCGGCGAGCTGGCCCGCGCAGATGCGCACGTCGGCGCCGCCGTCGATAGCCGGTGTGGACGCTAGCGCCCAACTTCATCGGGCCCTCGACGAAATCACCCGGAATGGCAACGCCTGGGCAACCCCTGTCCAGCTCGCCGAGCGTGTGCACCTCGCTGAGGTGGTGGTACTGCTTCGTGACGTTGTGGAGGCTAGCGGCAGCCGCGCTGAACGGTTCGCGGAGTTGCCAGCCGAGTTGTCCCGCGCCGGCCACCTCCAGGCGCCGGCTCGACTACTTGCGGCCATGGAGCGTCACCCCAATGGGCGTGAGTCTGAAACCGAAAGTGCTGTGCGCGCATCGGATGTCGTCAACAAGCGGATCATCTCCGTTCAGCCCGAACAGACCACTGCCGCCACCGCGACCGCTAGGCACCTTAGACAGCAGCTGACGTCTCTCACTGCGGCGTTGGAAACACTCCCGCTCGGCCCAAAGAGTCTGGCCGCCGTCGAGTCCGGGTCGAGTGCACAAGCGGCAGCGCGCGAGGTTCAGCCGCCGGCGCTTGCGCGGGTCCATCGTGAGCGCCTTGCACCAACCCATGACAGGAAAGCCGTGCGTTCGGCTGGTCGGAGATTCTGACCGACGAAACGCGGCGGTACGCAACCGACCACTACCAGATGTTGTCAGCGAGATGGAGGACATGATGACCAGCAACCGCCGCGGCAAGGCCGCGATCCGTGCCCGGCAGACCGCCACCGGGGTTCCATACATGGTGGCCCGCAGACAGGTCGCCGGGTCGATTCCGGTCGCCACGTCGGTCGGCGAGGTCGCCGCAAGGGTGGACATTCTTCCCCCACTGTCCGACTGGAACCGTCCGAGGTCCTGCCAGTTCTGGGCGGAAACGGCAGCACGGAACGGGCCACTGATTGCGCTGACCATTAGTCAGGGTGGCCGGTGGTGGGAGTTGGACGATTTGGCCCGGGGGGTCGCCGGGGCGCTGCAGAGCCGGCCCGCAGAGGAGCGCGGCCCGTGGATGATGGGCCTGCACGGCAGGTACACCGTGACCAAGCGTGAACACCTGGACGGCATCGCGGCGGCCCTGGACGCCGCCGGCGAGCTATCGCGTCTGACCGTTCGTGCGATGCCCGACGCGGCCCGCTGCGAGCACACCAGTTGCCAGCGGCGCCGGGGAGAGCCGCCAATCCCAGGCAAGGGGACGTCCCGTCCGTCCGCCTCGCGTCCCAGGCTGGCGCTAGGACGGACGTCGAGCTTGGCCGAGGTGGTGGAACGACACCCGCAGCTGACCTCCTTCGGTATCGGCACCTTCAATCCGGGCAGCAAGGCGACTGAGCAGCGCCATTCCGAACTCGCCGACGGCCGCACGCAGCTGGTCGATCGGAAGGCGGCTGTACTGAAGATCGCCGCCTGGCTGAGAGTGAACGTCGCACCGATCAAGACGCCCACGGTCAGTAGCTACCACATGAAGCACGAGGTGGAGAAGGCCATCGGCGAGTACGTGACCAACGGTGAGCTCATCGCCGCCGCGCTCATCGCCGGCTACGCCTTCAAGCACACAGA
>JACMPC010000043.1 GCA_014377705.1 Dermatophilaceae bacterium
CGTCATCGTTCAGGGCGCGATCCAGAACCGGCCGTGGCCGCGCCCGGACACCCGCGCCGGTCCACCACCGGCACTCACTGCGCGGCACCGCCGCGACCGTGGCGGCATACCTGGCCACCACGTCGGGATCAGCCAGAGCCAGCCCCACAGCGGCCAGCCCCGCCGAGTCGAGCCGCTGCGCGCTCACCCGAACCCGTCGCCTGATCACGACCCGGCCGCGCCCCTCGCGCTCGGCGCGTCCTCGTGAGCGGGGCGAGTATGCGGGACCGGCAACTTCGTTTCTGCATCGCCTCTTGCCGCATCCAGTTGGTATTGGATCAGAAAGATGCTGTCGCTGAGGTCGGCGCCGCTGAGGTTGGCGCCTCTGAAGTCTGTCCCAGTAAGGTCGGCCATTCTCAAGTCGGCACATCTGAGATCAGCTCCAATGAGGTATGCGCCTCTCAGACTGGCGCCTCTGAGGTCAGAGTCCTGAAGGTCAGCCCCGATGAGGTCGGCACCCCGGTGGTCCTTCTTGTTTCGGATCTCAACTCGGACGAGATCGCTTACACGCAGCAGCAGGGCGTTGACTTCTCGCCGGTGTGCTGACACGTCCAGCTCCAAGAGCGCATCCGGACTCTTGTGCGTGAGGAGCTTCGTCTGCTCCAGTGCCCGGCTGACCTCACGATGGAGAGGGCCAGCCGGTTGCAGCTTCAACGCTTCGGTCAGATACCAGCAGCTCGTGGAGATCCCGCACGATCGGAAACACCGCGAACAACTGCTTGGCGATTCGCGGGGACTGCCGCCAGTCCGTTGAAGGTGACCTGGGAGACTTTCTGCCCCGCCCCAAAGCAGTCGTAAACGGTGCAACCCTGGAAACCCTTCTTCCGGTCGGGGACCGCCACCAGCTGCCAGCGGTGGGCCGCGGTGGGGTCCTTGACCTCGCCGTCCGCTGGGCCGCACCCCAAGGGTGCCTGACCCTGGATGTCGTCCACCGGTTCAGCGATCCCCAGTACGCCCGGATCAGCCTCGCGATGCGCACAGGTGAACCCCTCGGGACCGGTGGCGAGCCGACCGGTGAGCGTCGGGGCGCGGACACTGTTGCCGCATCAGGTGGGGTCTTCGACGCCTTGGTAGCCCGCGACCAGATCCGCATCTACCCCTCTGAGGCGGAACGCACCCAGGCCCTGGCCGTCCGGGCAGCTGCGAGCATCATCGGCGGCCAGGACGGGGTGCTGGTGATGGCTGACACCCGTGAGCAGGTCGGCGCCCTGAACGGCGCGATCCGTGACCGCCTCGTGGCAGCCGGGCAGGTCCAGGACACTGCGGCGATCACGACGCAGGCAGGGGAGCGGATCGGGGTCGGTGACCGGGTCGCGACTCGCCGCAACGACCGAGCCCTGCAGGTGGCCAACCGCGACACCTGGACCCTGACCGTTATCGCCGATGACGGAACCGCCACGCTCACCGGCAGCACAGGCCAGCAGGTGGTGCTGCCGCCCTCCTATGTCCGCCAGCACGTGGAACTGGCTTACGCGAGCACGAGCTACGGCGCGCAAGGCGAAACCACCAGCGTCGGACACTTGCTGCTGGGCGAGCACACCGGCGCCGCGGGCGCGTACGTCGGTATGACCCGCGGCCGCGACACCAACATCGCCCACCTCGTCGCTGAGTCGATCGAGGATGCCCGGGCCCAGTGGGTCGGCGCGTTCAGCCGCGACCGCGCCGACCTCGGACCCGCCCACGCCGCACGGCTGGCCGCCGGCGAAGCCCACAACTATGCACCGCAGCGGCCCCAGGAACAGGTGCTGGCCGAGGTGTACCGAGCCTGGACCACCGAGGCAGATCTGTCCGAACGGCTTGCCGCAACCCAGGTCCTGCGCGACCAGCTCGCCCAGGTGGTAGCGATCCGGGCCGGGTCCGACCCGCAGCTGGCACGGCTGGACACGGCCGCCGAGAATGCCTGGGCGGCCGCCGACCACGCCCGCACCCGAGCCGACCAGGCCGCGGCCAGCATCAAAGCCGATGCGGGCCGGATCGGCGGCGCCCTTCGTGGACGGTGGGACAACGACTACCCGGCGGCATCGGCGGCGGCCCAGAGGATCCGCGGTGGTAGCGGGCGCTTCGGGCGGCATCGCGGCGACGTGCGGCAGGCTCGCGTCCACCTGCAGGATTGGGCGCAGACCTGGCGGCCCGTACTAGCGCAGCTCCCGGCAGGGGTCGACGAGCTGGCCGCGGCGATGCCCTACACCGCTACCTTCGCGCTCCACCAGGCGATCACCGACCACGCCCAGAACACGGCTGAGCAAGCCCATCCCGACCACCGGCAGCTCGGGGCCGCAGCCCTGAGCGCCGCCGCTGCGGCGCATGAGGCCCATCAGGCCCGCAGCGCTGCTGCGGGGTCACTCTCACGGCGGCTGGTCGGGTTCGGCAACCTCGCATACACCGATGACCCCACCGGACGCCTTGCCGAAACCGAACACGCCGCCGCCGAACTCAGCGACCAGGTCCGTCGGGCACGGGAACGTGTCGGGGCGCTGCGGCAGGAGCCCGCGATCCGCACCCTGCCGCCCGGGCGGCTTCAGACCGAACGCGAGAACTGGCAGGCCCAGCGCGCCGAAGCCCAGGAGGCGACGGACAGCCACGGCGAGTGGCTCGCCGCCACCGCAGCCACGACCCGGGTCCACCTCAAGGAGCCGGTGTCTCCGACACCCGATCGCGGCCGGGGCCAAGGGATCGAGCGGTGAAAGCCACCTGCGCATAACCGCCCTGAGAGCTCACCGAACCCAGGCCCCGAGAGCAGGCAGTTTCCGTTGCTTCCCCACGGCGGCCGGCCACGTTTCGATCCAGCTGTCCACGATCGTTACGAAGAAGTGCTTATCAGGGTGACCGCGAGGCGCTCAACAACTGCCTTAAGGAAGGTAGAAGCAGAAGAGACGGCTCACCTGGAACCGCACACCACCAAGGAGCAAGACCATGAACAACAAGGACAACGAGCGTGTCGCTGACCGCGGGCGCGACGACGAACTGCTCACCATCGGTGAAGTCGCCGACATCGTCCGCGTCCCCGTCGCCACCCTGCGCTACTGGCGCCACCTCGGCACCGGTCCCCGCAGCTTCCGCGTCGGCCGCGGCGTGCGCTACTGGCACAACGAAGTCACCACCTGGCTGCAAAGCCAAAGCGACGGCCCCACCGCCGCATGAGTCCTGGGCAAGTGAGCGTGAATGTCGGACCGATGTGTTACGACGTAGGTATGAACACTCGCGTTCAGGATGCCGGGCAGCAGACCAACACAGAGCACATGGCGGTTCCCCAGGGCTGGTCGGTGGCCCACCATCGGGAGATGAGTGAGCAGGCCCGGGCGTGGGCACACACAGAGCGCACCTCGCGTTATGGCAGGGAGCCCCACTATGGCCAGCATTGAGAAGCGACCTGACGGCGTCTGGCGGGCCCGGTACTACGACGAGACGGGCAAGCAGCACGCGAAAACACTTCGGCCGCAAGGTCGACGCGAAGGCGTGGCTGGACGAGGTCACGGCCTCGGTTGTACGCGGCGACTACGTTGACCCCAAGACGGCCAGGACGTTGTTGAGGACGTATGCCGCGAAGTGGGAGAAGGTCCAGGTCGGCCGTGACTCAACCCTGAGCGTCACGGACAACGCAGTGAGGCTACACATCAATCCTGCTATGGGAGACAGGCAGATTGGCTCGATCCGTCAGAGCGACATCCAAGGGCTCGTGAAGGCTCTGGAAAGCAAGGACCTCGCGGCCGGCACGGTGCGGAACATCTACGACACTGCCGCCCGGATCTTCGCCTCTGCCGTGGACGACCGGGTGATTCCCTCCTCACCTTGCCGAAGGATCAAACTGCCGAAGGACGACAAGGGGGAGGTCGTGCCGTTGACGTTGGCTCAGGTCCGAGCTCTGGAAGTGGGCATGAGCGACCTCGGGGCGACCGTCATCGTGTTGGCGGGTTCCGGTCTGCGGATCGGGGAGCTTCTCGGCCTCGACGTGTCCGACGTCGACTTCCTTCGGCGGACGATCCGGGTCGACCGACAGAGGGCGCAGTCCGGTGCGCTGACCCCTCCGAAGTCCAGGTCCTCGGCTCGGACGGTCCC
>JACMPC010000044.1 GCA_014377705.1 Dermatophilaceae bacterium
CGAAGACACGGTGGGTCTTCGGATCGGTGCGCATCTCCTCGGAGATCGTATGGTCCGCATGCCGGCCGCCCGCGAGATGGTCTATGCCGAGCAGCACGCCCTCGACATTCATGATCTTTCCCTTCGGGTGTCGACTCTGACGCAAGATTACGTCAAGGACCTCACGGGGCCGAAAGAGGGCACCCGGCGCAGCCCGGGGGCAGGTCGGGTCCGGCCGGGCACCCCGACGTGCAGCCGTTGGCCACCGCGACCACTCCCAGACGCTCCGCATGGTCCAGCACCGCCTCCACCAGGGACGACGGCAGCCCGAGGCGGTCAGCGACGTGGGCAGGGGTGCCACCCCTTGCCCCGGCATCCTGGAGCACCGCAGCCCAGACGCTCACAGCCGGGACCCCACCTGGAAGACCAGGACTGCCAGAGCCCACGCCGCGAGGAGCTGCACCCCCAGTGCTGACACCGTCGGTCGCCAGCCGAACAGGCGTCGCTGCTCGGCCAGAGCCGCGACGCACGGGGTGTAGGCGAGCACGAAGACCATGAAGGCCAGCGCCGCCGCGCCGCCGTGTCCTCCGGACGAGTCGTCGAAGGATGCGCGCAGCTGCTCGCCGAGGCCTCCCCCGCCCGCTGCGTCACCCGGGTCAGCGACCGAGTAGGACTGCGCGAAGGATCCGACGACGACCTCTTTGGCCACGAAACCGGTCATCAGCGCCGCTGCCGCATGGTCGTTGCCGAAGCCGGCCGGGACGAGCGCCGGAGCGATACCGGAAGCCACGGCGGTGTACACGCTGTCCGCCACGGGCACGTCACCAATGGCGTGCTCACCGCTGGCAGGGACAGCCATGAGCGCCCACACCACACACATCGTCAGCACGATGATCTTCCCGGCTCGCATGACGAAGGACCCGACCCGCAGCCGGACCGACATCCCCAGGGTGCGCAGGTGCGGACGCTGGTATGGCGGGAGCACCAGGATCAGCGGCTCGGCGCGCACGTCGCGGAACGCCGTCCGGCGCAGCACGAGACCGCCGCCGAGCACTAGCAGCACGCTGGCCAGGTACATCGCGAAGATGACCGTGCCAGCATGGGCGGGGAAGAACGCGCTGGCGAGCAGCACGTACACGGTGAGCCGGGCCGAGCAGGAGGTAAGTGGGACAAGGAGACCGGTCAGCAGCCGCTGGCGGGCTTGCGGGAGGATCCGGGTGGCCGCGAGGGCTGGCAGGTTGCAGCCGAACCCGACGATGAGCGGCAGCAGCGCTCGGCCGTCCAGGCCCAGGGAGCGCATCGCCCGATCGGCGACGAAGGCGGCCCGCGCGAGATACCCGGAGTCCTCAAGGACTCCGAGCGCGGTGAACATGATCGCCATGACCGGAAGGAAGGTCAGCACGGTGCCCACGCCGACGAGCAGACCATCCACCAGCAGACCCTGCAGCCAGCTGTCCCCCAGGCCCACCAGGCTCAACAGCCAGGTGACCCCCGAGGCCAGCGGGCCGTCGACAAGCTGGCCGATGAAGCCCTGCAGCGGAGCCGCGAACCTGGTCGTCAGCTCGAACAGCAGCCAGACGACCGCCAGGAACACCGGAGTGCCGGCCCACGGGTTGAGCAGCACCGTATCGACCCGGTCGGAGAAGGTACGGCGGTGCCCCGGCCGGCCGGCTCCGGCGCGGCCGCCAGCCACGGGTTCTGGTGCACAGCGCGTGGTGACCTGTTCGACGACCTGCTCGACCCAGCCGAACAGGACCTCGGCGTGCGCGAGCTCGCGCTCCAGGTCAGCGGCCACGCTGCCCACCACCGGGCGGTCAGCAGCAGAGCCCTCCGATGCGTCCGCCGTTCCGCATCCGCACGACGACGTGGGCAGGGCGATCCCGGTGACGGTGCGGGGGTGCGCGGCGATCTCATCGACGGCACGGGCGAGCTCGCTCATACCGCCGGCGACCCTGTTGCGGGCGTCCACCGGAACGACGGGCACCCCGAGGGATGCGCCGAGAGCGGCTGCCAGGGTCTGGGGCTGCATCGCGGCGGTGGGTGAGTCGGTCGCCGTCGCGGCGAGGTCGAGCATGGTGAGCGCGACGACCAGCGGCACCCCGGTCTCCGCGACCTGGGCCAGCAGGTAGAGGGACCGGGCCAGGGCCGTGGCATCGAGGACGACGACGACGACGCCCTGCTGGTCACCCGGCTCGCCGAGGCTGCGCGCGAGCTCCCGCACCGCGTCGGCGGTGACCTGCTCGTCCGACGATCGCGCAAGCAGGCTGTAGCTGCCGGGCAGGTCGACGATCATCCGCTCGTGCACCAAGTCGGACCCGGGCTCGACCTCGGAAGCGGACGCAGAGTGCATAGTGCCGGCCGGGGCAGTCCGCCAGGTGCCGGTGGCCAGCTCGACGGTGGTGCCCGGCGCGTTCGTGGTGTGCTGGCGTGCCCCGGTCAGCGCGTTGAACAGGGTGGACTTGCCGACGTTCGGCCCGCCGACCAGCAGGACGCGAAGCGCGTCCGGCAGGCCACCAGCGTTGCGGACCAGGGTCGACGCGGAGTCGGAGCCGTGGCAGCTCATCGGAGGGTAGTCACGGGTTCGACGTCGATGAGGGCCGCAGTCCCCCCGTCGAGGGCATACCTGGACCCGGCCACCGCGATGACCCGCCCACCGAAGGCCGCGTGCTGGGTCACATGGGCAACAGTCCCCAGCCGGATGCCCATCTCGTTCAGACGGAACGCGTCCGCGGCAGGGAGACGCAGGCCGGTGACGAGCAGTTCTGCGCCCAGCGGGCACTCAGGCAAGGTCATGTCGGCAGCGGCAGGGTCATGTTCTGGAGCGTAGATGGTGAGGTTAGGCTTGCCTAAGGACTTAGGTCCCGCAGATTGTGTTAACCACATCACGTGGTGAGTAGTTGCCAGGTGATGTGGAACCTTGTGACATCCGGCCAGAGCCCGGGAACGTAGACTGTGCGGGCCCCGACGGCCGACGATGTCCAGCAGGGGCCCTTGGAGGCAGCATCGTGCTCGACACAGACCGCGTGACTGCCACGTCGTCTGACTCACCGCAGGCCACCCCACGCGAGTCCGCGCGTGCCCGGTTGGGGCCGGCGCCGGCCATTGCGGCCGCTCTGACCGCGACACCCACATCGGCGCAGGCGCCTTCGACACGTGCCGCCGAGCGATGGGCCTACAAGTGGGTTGATCGCCGCCTCAAGGTGATGAGCGTCCTCCTGCCTGTCTGCTTCATCCTGGGGCTGGAGTTCATCCACTACGCGATCGAGGCCAGGGACCGGCGGCTCGACAGTTTCTGGGATGGCTATCGCCCCCTCTTCCTCGCGGTCACCATTGTCTCGATCATTGCCTTCGGCCTGGTGATGTTCCGCTTCATCGACCGCGCGCAGCGGCAGGTGGTGAGGCAGAACCGCGAGCTGGCGGCGACCAACGCACTCTCGAGTGCAGTGCAGGGTGAAGTGGGTGTGGACCGGATCATCGACGTGGCGCTGGCGAGCGTGCTCACCACGAGTGGGGCAACCCGGGCATCAGTCACTATCTTCAGCACAGAGGACCGATCCCCTGACGGGGAAGGCGTGACACGGCATCTTCTTGCACTGCCAGGGTCGGCCCAGCTCATACCGGACGACCCTTGTGGTTCCGAAGCCCCCATCATCGACTTGCCGCTCTCGACAGGGTCGGTGACCGTGGGCCGGATGCGACTCTGGCTCCCGGTCGGCGCCGGTGCTGACGACCGCCTCGCTTCAGGCACCCTTCAGAGCATCGGCCATCAGCTGGCTTCGGCGATCCAGCTCGCCCAGCTCGTTGCCGACCTCAACCGCAGGAAGCACGAGGGCCACGCCTTCTACGACGTGCTCCTGCAGATCTCCAACCAGAATGCCCCTGCGAGCATCCTCTCGGCCGTGGTCCTGCACGCCCGCGACATGATGGGCAGTGACGAGGCAGTCCTGAGCCTGGGCGAGGGAGCCTCCCGTTCAGTCCAGTTCGCCGGCTCTGCCGAGGGGACCGCGGCCTTCACTGACGGGACCGACTGCATCACGTCCGAGGCCGGACCACGGCACAGACCCCACGGGCACAACGTTCCCTGCCCCGTGCGGGCCAGCGCGGAGTGGACGGCGACCGTGACAGTCCCGGTTCGCGGCCCGATCGGATCGCTCGGAGAGCTGTGGATCGGCCGGCGATCCGGCGTCCGCTTCACCGAACGCGACCGTGCCTTCCTGGTGACCCTCTCCGGTCTGGCCGCAATCGCCATCACGGCCGCCCAGATGCGAGAAAGCGGGCGCCAGCGTGCGGTTCTGGCCGAACGCGGGCGGATCGCTCGCGAGATGCACGACAGCCTGGCGCAGGTTCTCGGGGTGACCCACCTGCGGCTTCGGGCGCTGGACGCCCGCGAAGAGGTCAGGGAGAGCCGCGAGATCGCAGCGGAGCTGGCTGCCTTGGCGGACATCTGCCAGGAGGCCTACCGGGACGTCCGGGAGTCGATCCTGGGCCTGCGTGGTTCGAACCGGGCCGAACGCGGTCTGCTGGACAACCTCAGCGCCTACCTGGCCAAGTACAGCCAGCAGTGTGAGATCGCCACCTCCCTGGACAGCAACATCGACCATGACCTGACGCTCTCGCCACGATGCGAGGTTCAGGTGATCCGGGTCATCCAGGAGGCCCTGACGAACGTGCGCAAGCACTCCGGCGCGAAGTCGGCGGTGGTCCGCGTCACCGAGACCGACTCGGCCACGACCTTCGTGGTCGAGGACGACGGGCACGGGTTCGACCCCGGGCACGACCATCACGACCGGGACGGGTTCGGGCTCTACACGATGCGTGAACGGATGGCTCTGCTGAACGGTAGCCTGAGGATCGACTCCGCCCCCGGGCGCGGAACGCGTGTCATCGCCGACATCCCCGAGCGATCGCATCCAAAGCCCGTTCCCGATGAGGTGAACATTGCAGCCGCACGAGACGATACGCATCCTGCTGGTTGACGACCAGCCGCTTTTCCGTGGGGCCATCGCCTCGCTGATCGACGGTCAGGATGACATGACGGTCGTGGGGGAGGCCGAGAACGGCCTGGACGCCGTGGAGAAGGCCCGGCTGCTGATTCCGGACCTCGTCGTGATGGACGTGGAGATGCCGGTGATGAACGGGGTCGAGGCAACCCGGCTCATCCGCGAGCAGCTGTCGACCGTCAAGGTCATCATGCTCACGGTGTCCGAGTCTGACGACCACGTCTTCGACGCGATCCGGTTCGGAGCTCACGGGTACCTGCTCAAAGACCTCCGACCCGACGAGCTGTACGACCTGATCAGGGCCGTCATGCGCAACGAGACCCCCCTCTCTCCGGCCATCGCGGGCCGGCTCCTGCGGGAGATCCAGAACGGCGTCACCAAGCGAAGCTCGTCGCCTGCCATGCCGGAAGGGCCGCCCATCACCCGCCGCGAGCTCGAGATCCTTCAGCTGGTGGCCGAGGGCCTGAGCAACAAGGAGATCGGCAAGAAGCTGTCGATCACGGAGGGCACCGTGAAGAACCACGTCCACAACGCCTTGGAGAAGCTGCACATTCAGAACCGCATCCAGGCCACGGCATACATCGTGCGGCAGGGCCTGGGACGCCGTCCTGGCCAGAACTGACCCCCCGTTCGGGCACCGCGAAGAGCCTCCGGGAACCATCAGACCGGTACCCGGCGATAGAGGAAGCACCGTCGCACATGTGCCATTTCGGGGATGGTCGTAGAGCGCCGCGGTGACTACGGTCAGAAGTGGCAAAAGTCGTGTGATCCGGAGGGGGCAGTCTGTGACATCCGCAGCACCGCGCCCTGTCGTGATCCTCTACGAGCACGCATTGCTAGGTGAGGGCATCGCGAAGTATCTCCGTGCCCAGATCGGCGTCGAGGCGCTGGTCAGGTGCACACATGACGCCGAAGCGGTGACATCAGCGCTGGCCCTCGGTCCAGCGGTCGTCATCTTCGAGTCGAGTGACCCATTCGAGCAGTTCGACCTCACCACGCTCGCCCCGCACGCCGTCCTGATCGACGTGAGCACCGTGGTCAGCCGCGGCTCGGTCCTGACGCCATCGGTCGCCGGGCTCGAGCAGATCGTCCAGGCTGTCCGCGACTCCAGGAGCCACGCTCCCCGCCCGGCCGACACCGGCACTGTCGACACCGACACTGTCGACACCGACACTGTCGACACAGGGATCGGCACAGGCACCATCGAGGCCAGCACTGTTCGTCAGTCCTCTGGTCAGACCCGCGCTGCCGTGCCGTCCGTATCGCCCGCACATTAGACAAAGCCCGCCTCAGTTCCTGATCGGCCGGCCCCCGGCGTCCAGCAGCCCTGTATCGGATATCTACCGTGCGACGGATGGGATCTCCCGCATACGAACGCCAAGATGAGCGAGGAGGCCACCGCCTCCATGTTGCGGACGCCAATGGAAGGCGTGCCGGGCAGCGCGAGAGGAACTGGCTGAAGATGAAGTCAAGTCAACGGAGCACCTCCGTTCCAGGCAAAAGGTCGAGCTGGGTGCTGCGCCTGGGGGTGCTGGTGCTCGTGGTGGGTGTGGCTGCCTTTGGTTTCATCTACTACCAGGACCAGCACGTCGACGCAGGGCCCTCGCTGATCGGTCGGCAGACCGCGGCCGCTGAGGCAGCCGTGAAGAAGCAGCCCAACAGCATCGCAGCCAGGCTTGCACTGGCAGCCTCTTACCGGTCGGTGAAGCGCCTCGACGACGCGATAGTGCAGTACGACGAGGTCCTCAAGGCCGACAAGGGGAACCGGTTCGCGCTCCTGGGACGGGGCGATTCCCTGATCGCGAAGGGTGACCTCACAGCTGCTGCCGCGACGTACCGCAAGATCACGACCGCGGGCACCAAGGGTGAGTTCGCCGCCGCCGACCCGCAGCTGGAGGAGGCGCGCTACTACCTCGGCTCGATCCTGGTGAAGCAGGGCAAGACCAAGGAAGCGATCAAGGAGCTCCAGGCCGCGTTGAGGATCCAGAGCTCGGACTCGGACGCCTTGTACCTCCTCGGAGTCGCTCAGCTCAAAGAGGGCGCAACCCTCCCAGCGATCGGCTCCCTCCAGCAGGCCCTCCGGTTCGTGCCGACAGGGTGGTGTGAGCCCTACTCCCAGCTCACAGTGGCTTACAAGAAGCTCGGCAGTGCGTCCCAGGCGACGTATGCCGGGGCGATGGCGGACTTCTGCCACAAGAAGCCGGTCGAGGCGAAGCGCCGGCTCACAACGCTGCTCACCGGCCAGATGAAGGTCGACGCCATGCTCGGACTCGCCCAGATGGCGGAGACGGAGAACAACAACCCTGAGGCCACCTCTTGGTTCAAGAAGGTCCTCGCCGTCGACCGTACCAACGTCACCGCAATGACCGGCCTGTCACGCCTCGGCGTGGGGCCGGCCACCCGGTCGATGAGCTCCTCCACCACGCAAGGACCAAGCTGACATGACAACCTCCAGCAGCATCCAGACGGCCACCCACGAGGCCGCCACGCCCACACCTCAGGGCGAAAGTGACCTCCCAGCCGAGGCCGCCCCCACGAAAATGAGCAAGAAGCGTAAGGCGACGATCACGGCTCTGCTGATCGCCCTCGTGATCCTGGCCCTGCTGTTCGCCTGGTACCTGATGAACCGCAAGCCACTCTCCGCGCTCCCGGGCCTCAGCCAGTCAAAGCTGCCGCACTACGAGTTCAGCATCTACGGCACGACCCACCCCCTCGGCGTGGCGGCCACCGCGGCCGGAGACCGCATCTACGTCACCGAGAGCGACGGCGAGCGCGTGGTGCGGATCTACGACACGAAGGGCAAGGCTGTCGGCACCCTCAAACCTCCGAAGTCCACCGGCGTCTCACATTCACCCGTCTACCTGGCCATCAACCCGACCACGCAGGATGTGTACGTCAGCGACCGTTTCACCGCCTCGATCTATATCTACAACGCGCAGGGCACGTACGTACGGACCTTTGCTCCCAAGGGGAAGGCGGTCGGAAAGTTTGCGCCCCTGGGGCTCGCGTTCGGTCCGGATGGCACCCTGTATGCCACCGACGTCCGAGCCCCAGGCAGCAAGACGCACCGGGTTCTGAGCTTCGCACCGGACGGCACCCTGCTGCGGTCAATGGGCGCCCCCGGGCAGCTGTCCTTCCCCAACGGGATCGTGGTCGACGCGCACGGGAACATCGAGGTCACAGACAGCAACAACGGCCGACTGGTGGTCTTCAACGTCGCCGGCAAGATGCTGGCGACGATCAGTCCCGGCATCGGCGAGGGCGACCTCGGCCTGCCGCGGGGAGTGGCTGTTGATGACACCGGACGGCTCTTCGTCGCGGACACGGCTGACCACATGGTGCGGGTCTACACCATCGAAAAATCGAAGGCGATGCCCAAGTACGTCGGGTCCTTCGGTGCTGAGGGGCAGCTCGACGGGACATTCGAGTACCCCAACGGGGTGGCCACCGACAAGCGTGCTCACGTCTACATCACCGACCGGGAGAACAACCGGGTGCAGGTGTGGGGCTACTGAGTACGGGAGAGAGGCATCCGGGCATGCAACCACCGTTCCATGGAACGGCACATGAGGATCTGAACACGCACGAACAGAAGAGAAGGAGCACGGGTAATGAGAAGAGGAAGCGGGCCAATGAAGAAATTGCTCTTCCTTGGCATCGGAAGCGCCATGATGTTCACGATGGGTGGGGTCGGGCCGGCGCAGGCTGACAACGGGCCACACTCCATCCCGATCCAGGGAGTGGGCGCCACTGGCGTCGTCATCGCCAACGTCGGTGCTAGCAGGTGCGCCAGCTGCCA
>JACMPC010000045.1 GCA_014377705.1 Dermatophilaceae bacterium
CGATGTAGCGGGCGACCTCATGGTCGCTGTAGAGCGCGGCCAGCGCGGGGGAGTGCTCCTGGGCCAGCGGGACCAGGTTCAGTCGTGCCGTCTGCAGATCCATGCGGCGGGTCTCGCAGGTGCTCATCCCGGCAGGCCGTAGATCAGCGACGGCGACCTCGGATGTGGACGACAAAGGCTCACTTTCATCTCTGCCGTACTCCGTGAGCCGATGAGTCTGAGCGCGCGCTGGTCACGAGCCGGTGGCCATCGTGTCGCTCACGGACTTCGACTATCTTCGTGAGACTGCGTACCTGACGCGCTCGCCGGCCGATGCCCGCCGACTTCTGGATGCGATGGAGCGCCTCGAGGCCGGCAACGGCGAACAGCACCAACTGATGGACACCGACTGAGCCGTGTTGCTCAGGTGGGATTCGAACACCTAAGAGGACTACCTGTGGTGGCAGGTTCAGGATCGGAAGGTTCTCAAGCGCATCAGCCTCCTGGTCCGGGATGTACTCCGGCATGGCGACCGCCGGCGTCGCGTACGTGCTGATTCGCCGGCGTGCCCGTCGCCGGGATCGCACGTCGAGCTGAGTTGCGGGCCGCGCTTGCTTCATGTTGCCTTCACGTATGTCTCTTAGCGTCGAGCACGTGGATCGTGCTGCGCGGCAGTGATTCCGTGCCCGCGAACCATCGCACTTCTCGACCCACACGGAGCGACCACCTCATGAGCACCACCTCAACCGGACTGCCCCTTCTCCAGGAGTCGTGGTTTCGCCACATCAACGACTTCGCTCGCAACACGACCTGGCTCCATTCCCCGATGCGGCTCTACGCCAAGGACGGGGTCATCTTGTTCGCGTTCCTGCTCTTGGTGGGTTGGTGGCTCGCCCGACGCGGTGGCGACCTGCCCCGTGTGGCCCGGTCGCTGTGGGCTCCGCTCGGCGTGCTGCTTGCCCTGGCCGTCAATCAGCCGATCGCCAATGCGGTTGCAGAACCGCGACCGTACGCGGCTCTTCCCCACGTATTGGTCCTGGTCTCTCGCAGCACCGACTATTCTTTCCCCAGTGATCACGCGGTGATGGCTGGAGCCGTGGCTTTCGGGACGGTGCTGACCATCCGCAGCCTCGGCTGGATCGCCATCGTGATGGCCGTGGTCATGGGCTTCGCGCGCGTGTATGTGGGTGCCCACTTCCCCCTCGATGTCGTCGCTGGCATTGCAGTCGGCGCCGCGGTCAGCGCCGCGGGCTACCTCGTTGTGCAGCGACCGCTGCTGGCGCTGACTTCCGCGGTCGCCCGTACGCCTTTTAGACCGTTGGTCGAGGCGCACCGATGAGCACGCCTCTTCACGATGCCGTCCCGGTCGATTCCATGGCCGCCCGGCCGCGGTTCAGCGTCGTGATCCCCGCGGTCAATGAGGCCGCTGACATCGGCCGGTGTCTGTCCTCGTTGGCCGGACAGGACTTCCAGGGCGATTACGAGATCATCGTGGTGGACAACAACTCCACCGACAACACAGCTGCCATCGCGCAAAGCCACGGCGCTACGGTCCTGTTCGAGCCGAACCCCGGGGTGTGTTGGGCACGCGAGCGTGGCACGGAGGCCGCACGAGGCGAGATCGTCATCTCGACCGATGCCGACACCACATTCGATCCGGGGTGGCTGACCCGGATAGACGACTCCTTCCGGCAAAAGCCCTCGAATGTGGCAGTGACCGGGCCGTGCCATTTCGTCGACGGACCGCGCTGGGGTCTGGTGTATGCGAAGGTGCTGTTCGGGATTGTTCATCTGCTGCACCGGCTGACCGGCCGGGTGATCTACGTTTCGGCCACGAACATCGCGTTCCGCAAGGGTGTGTGGGCCGGATACGACACCAGCCTGACCCAGGGCGGGGACGAGCTCGACCTGCTGCGCCGACTGC
>JACMPC010000046.1 GCA_014377705.1 Dermatophilaceae bacterium
GTTCGCCACTTTGTAGGCGGCATAGCCGTTTACGCCGTCGTGCTGCCACGCCGCTTGGTTCGGTGCGTCGTAGGGGAGCTCGTTTTGAAAGAACACGGTCCGGCCGCGCTCGCCGTTCCAGACGACGTTGTACTTCTGGTAATGCTCGACGAACAAGCCGGTGGCGGTGACGTCGTTGCCATTCACGATCACTCCGGTGTCAGCGGTGTTGACTGTCCAGCCGACCGAGCCTGCGACGCCGTGGTCAGCGCGCCATGCCCACACGTCATCGAGGATCGTGTGGTCGCTGTTGACCTCGAGGCTCGTTGTGGCTTTGCCGATATGCGGTCCACCAACGCGGAAGAAGACATCCTGCAGGGCAGTCGGGTCGCTGGAGGTGCCAACGTGATTGCCGCCCTTCTCATGTCCGCTGCCAACCCGCAGGAGCGTCGGAGAATTCACCGGTCCGGCGTCGAACGTCAGACCGGCGATGTCAACACCTTGGACATCGGCCACGGTCATCGGGATAGCACCGTTCTGCGCCGTAAATGTGGCCATGCCGAGGCCGAGCACGATCGTGTCGGCGCGCTTGACCGCAATGCTTTGCGCGATGTCATAGACGCCGGGAGTGACGAGCAGGTTCTTGCCCTGAGCCAGCGCGGAGTTGATCTTCGAGACGGAGTCACCGGGGTGAGCGACAAAGAAGCTCCTCAGCGACAACGACCGACCGGGTGTGTGGCCTTTGGCCCAGGTGGTGCCGTTGGAGTCCGTCTGCGCGCTGGGGATGAAGACGTTGTAGGCGCCATTCGTGTCCACGTAGAGATATGGCTTCTCGCGTGACACCGGCGTGGCCGCCAGAGTGGTGTAGGGCTGGTTAGGGAAAGACTGAGCCGGGGCGTTGATGTCCCCGGAGAATACCTGGTTCCACACGCCGTTCGTCCAGCCTGTGCCCAGGTCGCTGTTGCGCACATAGAACTGCTGCTGCGATCCGTTGAGCGCTCCGCCCTCCAACCGCGAGTCGGCTACGAACCCGCCGCTCGCATAGTTGGGGTTCTCGCAGTACGGCATGAAGGTGGTGAAGTCCTTGACGTGCACCCGCCGCATCGGTGCGGCCTGCGACACCGCCCACATCTCGTTGCCGGTGTGGCAACCGTCGGCTGTCGGGACCGCATGAATGGTCAGGTTGGACACTGAGCGCCAGAAGGTATCCAGTGCGCCGCTACCGTTGCGCCCCGTAGCAGTCACCCCGCCGTTGATAGTGACGGCCGACGGGTCCTGGCCAAGGCCGTCAACCTCGGTGTAATATCCCACCCTGATGTCCAACGGGTTTGCGTTCGAACCGTAGGTGCCGGGTTTGAAGAGGAGCGCGTACCGCTGGGTACCCATCTCGTTGTCTACCTGCAGCTTGTAGATCAAGTCGACCTTGGCTTGGATGTCGGCCTGCGGCATGTCGGGGGTAAAAACGAGCACGTTGGAGCCGAGGTCCGGCCCGGTCGGGCTCGGCTCGGCGACAGCACTTTGAGTAGACGCGAGGACACCGAGCAGCCCCGCGCCGACGGCGACAGCGACTCCGATCCGGCGTCGACGTGACCGGACGGTACCGACGGACGGTAGCGAATAGAGGGGCACCATGGACCTGCTTCCGTGCAAAGTGGCAACCTTGCCGTCCAGCCGGAAGGACGCAGACGTCCTCGGGCGGGCACCAGCGGCCGCGAGAGTGGGGAACTTTCGAACGTTAGCATGCTCAGAACACTCGAGGATGCACTCACGGGAACGTCACCCCGCTGAGCTCAAGCTAAGCGCTGCCTGCGTACTCGGTGCGGATCATTGACGATTTATTCCGGCTGACCCCTCGAGCCCCTCGAGCGGTCAGCCGGAATAAGCGGGACGTTGAGGGTCAGAACTCGCGGCCAAAATCAAACGGTCCAGAGTTCTGCACTGTATCTTTCCGGTCCACGGTTTCGTCATGCCGAGGGTGGCGGTGAATCGCGACGATGAACGGCTCACCACATCCAACGTCACCGCACACTCGAAAAGGCTGTCGAATTGGGTGACTTCATAGAATGCCATCGACTTCAAACAGCTCGATCGACCGGCTAATCGTCCGTGGCAGCCCCCGCACCTAAGCCGAACGGTGACCGCGACGGTCTCAGTCTCGGGTGCGGAGCGCGGCGGCGAGATCCGCGAGGATTTCGGCCGGGCGATTCAGGAGCATGGTGAGGTGGCCATCATCGGGCAACAGCCGCGCACGGCAGCCCGGCATCGTGTCGGCAAGCCAGCGACCGTGGGCCGGCGGCACCATGAGGTCCTGTTCGCCCTGCCAAAGGAAGACGGGCACGGCCAGTCGAGCAAGGTCGAAACCCCACGGACGCGTGAAGGCCAGGTCGTCGTCACCCCAGCCGTCGACCCCATTCTCCAACGCGAGGCAGAAGCTCTCATGAATGTGTCTGGCGAAGTCCCCCGTCATCACCTTCTGGTCTGGCGGGCTCAGAACGCTCTGCAGGGACGCGAAGGTGCCCTGCACTCCCGCCGCCAGGATCTCTTCCCGCCAGAGCACCAGCAACTCGCGCAATGGTTCTTCTCCCTCGAGCGCGGCGCCAAATTCGATTTCGTTGCCCTCTCCCATTCCGTCGAGGAAGTCGAGACCTGTCGCAGCCCACGGACCGACACCGCTCACCACCGCGACGGCGACGCAGCGGTCGCCGGCGAGGGCTCCGCAGGCCA
>JACMPC010000047.1 GCA_014377705.1 Dermatophilaceae bacterium
ACATACCCGGCGCTGTCGGCGCGCCCGCTCTGGCCACCGTCGACTCCCGCGGGCGATTCCTCCGGGCCGAGGAGCTGGCGGTTCACCTCTGGCCACTGACGACAGGAGAGGCGGCTGGCACACCAGGCCCAGGCGCAGAACCTTCAGATGAGGCAAGGCCGGTCGGCACGTACTGCGGTTCGGGGTGCAGGCCACCCATCTAGCCCTGGCGCTGACTGTCGCGGGAATCTGCGATGACGCCGACGTCTACATCGGCTCCTGGAGCGACTGGGTCACCGATCCAGATCCCCCCGACAGCCAGCGCCAGGGCTAGAGGGGTGGCCTGCCCCCCCGAACCGCAGTCCGTGCCCACCGGCCTTGCCTCATCTGAAGGTTCTGCGCCTGGGCCTGGTGGGCCAGCCGCCTCTCCTGTCGTCAGTGGCCAGAGGTGAACCGCCAGCTCCTCGGCCCGGAGGAATCGCCCGCGGGAGTCGACGGTGGCCAGAGCGGGCGCGCCGACAGCGCCGGGTATGTGCCCGGCAACCGCGTCGATGGTTACGTTCTCGCCGCGGAACCTGTCCGCAGGGCGCGCATCCAGCAGGAGGCGGCGGCCGGCATACGCTTTGGCGTCGGTCGCGTGCAGAAGGCGACCAATACCGGGACGGGTGGGGGAGAAGTCGCCGGCTCCAGGCATGGAGCGGCCTGACGCGGTCGGCTGGTCGGCCGCGATCCAGGCTGTGATCCCACCATCGAGCACCCGGACGTCGGCGAAGCCGAAGTGGCGCAGCATCCACCACAGGCGGCTGGCCGGCAGGGACGCCCAGTCGTCATAGGCCACGACCGGCCGCGACATGATCACGCCTGCGGATCGCATAGCGGCGGTGAAGGTCCTGGCTGTGGGCATCGGATGACGACCGCCCACCCCGTCAGGCCGGATTGTCGCCAGGTCGGTGTTCAGGTCCACGTACGACGATGCGGGGATGTGGGCTCGCTCGAACTCGGGACGCCCCGTTGGGCCGCTCATCCGGTAGCGAACGTCGAGCAGGACCGGCCGGCCCGCGGGGACACCCCGCGGCCCGGCAAGCAGTCCGGCGAGCTCGTCGACCTGGATCAGCGACGAGGCGCCCATGGCATCCTCAGTTGAAGGTGCTTCGTTGTGGCGACGTCGTCAGCGCCGGGTCGAGCTGGGTCACCGGAGCCAGGATGTCGTCGATCGCGGTCATCAGCTCGGCTTCGAGCTTGACCCCGGCAGCCTTGGCGTTCTCCAGGACCTGCTCCGGCCTCGAGGCGCCGATGACAGCGGCGGACACATTCGAGTTCTGCAGCACCCAGGCGAGCGCCAGCTGGGCCATCGACAGTCCTGCTGCGTCTGCCAGCGGTGTCAGCTTCTGGACGGCGGCCTGCACCGGGTCCTTCATCCACCTGTCCATCATGTCCGCGCCACCACGTTGATCCGTGGCGCGCGACCCCGCAGGTGGTGCCTGGCCGGGCTTGTACTTGCCGGTCAGGATGCCCTGCGCGATCGGGGACCACACGATCTGGCCGATGCCCAGCGCCCGGGAGGTTGGGATCACCTCGCTCTCGATGACCCGCCACAGCATGCTGTACTGGGGCTGGTTGGAAACAAGAGGGATGCGCAGCTCGCGGGCCAGCTGGTATCCCTCGCGGACCTGGGTCGTGTTCCACTCCGAGACGCCGATGTACAGGGCCTTGCCCCGCCGGACGACGTCGGCAAAGGCTTCCATCGTCTCTTCCAGCGGCTCGCCTCATCGTACCGGTGCGCCTGGTAGAGGTCTACATAGTCCGTCCCGAGCCGGCGCAGCGAGCCGTTGATCGACTCGTGGATGTGCTTACGAGACAGGCCGTGGTCGTTCTGGCCGGGCTGCCCCATGGGCCAGAAGACCTTGCTGAAGATCTCCAGGCCCTCGCGCCGCTCGCCCTTCAGCGCCTCACCGAGGCCGGACTCGGCCTTGGTGTCGGCGTAGGCGTCCGCCGTGTCAAAGGTGGTGATCCCGACGTCCAGAGCCTGCCGCACACAGGCGAGCGCCTGCTCCTGCTCGACCTGGGACCCGTGGGTGAGTCAGTTGCCGTAGGCGATCTCTGAGATCCGCAGACCGCTGGTGCCAAGATTTCTGAATTCCATACGTCGAGCCTAGGCAGCGGGGTAAGGCCGGCCCGAACCGCCCCGTCGGCATACAGTGCGGGATGTGAGCATGTATGCCGAGGCCGATCGTGAACGCTGGGTCCGCGAGGACCCGGCCCACAAGCATGCCGACCGTGACGACTTCGCGCGAGATCGCGCGCGCGTGCTGCACTCTGCGTCGTTGCGGCGGCTTTCGGCCAAGACCCAGGTGGTGCAGCCTGACAGCGACGATTTCGTCCGTAACCGGCTGACGCACTCCCTGGAGGTTGCCCAGATCGGCCGTGAGTTCGGCGCCGCCCTTGGGTGCGATGCCGATGTGGTCGACACTGCCTGCCTGGCACACGATCTGGGTCACCCCCCGTTCGGGCACAACGGCGAGACGGCCCTGAACGACATCGCGGCGGACATCGGTGGCTTCGAGGGCAATGCCCAGACCCTGCGGCTGCTGACCCGCCTGGAGGCCAAACGCGTGCATGCCGACGGCCGCCCCGCAGGGTTGAACCTGACCCGGGCGAGCTTAGACGCGGTCACGAAGTATCCCTGGGACAACGACGAGGAGCGTTGGGGCACAGCCAAGTTCGGTGTCTATGCCGATGACGTCGAGGTCTTCCACTGGTATCGGAGCTCGCGGCCGGATGGTCGGCGTTGCCTCGAGGCGCAGACGATGGACTGGTCAGACGACGTGGCCTACTCGGTTCATGACGTCGAGGATGGGGTGGCTTCCGGCCGTCTCGACCTACGGGCGTTGCGCTCGCCCACGGACATGGCGCCGGTCATCGCCATGACTCGTGAGCTGTACGCCCGGGACCTGGACGAGTCGGAGCTGACCGAGGCGTTCGCCAGGATGCTCGCCACGGGTTGGATCCCGCAGTCCCACAACGGTTCTCGCCGGGATCTGGCCGCGCTGAAAGACATGACGAGCCTGCTGATCGGGCGGTTCGTACAGGCGGTCGGGGTGGCCACCCGGGAAAAGTACGGGGAAGGTCCGCTCACCCGCTATGCGGCTGACCTGGTGATTCCCGACGGCGTCCGCGCAGAGTGTGCTGTCCTGAAGGGCACCGCAGCCCACTTCGTCATGTTCACAGACGAACGGCGCTCGCTGATGGGTGGTCAGCGGACCCAGATCCACGAGCTGGTTGACGCCTATCGTGCCCAGCCACAGGAGCGACTCGATCCGTTGTATCGGGGGGACTTCCAGACCGCGGCCAGCGATGGTGCGGCCTTGCGCGTGATCATCGACCAGGTGGCTTCGCTCTCAGACCCCAGGGCCAAGGTGCTGCACCACAACTGGTGCTGAGCGACGGTGCGATCTGTCAGGAGCAGGCGGATTCTCGGGGTTCGCTGAAGGTGGCCCATCCGAGGCCGAGGCGTTCGCCGGTGGGGCCGCGATAACGGGTTCCCGCGGGAGGTAGTGCCGGCGTGGTTGAGCACGGTGAATCTGGTGAACCGGGTGCGGGCACTTTGGTGTCAGGTTGCTGTGGGTCGTGAAGGTGGGCTCGTGACACCAGGCCTTCGACCGGGCGTTGGGTCCGGGCTGGAACGACGCGTCGGGCGCGGACCACACTTGAACACCATCACGGTTTAGTACGTGCGTTCGAACAGTCTATGGTGAATGTGCGACCAGCGGTGACAAGCCGTCGCTGGGCATGTGAACCGCCTAGACTTCATCACGGCATGAAGGAGGCAGGGTGGCGGGGCTGATCAGGGCAGACGACGTGACCGCGGTCAAAGAGCGGTCATCGATCGAGGATGTGGTGCGCGAGCATGTGACCCTGCGCGCCGCCGGACCCGGCTCCTTAAAAGGCTTGTGCCCGTTCCATGAAGAGAAGAGCCCGTCCTTCAACGTTCGCCCTGTCGTGGGCGCCTGGCACTGTTTTGGCTGTGGCGAGGGCGGCGACGTCATCTCGTTCGTCCAGAAGGTCGAGCATCTCACCTTCGCCGAGGCGGTCGAACGCCTCGCCAGCAAGCTCGGCATGGAGCTTCGATACGAGGAGGGCGGTCCGCCGCGTGCTGGTGAGGGCTTGGGCAGACGATCCCGGCTCATCGAGGCACACCGGGTGGCCGCCGAGTTCTACAGCGCGGCCCTGGTCAACCTCCCCGAGGCGCGTGCAGGTCGGGACTTCCTGCGTGAACGCGGTTTCGACCGTGCTGCGGCGGACAGGTTCGGGGTCGGATTCTCACCTCGCGGGGGCGAGGAGCTCACCAGACACCTGCGCGCCAAGAGTTTCACCGACGACGAGATCGTGGCCGCAGGCCTGGCCGGTCGTGGACGCGGACTCTATGACCGGTTCAGGGGCCGCCTGATGTGGCCTATTCACGACATCACCGGCGATGTCGTCGGTTTTGGCGCCCGACGGCTGTTCGACGACGACCGGATCGAGGCCAAGTACCTCAACACCAGCGAGACCACGATCTACAAGAAGTCGTTTGTCCTCTATGGCTTGGACATGGCCAAGAAGGCCATCGCCCGGGATCGTCAGGCGGTCGTGGTCGAGGGCTACACGGACGTGATGGCCTGCCAGCTGGCCGGGATCGAGACCGCGGTGGCCACCTGCGGCACCGCCTTCGGCGTCGAGCACATCAAGATCCTGCGCCGGATCATGCGCGACGAGAGCGACCAAGCCCCTGCCAAGGTGGTCTTCACGTTCGACGGCGACGCCGCCGGCCAGAAGGCCGCCATGCGTGCCTTTGGGGAGGACCAGCGCTGGGCCTCGCAGTCCTTCGTGGCGGTGGAGGCATCCGGCAAGGACCCCTGCGAGCTGCGTCAGGCCGGGGGAGACGCCGCAGTCCGGGCGCTCGTCGAAGACGCCGTGCCGATGTTCGAGTTCGCGGTTCGCACCACCATCGCGCGGTTCGAACTGGCCAACGCCGAGGGGCGGGTCAGGGCCCTGGAGGCGGTGGCCCCTATTGTCGCCCGCATCCGTGACCGCTCCCTGCGCCCGGAATACACCCGCACCGTCGCCGGATGGCTGGGCGTCGAGGTCGAACAGGTCGCCAACGAAGTCGCCCGAGCCACCCGGATGGATGCACGCGGCTCCGGTCAGGGGTCCGGCGCCGGGACATCGACCAAGAGAGCTGGACGGGGCAACGAGTCAGGTCACGAGCCAGGTCACGAGGCGGGTCGCAAACAGGGCGACGACGAGGGGGACGAGCACCATTTCGAGCTGGTCCGACCAGATCTGCGCGACCCGGTAGTGAACGCGGAGCGCCAGCTGCTGCAGGCCGCGCTGCAGTTCCCGGGCCTGATCGACCCGGCTGACTTCCATGCGATCACGCCCGGCTCCTTCAGTGCCCCGGCCCATCGCGGGGTCCACGATGCGATCCGGGCGGCTGGCGGAATCGAGGCCGCAGGACAGCCCGGCCGGTGGGCTGATCGGGTCAGCGAGGCTGCGGCGGTGACCGTTCGACCGCTGGTCAGCGAGCTTGCGGTGGCGCCGGTGCCGGCCAGGGTCGACCCCCTCAACGGTCTGCCTGAGCGACGGTATGTCGACGAGCTCCTCGTCCGGATCCACGAGGTCGCGCTGATTCGCCAGATCGGCGATGCCATCAGCGCGATGCGACGGGTCCCTCCCGATGACACCGTGGCCGGTCGCGAGCTCGGCATACAGCTTCAGGTCTTGCAACGTCAGCTCAACAACCTGCGCACGAGACTCGGCTGATGGGACTGTTCAACCGGCGGGCCCCCCGCGCTGAGCTGCCACCGGCCGTTATCGCTGCTCTCGCGCTGGCCAAGGGTGAGCGGCTCCTCGCCTTCGGGGTGGATGACAACACCGGCCGGTATGTCGTGGCCACCACCTTCGCCCTCGCTGTGGTCACACGGCCTCTCGCGACACCGGCAACTCCACAGCCCGTCGTAACACAGCCAGTGGTGGCACCGGAGGTCATGGCACCCGTGGCGGCACAACCGAAGGCTGAGCGCACCCTCAGGCGCCGCTGGCTGTCTGTGGACGCAGGAGCCTGGGAGCCTGACACGGCGACGCTGACGGTTACCTGGGCTGACGGCGGTCGCGGAACGCAGTGGTCCTTCAAGGACCAGGAGACACGGTTGCCGGAGACACTGCGCGAGCGGGTTCAGGCCAGCGTCGTGATCGCGACCCGCCTCACCCTGGGCGACAGGCGCAGCGGCCGCGTCGCCATAAGACAGGATTTTGCGACTCGCGAGCTGATACCGCAGACGATCCTGGGACGCTACACGCGGGCTGACGACCCCGAAGTCGCGGCACACGTGCAGGCCGCGCTCGCCCATCTGCGGGACCAGGTCGGGCTCCCGGCCTGAGGGGATCGTGCACAGGTGCCAGTTTCGTGAGTGGCGAAACCCTTTGCTACAGTTCGACGCGCAGCATTCCCCTGTAGCTCAATTGGCAGAGCAGCCGACTGTTAATCGGCAGGTTACTGGTTCGAGTCCAGTCGGGGGAGCAAACCCGCAGGTCACAGGCT
>JACMPC010000048.1 GCA_014377705.1 Dermatophilaceae bacterium
CACACTCCCGCCGGTGGTGCGGTGTGTGATCCCTGGACCATGGCCGTCTGCTCCGAGGGCATGAGGAGCCACAGAATTGGGTAAATGAGGATCGAGCTTCCGGGGATGACCATGAGCAGCAGCACGAACAGGAGTCGCGTGGGCCAGGGTGTGATGCCGAAGCGTCTGCCGAGGCCGGCACAGACGCCGCCTAGGACCCCGCCCTGCGACGGTCGGACCAGGCCCTGCTGAGCGAAACTCTGGTGGATGTCGTTCATGCTTGGCACACTTCCTTCAGATCGGTGTCAAGGAATCTCCCTGACCTCCCCACAGTGCACCGCAGGAGATGTCCCGGACTATCGGGTACAACCCTGACCCGACCCCGAATGCCCGGCGAGACTCTAAGGGTCGGTTCCGTATCGAAGTCAGGGTGATTGACGCCATGTTGGCCATAGTCGGCCATCCCCAGTGCCTGACGCGCGCGCTGCGACAGAAGCGGACGTGCGCGAACAGGAGCGAGGAATCTGCCTTCTTCCGGGAGCCGAACCTGAGCACCGGGCCACGCTTAGCCCGTCGGCAGGATCCAACGCCACCTTCGCGGCAGATGAGGACGTTCTATGCCGGAACGATCGTCAAGGGGGCCTGCCCGCTCTGTGGTGGGGGCAGCTGCCGACGATAAACAGCGAAAGGCCTGTCGGCTCAATCTGGACCGCCTTCACCGTCCAGTGACGTCCCAAGTGCGATCACTTCGGGTTGGAGGGAGACGGCCGGATCGATTCGATACTGGCCGCCTTAGCCGCGGCGACCAGTCGAATGTCATACGCGACGAAGGCGGTGAGGTCGGCCTGGATCGAGAGTGCGCTCGCCAGGTGGATCGCGTCCAAGGTGCGCAATAGCGGCTTGCCGACGTCTGCGGCCTCGTCGAGAAGCCCGCTATTCAACGGAATGAGATCCAGCTGGGACATCAGCACTCTCGCTGCGGGTACCACGTCCGAATCAAGACGTCGCGCGGCACGGACTACTTCCACCTTCGCGAGTTCGCTGGTCACCATGGGCGTACCCGTCTGCTCGGAAAGCCATAGCGCCAGCACAGCACTCTCAGCCTCCTCGAACAGCAGCTTGAGCAACGCGGACGAATCCAGATAGATCATCGGTCCTCGCGTAGCTCGTCGAGCACCGCCCCGCTCGCCCTGCCTGCCTTGACCCTTCGTGGAAGTCGCAAGACTCCTGAGGACGGAATCAGATGACCGTCCGCGATCAAGCGCTCACGCGCGCCTCGTGCCGGATCCGGCGGCACGAGTAAGGCAACCAGCTGTCCCCGTTCGGTGACCTCGACCGTCTCGCCAGACTTGACCCGGTCCAGGTAGCGACTTGCGTGTTGGCGTAGTTCTCGAACTCCGATGCGCTCCATCCTGTAAATGTAGCATCTCAAGTGCTACATTGGCCTTCTGGTGGCCACGTCACTTGTCGGTGACGACCTGGCTTCGACCACGTGTCAGCCGCTGCGGTAGACGTCGGCTCGGTGGTCGACGCGCGCGATCTCGACCCGGTTCGCGGTGTCGTTGATGTTGTAGAGGATCCTGTACGGGCCTCGGCGGGCGACGTATTCGGAGAGGTTGATCTGCCGGGCGAGCGCCGCCACGGATAGACCGTTGGTGAGGTGGTCACGCAACCTGGCCAGGAGGTCGCGGACCAGTTCGGTGTTGGCTGCCTGCCCGGCCAAGAGTGCGGAGAGCTGCGCCTGGCCACCGGAGCGCTGCAGGTAGACGATCAGCTGACGCGCGACGGTGGCTGCGGCCTGGTGTCCGTGGTCGTCGGCGACGAGAGCGAGCGTGAGGTCGATACCGGCGGTGACGCCTGCGGAGGTCCACACGTTCACCTTCCGCAGGTCGTTGCGTTTCGGCTTGGCGTGGCCGCGCTGAGCGATCGGGGCGCGGTCGTTGGCGCAGTCGATGAACGTGGCGAAGTTCGTCATGTCGAGCGCGAGCCTGGACAGGTCCAGGCGGAACTCGGTATCCCGAGACGATGCAGGATCCCCCAGACCGCTGCCAGGTCACCGAACTTCCTGTACTGGGTACGTTCCGGGCTCCCAGAGGGGGCCCCGGACAGGCGGTCCATCACCTCCTGGGCACTACCCAGGTCTCGCTGGTCGACGATGCGTGGCTTGCCGTCCACACGGGCAAACTCCACCAGGTAGTAGTAGGTCTGGTTCCCACGCTTCTTCCCCACAATCGAAGGCCTATATGGGCAACACATTATTGGGTTGGTCATGTCCAACACCGACACGCCCAAACGCGCAGGTAAACAAGGGTTCTCGGCTCACGCCAGGGTCGGCCGGATCAACTCACAATCCAGTAGCCCGGAAACTCCCTCTAGGAGAACGGGCGGTCGACCTATTGCCGTAGAAGGAGTGTGCCGACCGAGATCAGAACGTCCAGCACATCGCTTGGCCCCACGAAATCGAAGAGCGCGGGGGTCCCGTGGAGATTGGGAGTGATCTCGAACGTCGCGCCGGTCTGACTGCGACAGACTGTGTTGCGTGTGTGCGCCGGCCGCTCAAGCAGCGCACGAGGGTCGCGGATCTCGAAACGGTTGCCGTGAACCACCCCGTTGCGCACGTGACGAACCATCTCCAGCAGTGGTGCGTGGTCGAAGTAGTCCTTCGAAGCTAGGCGGTCCCCCAGCACGACGCGAGCGCTGACGAGCCACGCGCGGTCCAACTCGGTTGCCATGTCCGGGTCGTCCCTAGCGACATTCAGATGGTGCAGCCAGTCGTAGGTGCTCAGCGTGCCGTCTTTGCGTTGGGCCAGGCCGGCGGGTGGATGACCGAGAGGGTTTCCACTAGGTGTCAGGTCGCGCAGGCGCGGGTCCCGGACCAGTTCGAGGGCGGCCGCATAAACACGCAAGCCGGTCGTCAAGCGTCGCGCCAGGCGCCCGACGTCCTGCGCACTCATGCCGCATGTGTGCCCCCAGATCCACTTGTGACGATCGACCCGCAACATTGCGAACGGCCACCGATCGTCCTCTGGTTCGCCTAATGGTGCGAACAACGGGACTACCAGATGGTCTAGGAGAC
>JACMPC010000049.1 GCA_014377705.1 Dermatophilaceae bacterium
AACAGGCCCGCCTCCCAGATGGCCGACTCGACCAGGGCCTCAGGGGTGGCCTTGCCGTACTTCTCCATGATCCGGGGGTCCAGCGGGCCCGCGTTGACGCCGATCCGCAGGGAGACGCCAGCGTCCTTGGCCTCCCGGGCGATCTGCTTGACCTGGTCGTCGAACCTGCGGATGTTGCCGGGGTTCACCCGGACCGCTGCGCAGCCGGCCTCGATGGCGGCGAAGACGTACTTGGGCTGGAAGTGGATGTCGGCGATGACCGGGATCTGGCTCTTCCTCGCGATCTCGGCGAGGGCGTCGGCGTCGTCCTGGGTGGGGCACGCCACCCGCACGATGTCGCACCCGGTCGCGGTCAGCTCGGCGATCTGCTGAAGCGTCGCGTTGACGTCGGTCGTGGGGGTCGTGCACATCGACTGCACCGAGACGGGGGCATCGCCGCCAACCTCGATTTTGCCCACGGTGATCTTGCGGGACTTCCGCCGGGCTGAGACAACGGGGGGCGGCAGGGGCGGCATACCAAGGGAGACCGACATGGCGTCAGTATCCCCTACTGGTCGGGGCCGGATGCTGCGGCGCTGCGAGTTGTCGGGTCGGCAGGGTGATCAGCCGCCGAACTTGATCGGGTTCACCACGTCGGCATAGATCAACAGAACTGACATCCCGATCAGGGCGACCGACACGGCATAGGCCACCGGAAGGGCCTTGGCGACGTCGACGTATCCCGGGTTGGGCCGGCCACGCAGCCTGGCCACCTGGCGCTTGAGACCCTCCCACAACGCGCCGGCGGCATGGCCGCCGTCCAGCGGCAGCAGCGGGATCATGTTGAAGACGAACAACGCGAGGTTGAGGGAGGCGATCAGGCTGAGCAGGATGACGAACTTGGAGGCGCCGTCGCCGGCCAGCCCGGAGAGCTGTCCGTCGGCGACCTCGCCTGCCACCCGCCCCACGCCGACCACGGACATCGGACCGTTCGGGTCACGTGCCCCGTCGCCGAACGCGGCCTGGGCGATGCCGACCATTTTTTGCGGGATTCTGAAGACGACCCCGGCGGTGCGAGATATCTGGTCCCCGATCAGTGCCGGAACCGCCGTGACCGGCTGCTTGACGATCTCGGCGCTGGGAGAGAAGCCCATGAAACCGACGCGATCGGTGAGGGCCTTGCCGTCGGGGCCTACGGCGACCTTGCCGTCAGCGTCGACCCGCGGCACCTCGTTGAGAATCGGCGTCGCGGCCAGGTTCAGGCGCTGGCCGTCCCGCTCCACGACCACGGCGATCCGACGACCGCCGCTGGGCCGGACCAGGTCACGAACGTCGTCCCAGCTGCTGACCGGTTTGCCGGCCAGGGAGATGATCCGGTCACCGGGCTGGATGCCGGCCACGTTGGCCGGAGCCTTCGGGTCTTTCGGCGAGCACGCCGCGGGCGCCGTCCCGCTGGCCGGCACCGTCTGCACGCACTGCGACACGGAGCTGACGCGTCCGGTGAGCTGGCCCACGCCGTACAGGGTGAAGATGCCCGTCAGCATGACCGTGGCGATGATCAGGTTCATCGTCGGACCGCCGAGCATCACGACCAGCTTCCTGGGCGCGGAGAGCTTGTAGAACACCCTTTCCTCGTCGCCGGGCTTGACCTGCTCCATCGAGTCCTCGCGGACCTGGTCCATCAGCTGGGAGAAGCGTCCGGTGCTGGACCCTCGCAGGATGGAGGGGTCCGCCCCGGGCTTGGGCGGGAACATGCCGATCATCCTGATGAACCCGCCGAGCGGGATCGCCTTGAGGCCGTACTCCGTCTCGCCCCGTGTGCGGGACCAGATGGTCGGGCCGAAGCCGACCATGTACTGGGTGACCTTCACACCGAACTTCTTGGCCGGCAGCAGATGGCCGACCTCGTGCAGCGCGATGGAGGCGCTGATGCCGAGGGCGACGAACAGAACGCCGAGGAAGTACATCACAGAACCAGCGTCTCACTTTCGGCAAGGCCCAGGACCTGATGGGCGCGATGTCGCGCCCAGGTTTCGGCGCTCAGTACGGTGTCAACGTCCAGCAGGCCCGATTCGTTCTCAGGATGGGCGCCCCATTCGTCGACCACCCGCCGAACCGTCTCGACGATGTCCACGAAACGAGTGTGTCCGGCAAGGAACGCCTCCACGCACTCCTCGTTAGCAGCGTTGAACACTGCAGGGAAGCACCCACCGGCCGCGCCCACCTCCCTGGCCAGCGTGACGGCGGGAAAGGCGTGCTCGTCCAGGGGGGAGAACTCCCAGGTGGTGGCCCTGGTCCAGTCGATCGAAGGGCCGGCATCGGGAACCCGGCTCGGCCAGGCCAGACCCAGGGCGATGGGGATCAGCATGCTCGGCGGAGAGGCCTGGGCGATCGTGGCTCCGTCCACGAACTCCACCATGGAGTGGACGAAGGACTGGGGGTGGACCACGACGTCAATGCGATCGAACGGTATGTCGAAGAGCAGGTGGGCCTCGATGACCTCGAGTCCCTTGTTGACCAGGGTCGCCGAGTTGGTGGTGATGACCGGGCCCATGGCCCAGGTCGGGTGGGCCAGTGCCTGGGCAGGAGTGACGGCCTCGAGGTCGGCCCGGCTCCACCCCCGGAACGGTCCGCCGCTGGCGGTGATCACGAGCCTGCGAACCTCGTCGGCGCTGCCGCCGCGAAGGCACTGGGCGACCGCGCTGTGCTCACTGTCGACGGGGACGATCTGACCTGGTCCGGCGGCAGCCTTGACAAGCGAGCCGCCGACGATAAGGGACTCCTTGTTTGCCAGGGCCAGGGTGCTGCCGGAGGTGAGCGCCGAGAGCGTGGGACGCAGCCCGATCGAGCCGGTGATCCCGTTCAGGACCACCTCGGCACCACTGCCCGCGATCTCCGTGCTGGCCGACGGCCCGACGAGAATCTCGGGTGCGAAACCTGCTCGCCCCGCCTCCCGGGCCACCTGACGGATCGCCGCGGCGACGACGTCATGCTCACCACGAGCGACCCCGACCGCCTGGACCCCGAGGGCGACCGCCTGGCGGGCCAGGAGGTCGAGGTTGCCGCCGCCGGCGCTGATCGAGACCACCTGGAACCGGCCGGGACTGGCTGACACGACCTCGATGGCCTGGGTGCCGATCGATCCGGTCGAGCCCAGGATGGCGATGCTGCGAGGTGAGGTCACCTGTCCAGTGTCCTTGAATTCTGCCCGTCGCGGTCCTGGTCCCGCGATGTTGCGGCGTCGGCGGCGTCGCAGAAGGCCCACCTACGCCAGTCATCGGCGCAGACTCCTTGCCGGATCTAGTCGACGAAGACCCGGTCGTCGATCAGCTCCTCCTGGACCCGGCCGCCCTCGGCGTCGAACATGCTGTGCTCGAAACGCTTCCGGTACCCGAGGTCGACGTTGTCCACGCCGTTGCGGTTCTTCTCAACACTCATGACCACCCAGTGGTGGAACTGCTCGGCGTTGCTCGTGTTGTACATCAGGTGATGGCGGGCAACGACATCGAACTTGTTGTTGAGGATGAGCACGATGTCGGTCTCGTGGGCGAGAGCCGAGGACCTGCACAGGTCCTGGACCCTGGTCCTGGTGGCAACGGCGAGGCCGCTCTTGTCAACGGCGGCCAGGGCGAGGGCGGGGGGCTTCAGGTCCAGGGCCATGTCCTTGAGGCCCTCCACCACCTCAGTGATCCGGTCGTCCTCAGACAGCTGGGCCGTCTGGCGACGATCCCCCGACGGCGCGGCGGCGCGGACCTTCTGCAGGTAGTCGACCACGACGAAGGGCATCCGCCCGGTCTGCTCCCTGATGGCCTCGATGACCTCTCGCATCGACTCGACGTTGATCTCGGCCCCGCTGGAGCTGTGCAGATAATGGAGCTCCGAGTAGCCCTGCATCGCGTGAACCGCCTCCATCCCGCCCTCGCCGACCGAGAGGAACGCCTGACCGGGCGTCCCGCGCTGCTGGGCCCGGTGCTCTCCGCCCTGACCAGCCACTAGATCCTGACCACGAACCGGCCCCAGTCCCTGACCGGGCGCGAGGTCGGTCAGGGACTGGAACAGCCAGCCTTCTAGCTCGGACCAGACGCCGGGACCTGGCCACGGGTCAGGACCGGCCGCAGCGCATCCAGGACCGACGCATCCTCGATGGTGCTGGGAACCGCCGGGGCACCGCCATCGGCGATCTGGCGCATGGTCTTGCGCAGCATCTTGCCCGAGCGGGTCTTGGGCAGAGCCACCACGACGTCGACCAGATGCAGCGACGCGAGGGCACCGACCTCGTTGCGGACCCGCTGGACGAGCTCGGCCTGCAGCGCCTCCACGGCGCCCTCGCCAGAGACGTCGACACCGGCCTTGAGAACCACCAGCGCGCGGGGCACCTGACCCTTCAGCGAGTCGGCCACCCCGATCACGGCGCACTCCGCCACGCAGGGATGGCCGGCCAGTGCCGCCTCCAGCGACCCGGTCGACAGGCGGTGCCCGGCCACGTTCAGCACGTCGTCGGTGCGACCCATGACGTACAGGTACCCGTCCTCGTCGAAGTAGCCCCCGTCTCCGGTCAGGTAGTAGCCGTCGTGCGCGGCAAGGTACCCGGAGAGGTAGCGCTCGTCGTCACGCCACAGGGTGGGCAAAGTACCGGGCGGCATCGGCAGCTTGATGCAGATGGCGCCTTCCACCCCGGCCCCAACCGCCCGACCGTGCTCGTCCAGCACCCGGACGTCATAGCCGGGAACCGGCACGGACGGTGAGCCGGGCTTGATGTCGAGACGTTCCAGCCCGATGCAGTTGGAGGCGATCGGCCAGCCGGTCTCGGTCTGCCACCAGTTGTCGATCACCGGGATGCCGAGGCTCTTGCCCGCCCACTCGTAGGTGTCCGGGTCGAGCCGCTCCCCCGCCAGGAAGAGGGTGCGCAGCTTCGAGAGGTCGTAGGCCGCGATGAGCTTGCCGTCGGGGTCCTCCTTCTTGACCGCGCGGATCGCGGTGGGGGCGGTGAACAGCGCGGCGACGCCATACTGCTCGGCTACCCGCCACAGCGCCCCGGCGTCGGGGGTGCCCACCGGCTTGCCTTCGTACAGCACCGTCGTGCACCCCGCCAGCAACGGCGCATACACGATGTAGGAGTGGCCGACCACCCAGCCGACGTCACTGGCCGCCCAGAAGACCTCACCCGGAGCCAGCCCGTAGATGTTGCTCATCGACCAGTGCAGCGCCACGGCGTGCCCGCCGTTGTCGCGCACGATGCCCTTGGGGCGGCCGGTGGTCCCCGAGGTGTAGAGGATGTACAGCGGGTCCGTCGCCTCGACGGCGACACACTCCGACACTGTCATCCTGCTCGGACTCATCAGCTCGGACCAGTCTAGGTCGCGCTCGCCCATCGGGGCCACGGCCTGCTCGCGCTGCAGCACCACGCAGTAGTCCGGCTTGTGGGAGGACCGCTCGATGGCGGCATCCAGCAGCGGTTTGTACTCGATCACGCGGGTGGGCTCGATCCCGCAGGAGGCGCTGACCACCACCTTCGGCTCGGCATCCTCGATCCGGGCCGCCAGCTCGCCGGGCGCGAACCCGCCGAAGACCACCGAGTGCACCGCGCCGATCCGGGCGCAGGCCAGCATCGCCACCACGGCCTCGGGAACCATCGGCATGTAGATGACCACCCGGTCACCCTTGTCCACCCCGAGCCCCCGCAGCGCGCCCCCGAACCGGGACACCTGGTCCAGCAGCTCGGCATACGTCAGGGTGCGGGCCGTCCCGGTGACGGGGCTGTCGTAGTGCAGCGCCGGCTGGTCTCCCCGGCCGGCGATCACGTGCCGGTCCAGCGCGTTGTAGCAGGTATTGAGCCGGCCGCCCCTGAACCAGCGGTAGAACGGCGGTCGGGAGTCGTCCAGCACCTGGGTGGGCTGGACGATCCAGTCGATCCCCCGGGCGGCCTCTTCCCAGAAGCCTTCCGGGTCGTCGATGCTGCGGGCATGGGCCAGTGCGTAGCTGCCGTTGGTCATAGCGGCATCATCGTCCGGTGCGGGCGATCAGGCCACCAGGAATGGACAACGATGCGACGAAGTGGCGCGCTGGTGCGGCGAACGGCCGAACACCAGACTCAGATGCGGGTCAGGCGGTGGCCGCCGCCAGCTGACCGCAGGCACCGTCGATGTCCGAGCCCCGGGTGTCCCGCACGGTGGTCGGCACACCAAAGGCGCGCAGCCGCTGTACGAACTCACGCTGGACACCAGGGTCCGACGCCGTCCATTTGGAGCCGGGCGTCGGGTTCAGCGGGATCGGGTTGACGTGCACCCAGCCCTTGCCGCGGGCGTTCAGCTTGGTGCCCAGCAGGTCCGCCCGCCAGCCCTGGTCGTTCATGCCCCGGATCAGCGCGTACTCGATGCTGACCCGGCGTCCGGTCGCCTCGAAGTAGCGGTAGGCCGCGTCGATCGCCTCATCGACCGACCACCGGGTGTTGATCGGCACCAGCTCGTTGCGCAGCTTGTCGTCGGGGGCGTGCAGCGACAGCGCCAGCGTGACCGGGATACCCTCCGCGGTGAGCTTGTCCATGGCCGGGACCAGCCCCACGGTGGACATGGTGATGCCTCGCGCCGACATGCCCAGTCCGTCGGGCGCCGGGTCGGTGATCCGGCGAATGGCACCGATTGCCGCGTTGTAGTTGGCCAGCGCCTCGCCCATTCCCATGAAGACGACGTTACTGACCCGCAGCGGGGACACCTCGGCGCCACCGGCCACGTCGCCGCGACGAAGCAAGCGAGCTGCCAGGACTATCTGCTCGACCATCTCGGCGGTCGACATGTTGCGGGTCAGACCCTCCTGCCCGGTGGCGCAGAACGGGCAGTTCATGCCGCAGCCGGCCTGGCTGGAGATGCAGATGGTGACTCGTCTGGGGTAGCGCATGAGCACGCTCTCGACCAGAGCGCCATCGTGCAGCCGGTACACCGACTTGATCGTCGTGCCCCTGTCTGCTGTCAGGGTCCGGACCGGCGTGAGGAGCGGGGGCAACAACCCGGCCACCAGCTCGTCGCGGATTGCCTTGGGCAGGTCGGTCATATCCTCGGGAGACTCCACCAGCCGCTCGAAGTAGTGCGTCGACAGCTGCTTGGCCCTGAACCCCTTGTGCCCCAGTGCCTCGACTGCGGCCTTGCGCCCGGCAGGGTCGAGGTCGGCGAGGTGCTGCGGAGGCTTGCCGCCGCGGGGTGCCGTGAAGTTCAGCTCCCCGGGCCGGGGGCGCCGTCCCGACGGCGAAGGAAGGTCCGCCGTCGCGGGGCTGGCCGCCGTGCTGACCGTGTCCGTGCGGTCCGAGTCCGTGGTCTTGGGCGTGGGCGTGGGCGTGGGTGGGGGCGTGGAGGCGGGGTCGAGGTCAGACATCAGACCCATTCTCTCAGGGGTGGGCAGAGGCGGACAACACCGGCGGCTCTCAGGCTACGACGGGAACCAGCAGGGTCAGGATGCCCCAGGCAACCGGAGCGGACAGTAGTAGCGAGTCCAGCCGGTCCATGAACCCGCCGTGACCCGGCAGGATGGCTCCCATGTCCTTGACTCCGAGGTCACGCTTGATGGTGGACTCGGTCAGGTCACCGACCGTGGCCGTGACGGCCATCGACAGACCGAGGATGGCCCCCGCCCACCACGGTCCCCCCAGCAGGAGCATGACGGTGGCGACGCCGGCGATCATGCAGGTGACGACCGAGCCCGCAGCGCCCTCCCAGGACTTCTTGGGGCTGACCGACGGGGCCATCGGATGTCGGCCGGCCACGACACCCACGGCGAAACCGCCGATATCGCTGCAGATCGTGACTCCTATGAACACGATGACGCGTCGCGCACCGTCCGGCGCCGCGAGCATCAGGCTGGAGAACGAGGCGAGCAACGGCACGTAGGCGGCCACGAAGATGCCGCCGGCGATATTCGGCATCGAACCGTGCGGCCCGTCGGACAGGCACCAGAGCAGGATCGAGATGCAGGTCAGCCCGAAGCAGACCGCCAGCACCTGACCACCACCGACGAAGGACCCGGCGAGCATGGCGATGGCACCGACCATGCCGGGCACCAGCGGCACGTTGATCCGGCCCCGGGCAAGCCCGTCGCGCAGCTCCCAGACGGCGCAGCAGATGGCCACGACCACGACCCCGAGAAAGATCTCCTTGCGGATGAGCAGGCTCGCCAGGACCACGAGTCCCAGGGTCACCCCGACCCCGAAGGCAACGGGGAGGTCGCGCCCGGCGCGACCCGGCTTCTTCTTCGCGGAGGCGCCGCCCGGGGCGTGCCGATTCGCTGCGGAGGCGCCTCCCCAGGTGTGCCGATCCTTCGGGAAAGCACCGCCCGGGGAGTGGCGATCGCTGCGGCGGGACTCTGGTGTCGTCATACGCTGGTGAGCTTGTTGCCTCAGACCTCGAGGAGCTCGCCTTCCTTGACCTTGAGGATGGTGTCGACGTTCTCTACGTGCTTCCTGGTGAAGATCTCAAGCTCTTTCTCGGCCCGTGCGCCCTCGTCCTCGCCGATGTCGCCGTCCTTGACGAGGTGGTCGATCTCTTCCTTGGCCTTGCGCCGGATGTTACGGATGGACACCTTGGCGTCCTCGGCCTTGGTGCGCGCGAGCTTGATGTACTCCCGACGACGCTCCTCGGTCAGCTGCGGCAGGTTGACCCGGATGACGGTGCCGTCACTGTTGGGGTTGATCCCCAGGTCCGAGTCACGCAGTGTCCGCTCGATCTCGGCCATCGCCGACTTGTCGAAGGGCGTGATCAGGATCGTCCGGGCCTCCGGAGTCTGGAAGGACGCCAGCTGTTGCAAGGGGGTCCGCGAACCGTAGTACTCCACCGTGAGCTTGTTGAACATCGCGGCATTGGCACGTCCCGTGCGGATGGTCGCGAAATCCTCCTTGGCCACCTCGATGGCCTTCTCCATCTTTGACTCGGCCTCGAGCATGGTCTCTTCGATCATCAGGACTCCTCATCCGCGGTAACGAGTGTGCCGATCTTCTCACCCCGGATGGCGCTGGCGATGTTGCCCTCGCCCTCCATCCCGAAGACGATCATCGGAAGCTTGTTCTCCGAGCACAGGGCGAACGCCGCGGCGTCGACGACCCGAAGGCCCTTGAACAGCGCCTCCTCGTACGAGACACGCTCCAGCTTCACCGCTGCCGGGTCCCGTCGCGGGTCGGTGCTGTAGACGCCGTCCACCCCGTTCTTGCTCATCAGGACGACCTCGCACTGGATCTCGAGGGCACGCTGGGCCGCCACGGTGTCGGTGGAGAAGAACGGCAGTCCGAAGCCCGCACCGAAGATGACGACCCGGCCCTTCTCGAGGTGCCGTATCGCCCGCAGGGGGATGTACGGCTCGGCGATCTGACCCATGGTGATCGCCGTCTGCACGCGGGTGGCCACCCCGGCGCTCTCCAGGAAGTCCTGCAGCGCCAGGCAGTTCATCACGATCCCGAGCATGCCCATGTAGTCGGCGCGAGCGCGGTCCATCCCCCGGCGCTGCAGCTCGGCCCCCCGGAAGAAGTTGCCACCACCCATGACCACCGCCACCTGGACGCCAGAGCTGGCCGCATCAGCGATCTGTTCAGCGATCCCCCGCACCACATCCGGGTCCAGCCCGACCTTGCCACCCCCGAAAGCCTCCCCGGAGAGCTTGAGCAGCACCCGCTTGTAGGTCGGGTGTGCGGCTTCGGTGGTCATGCGGCCTCCCAGGGCAGTCAACCAGTGCTTCTGTCGGGTGAGTCTTCCACAAGGCTTTCAGCCCGTAGAACAGCACGGTGGACCGGTGCCGGGTGGATCAGTGCCGGGTGGATCAGTACCGGGTGGATCGGTGCCGCGCGCGCTCAGAGCGTCACGGCACTGATCCACCACCGAGGTCTGCGGCGGTCAGGATCCGACGCGGAACCGCACGAAGCCCTTGGCTGTCGCGCCAGACTCCTGCAGGACCTTGGCAACGGTCTTCTTGGCGTCCTTGGCGAACGGCTGCTCGAGAAGGACGTTCTCCTTGAAGAAGCCGTTGAGCCGGCCTTCGATGATCTTGGGCATGGCCGCCTCCGGCTTGCCCTCTTCCCGGGCGGTGGCCTCGGCGACCCGACGCTCGTTCGCCACGGTGTCGGCATCGATCTGGTCACGGAACAGGACTGACGGGCTGAACGCCGCGACGTGCATCGCGATGTCACGGGCCGTCACCTCGTTGCCGCCCTCGGTGGCCATGAGCACACCGATCTGGGCGGGGAGGTCTGGGCTGGTCTTGTGCAGGTAGGAGACGACGTACGAGGCCTCGAGGCGCGCCACCCGGCGAACCTCGATCTTCTCGCCGATCGTCGCGTTGGCGTCGTCCAGCATCTCCTTGACCGTTGTGCCATCCAGGTCGCTGGCGAGAAGCTCATCGGCGTTGGTGGCGCCGACAGCGACCGCCTGTGCCAGCACCTTCTCGGCGAGGGCGATGAACTTCGCACCCTTGGCGACGAAGTCGGTCTCGCAGTTGACCTCGACCAGGGTGCCCACGCCGTCGCCGGCCCGGGCTGCCACGAGGCCGTTGGTGGCCGAGCGACCCTCTCGCTTGGTCACGCCCTTGAGTCCTTTCACCCGCAGTATCTCGGTCGCCTTGCCGTGGTCGCCGTCAGCCTCGTCCAAGGCCCTTTTGACGTCCATCATGCCGGCGCCGCTCGACTCGCGAAGCGCCTTGATGTCAGCAGCGGTGTATTTCGCCATCGTTATCGCTCTCTTTCGTGAGTACGCGCCGGGTGCGACCACACACATGGTCGGCCCCGGCGCGCTGACTCGTTGAGGGGTTCAGCTGGAGTGCTCAGGCCTTGGCCGCAGGTGCCTCGGTCGCATCGGTTGCAGGGTCGGCGTCAGCCGCAGGAGCAGCGTCGGCCTCAACCGCGGGAGCAGCGTCAGCCTCGGCGGCAGGAACGGCCGGCGACTCCGTGTCCAGAACCGCGAGAGCAACGTCAGCGTCAGCAGCAGCGTCAGCAGCAGCGTCAGCAGCAGCGTCAGCAGCAGGAGCAGCGCCAGCCGCTTCAGCAGCGGCAGCGCCGGCCAGGGGCTCTCGCTCCCACTCGGCCATCGGCTCGTCAACAGCGACAGCGCCGTCTACGGCGGCCTCGCCGCCGCCCCCCGCCGCGGCGCGGGCGATCAGACCGGCGGCGACCGCGTCGGCAACCACGCGGGTGAGCAGGGTGACGGAGCGGATCGCGTCGTCGTTGCCCGGGATCTTGTAGTCGACCTCGTCGGGGTCGCAGTTCGTGTCCAGGATCGCGATGACCGGGAGCTTGAGCTTGCGCGCCTCGGTAACAGCGAGGTGCTCCTTCTTGGTGTCGACGATCCACACGGCCGAAGGAATCTTGGTCATGTCCCGGATGCCGCCCAGGGTCTTCTCCAGCTTGACCTTCTCGCGCTTCATCACGAGGAGCTCCTTCTTGGTCCGGCCGGAGCCGGCAACATCGGTGAAGTCGACCTCTTCGAGCTCCTTCAGCCGGGACAGGCGCTTGCTGACCGTCTGGAAGTTGGTGAGCATGCCACCGAGCCAGCGGTAGGTGACGTACGGCATACCGACGCGGGTCGCCTGCTCGGCGATGGGCTCCTGGGCCTGCTTCTTGGTGCCGACGAACAGGATGGTGCCGCCGTGGGCAACCGTCTCCTTGATGAACTCGTAGGCGTCGTTGATGTAGGTCAGCGACTGCTGCAGGTCAATGATGTAGATGCCGTTGCGCTCGGTCATGATGAAGCGCTTCATCTTGGGGTTCCAGCGACGGGTCTGGTGCCCGAAGTGGACGCCGCTCTCGAGCAGCTGACGCATTGTGACGAC
>JACMPC010000050.1 GCA_014377705.1 Dermatophilaceae bacterium
CTTGACAGGTCCCCGAAACATGCAAAAGTCCTGCAATCTTTTTTACATGTCAGCAGCCAGGCGATCGTGGATCGCGGCGACCTCTCAGGCGACGTTCGGAATACCTGAACACGCACAAAAAGTGAACACCTGCGCGTTGCACATCGATTGGCGCAGTCACCAGCCGAGCGGGGATCGGCAACGTTTCGGAACGTACCTCCGCGGGTCTGGTCACCCGAAAAACCTCGGAACGGCCCTTGGCAAGGAGTGTCCACAACTTTCGGGGGTACGTGACCTGACCTGCGCAAAGACCAACGTGCCCCCTCAGGGGCACGCGCCTGGGGGTACGAATCAGGGGACGTTCCAGCCCCATGATGACGAGACGAAATCTAGGCGTTGCCCACTACTGGCGCAGCGAGGTCAACGCCTGGCTACACGGCCAGAGCAACGGACCCACTGGTGCTTGAGCAGTCGTAATCTGGACAGGCATGTCGTCCCGAGGTGCTCCGACGGGCATGAATAGGTGCCGTGGCTTCTCGGTCAGGGCTCGCGCCGCGATGAGCGGCGCGCATCACACAAGATGGTGAGGATGTCCTATGGCTAGCATCCACAGGCGCACGGTGCGGTGGACCACCCAAGAGGGCGACCAGCGGACCGGCCAGAGGTGGCAGGCGCGGTACGTCGGGGAGGACCGCAAGGAACACGCCAAGCTGTTCGCTCTCAAGAAGGACGCCCAGAGCTGGCTCGACCAGCAGACGGCCGACCTGATTCGCGGTGAATGGACCGATCCGGCTTCGGGCAAGGAGACACTGCGGACCTACGCCACACGCTGGGAACGCATTCAGGTCTCCGCTGCGAGCACGGCCCGCATCGTCGACAACGCGCTGCGCGTGCACATCCTGCCCCGGCTGGGTGATATGCCGCGAGACGCCTTGGACTTCAGCGGCGCGATCCGGCCCGTCTGGAGTCGTCGACGCGACCGAAGAGCTGCCGCAGGATGCCTCCTGGCACTGTTCGCAACATCTACGAGCGGTTGCTGACGGACGCACGGACCGCGGCGGGCGTCGAGGTGACCTCGCACTCGTTCCGGCACTTCGCAGCCTCGGCACTGATCTCCGGGGGTGCTTCGGTCAAGCAGGTGCAGACGTTTCTGGGCCATGCTTCCGCCGTCATCACGCTACGCACCTACGCCCACATGTGGCCCGGAGATGAGGATCGGACCCGGAACGTGCTCGACGCCGCTCTGTCCGTTCTAGAGCATGATCCGGAAATAATCCGGACAGTAGACGGACAGTAGCGGCGCCGAAACTGCGTTTCCGCGGGTCAGAGGCCTATAAGGCTCAGGCAGCCTTCTTGGTGTCCCAGAAGATCACGGCGATCTCGTCGATCTTGGCGAGCAGCTGGTCGGCGACCGCCGGGTCCCACGAGGCCTTGGTGCCACCGGCACCCGCGAGCTTGGTGGCCTCGTTGAACAGGGTGTTCAGCTGCGGGTAGGCCGCGAAGTGCGGGGCCTTGAAGTAGTCGGTCCACAGCACCCAGAGGTGGTGCTTGACCAGGTCGGAGCGCTCCTCCTTGATGGTCAGCGCGCGAGCCTTGAAGTCGGCGTCGTCGGAGGCGGCCGCCTTGACCATGCAGGCCTTGACCGACTCGGCCTCGATCTTGGCCTGGGCCGGGTCATAGATGCCACAGGGCAGGTCGCAGTGGGCGCTGACCTGAACCGGGGCGGCGAACAAAGGTGTGAACATGTGGTGATCCCTTCGAAAGGCGTGCAGGGTACGGCGACGAACCTACCGACATCAGTCAGCGTAGGCGAGCGGGGACCGGCATGTGAAGCCGGTTCGGCATCCGCAGAAGCACCCGGGCCCGTATGCCGGCAGCCGGGATGGCGCCAACCGTCCAGGAGTCGAGGCCCTCCCGGGGGTTGTCCCGCTCGACCCACCAGCCGTCGCCACCCTCAGGGTCGGGACGGGAGAGCCGCTTGACCGCGAGCGGGCGCGGTTCGCCTTTGGAGTCGTTCGGCAGCCGGACGATGGCGAGCTTCCCCGGGCGGGGGCGGGCGCCATACAGCACCAGGAGCCGGTCCCCCTCATGGAGGGTGGGCTCCATCGAGCGTCCCCGGACCAGGGCGAATCCGAGCTTTCGCGGTGTCATACATCCTCCTCGGGACGGTGCTTGACCGGGACGGACCGCTCTCCTGCGGGTCGCGGGCCATCGACGGCGATGATGGCTTCCTCCGGTGTGGCGGGGACGTCCTCGACCGCGTGGGGCTCAGCCTGCACTCTGCTCAGGAATGACCTGGTGCGGGCATGTTGCGGGTTGTTGATGACCGACCTGGGGTCGCCCTGCTCGACGACCACCCCGCCGTCCATGAAGACCACGTGATCGGCCACCTCGCGGGCGAAGCTCATCTCGTGGGTCACCACGATCATGGTGGTGCCGTCGCTCGCCAGCTCTCGCATGACGGCCAGAACTTCACCGACGAGCTCGGGGTCGAGGGCTGACGTGGGCTCGTCGAAGAGCATCAGCTTGGGCTGCATCGCCATGGCACGGGCGATGGCGACCCGTTGTTGCTGCCCTCCTGAGAGCTGTGAGGGATAGGCCGCAGGTTTGTCCGCCAGACCGACTCGCTCCAGCAGGGCGATCGCGCGCTCGCGAGCCTGAGCCTTCTTCTCGCCCTTGACCTGCATCGGCGCTTCCATGATGTTCTCGAGCGTGGTCTTGTGCGGAAACAGGTTGAACCGCTGGAAGACCATGCCGATCCCGCGACGTTGCGCCGCGATCTCCTTGTTGTTGAGGCGGTGCAGGGTGCCTGCCCGGTCCTCGTAGCCCATCAGGTCGCCGTCGACCCAGATGCGGCCGCCGTCGATGGTCTCGAGCTGGTTGATGCAGCGCAGGAAGGTGGTCTTGCCGGAGCCCGAGGGGCCGAGCAGGCAGATCACCTGGCCCTTGTGCACGTCGAGGTCGATGCCCTTGAGGACCTGGTTGTCGTGGAAGGACTTCATCACGTTGACGGCGTGCACCAGGGGCATGCCGGTATCGCGATCGGTCACCTTCGCGCCGCTGGTTGCCTCAGACATCAGGCACCACCCATCCCGCCGGCACGGGCGAACCGCTTGTTCTTGGGCTTCTTCTGCCCAAAACCACGGCCGAAGTGCCGTTCCAGGTAGTACTGGCCGACCATCAGGATGCTGGTGATGACCAGGTACCAGAGCGAGGCAGCCACGGCAGCCGGGAAGACCTTGTACGTCCGGGAGCCGATGGCAGAGAGCTGGAAGAAGAGCTCGGTGCTCAGCGGGAGAGCGATCAGCAGTGACGTGTCCTTGACCATGGCGATCGTCTCGTTGCCGGTCGGCGGGACGATGACCCGCATGGCCTGGGGGAGGACGATGCGGAGCATGGACTTGCCGCTGCTCATGCCCAGCGCCTCGGCCGCCTCCGCCTGGCGCTTGTCGACGGACAGGATGCCGGCCCGGGCGATCTCGGACATGTAGGCGGCCTCGGACAGTCCCAGGCCGAGAACCGCCCCGAACAGGCCCGA
>JACMPC010000051.1 GCA_014377705.1 Dermatophilaceae bacterium
CATCCTGGGTGAAGCGATCTCTGATGTGTGTTGCGGGGTTCCCGCCAACGATGGCGTAGTCCGGCACGTCTTTGGTAACCACCGATCCGGTCGAGACAATCGCCCCGTGACCGATGTGAACTCCGGGCATGATCGTGGCGTCTCCACCGATCCAGACGTCGTTGCCGATCACCGTGTCGCCACGCGACGGTAAGTCGGTGACCAGGTCGATGTGTGCGGCCCACGCGCCTCCCATGATCGGGAACGGGAAGGTGGAGACGCCACCCGGCGGTGTACTACCGGATCCACGGGATGGGCGGCAACGACTTCGCCGAGACCGACCGCAAGGCAGCCGCCAACTTCGCAGACGGCGTGCGTGCCCAGAATGTCGACCGTATCGTGTATTTCTCCGGGCTCGTGCCGGACGTCGCCGACGCGGAGCTCTCCAAACACATCAAGTCCCGCCGGGAGGTCGAGCGGATCCTCAGCGGCGTACCCGCGACCGTGGTCGTCTTGCGCGCGGCCGTGCTTCTGGGCAGCGGGTCCACGTCGTTCGAGATCATCCGTCAGGTCAGCGAGCGGATGCCCGTGCACACCTTGCCGACGTGGATGAATTCCATGGTGCAGCCGATCGCTCTCGACGATGCGCTCGAGGCGCTGGTCGGCGCGCTCCAGTACGCCGGCCCCTCGCGTCACTTCGGCGTGGGCAGCCCCGACCAGATGCGCTACGGCGCGCTACTCGACGCCTACACCTCGCACGCGGGGCTCACACGCCTGCAGGTCGAAGTGCCGTCGTTACCGACAGCGCTCGTCGGCACCTTGGTCGGGAGCCTCATCGACGTGCCCCGGCCCACGGTAGAGGCGCTGGTTGAGAGTCTCCACCACGACATGGTCGCAGGGGACGTCGACTTTCACGAGATGCTACTGCCAGAGGGACACCGGCTCGTGGGACTGGACGAGGCCTTCCGCCCCTCGCTCCGCCCGCGACGGGCATGAGGACGCCGACCCGATGGGCCCTTGCCGCAGAACCCGGTCTGGGCCAGTGGCGGTGACGACCGGCCCGCGATAGCTAAGGTGGTCGACGCGGTCAAGGACGTCCTGCCGGGCTCCTGAGCGCCACGGATTGAGTTGAGTGCCGCAACACTGAAAGGGCACGCTCATCGGCATATCCGGTAGTTCCCACCGTCCCTGTAGCGGAACGGCCAGCGGGGCACGTTACAGCGCCATTCATCGCCACCCTTGGTCGTCCCGTAGCCGGATCCTCCTGCGGGACACCCGGATGGGCTTTGGCGCCATCCCGGAGCAGCTGGTCACTGTGGGTGCAGGAGCCCCTCGCGCTCGGGTTTGAATCAGTGGATCACGCGTGACGTTTGCCACGTTTTCGGCGGTGACAGCCGGTTGCGTACGGGAAGCGGCTGCCCGTGCGCTGGTCAGCCAGAACGAGGAACGAACGTCCCGTTGATCGAGTCAGCCTTGCCCCATGCTGGGTGCGCCACGGCGCGTATGGGCGCTGTCGGCAGTTGCAAGGGAGAAGGACGCATGGCTGCCAAGACGTTGAAGTTCATTGTCACGGGGAACTCCGAGTCACCCAGCAAACTCATGATGTCGGTCCGCGATTTTTCGTTCGCCATCGATGAGCCGGAATCCCTCGGCGGTACCAATGCTGGCCCTAACCCCGTCGAGCTCGTGCTCTCCAGCTTGGCCGGCTGCATCAACGTCGTCGTGCACATGGTCGCCGCCGAACGCAACGTGAACATCCGCGGCCTACGCCTTACCGTCGAGGGCGACCTCGACCCTTCCCGGCTCATGGGGTCGCCCACGGAAGAACGCCCGGGCTTTAGCGCGATTGCCCTCACGGCCGAGATCGACTCGGACGCAAGTGCTGAGGAGATCGACGAGATCCTGCGCATCGCCGAGACGCGCTGCCCGGTCAAGGACAACCTGAACAACCCGACTCCGATCACGCTGCGGTGTGCGCCCGTCATGCATCCAGCACTGGCCTAGAGGTAACGCTCAGGCTGACCACCACGATCGACCCCGGCTGGCCACCGCCAGATTCGACACCACAGCCTGCATTTTGGACGTCCAGAACACGATCCAGGCAGCTGAGACGTCGGCATATCACCACGCCGATTCTTGCGCGGCGACAGAGGCGACGAAGCCGCCCACAATGGGATGGGTCCCGGTCACCGATCGGGCTTGCGAAGACGGGCGACCGGGCTCAGCCCCGTAGATCACACCTGTGCGGGCACCTTCCCGTGGTGGGCTATTCCCACCTCAGCGTGGCCGGATGGCGTTCGTCTGTCGAGACTCAATTGTCATCTCGATGAGCCTGGGAGCACATTGCTGCTGACATGAGTTCGGCACCGGGTTCGTCCAGCACGGCGCTGCCGGGAAGTCGCACTTGGGCAGCTCGACGCTGACCAGCGCATGAGAGGCCGGTCCTTCGTGGAGCTGGTCAGCGGAGCACGAGGGTTTGGTTCACGCTCGATTGAGGCACGTCAAGCCGTCGCATCCCCCGCAGAGAGGCGTTCGTGCTCGATGTCGGCCAACAGCAGTCGAACGCATTCGTGGGCAGCCAGGTGAACAGGTCACCCGCCCACTGAAGCCCGGTGTCGGTCTCGGCGTACCAAAAGTACTTGGCTCCGTTGGAGGCGCCGCCGCGCACAGTGACGGTGCCGCCCGCAGGGATCTGCCACCAGCCCTTCTTCGCCCAGTTCTCACCGTCAGGACAGTTCGGGTAGTGATACGCGAGGGCGAAGTAGATGCGGGGGTTGCCGTCGTTCCGCACGTAGACAGCCATGTCAGTCCTCCGTGGTCAGGCTGCGGGGCGGCGGGAACGGGTCGTCGTCGGCAGAAGCCGACGACTGTTGGACGATCCCTGGGGAGTGGACCTCGGCGGTGAAGCCCGGGGTGCGGCTGTCACGGTCGGTGGTGGGGCTTTCGCCCTCGTCAGTCGGCATCGGTCCGAGGGCCTCGATCTCGTCGGCATCAAGGCTCCGGTAAAGATCGTTCGTGTCTGGCATGCGTGGTCTCCATCCGTTGGGAACACCCATGGCAACCTCCAGTTTGAAACCGACGCTTGTCAAGGGTTAAAACCGACGCTTGTCAAAGGTTAAACCGACGGCGCCATGGACGAGGTTGCCGTCCGGACGAGCGGTGCCCGGGAGCCGCCGACGACGATCCCCTGAGCCATCGAGCGCGCATTGCGCACAGCCGCCGCGATGAAGCCCGCACTCGCCGCGCCTATCGCCCCCTGGTGCGGCTCGGTCGCACTCGCGGCCACGTAGCGTGCGATGGCGACCCCCGAGGACCGTTCCCTCGCCAGCCGGGTCGCCGACGTGTTCTTGGCGAAGTCGCTGATCACCCGCCGGATCTCGCTGCTCCCGCCGATGGACAGGTTGACCCCGTTCGCGAGGCTGACCGCCCGGGCCCGGCCTGTTGCGGAAGATGAGACTTCCGGCGGCGGCCGGCCCGGCAGGCGCCGGCGCGGGACCGGGACCGGGAGCAGGACCTGGGGCCGGCTGGGCCTTGGCGGCCAGGATGTGGCTGGCGACGAACGCACCCAACTGCCGGGCCACCAGCCGGTTCGGCCGGAACACCGACCCCGCCGCTGCCAGGCTGACCCGGTTGTCACTGATCCGTGTGGAGGCGGCCGAGGCGACGAGGATCCCCACCTGCTGGTCGCCGACCTCGAGTCGGTTGCCGCAGATCTCGACCATGCCGGGGTCGCCCGCGCTGACATCGGGAGCGACGTAGATCGCCAACTGGCTCTTCCCTACGCTGTCGGGCACGTGTACCTCGACGTCGTGCACGCGGATGCCGTCGCCGCCGAGGAAGGACAGGCCACCCATGAGCCCCGGGTCGCCCGGCGGTGAGGCCACGCCCTCGGGGATGGCCGTCTCGACCCGCAGGTGGGTCACCTCGATGTCGTCGCAGCCGGTGGCAACGAGCGCGGCCTCGCTGTTCGTGGTGGCCAGCACGGTGGCCGGGCCGACGCCGGTGATGACGACCCTCGGCTTCCCAAAGACATTCAGCGGCGGGGTGAGGCCGAAGCAGCCCGCCGCCAGGCAGAGCCCGCCCCCGGTCGCGGGGAGCAGGTCGAGCTTGGCCTGCAGGTCGTCGCCGGGGAAGGCCGTCACCGTGCAGGTGCTGTTGTTCGCCAGCTCAGCCAGCGACGGGAACGTCGGGCGGCAGTCGGTGAGCACCGCCCCTTTGCCGATGTCGACGACGGCGAGGGGGGCAAAGGCGTGCCGAATGCCGTCCGGCGGGGCGGCCGTCAGCGTCTCGACCGCATCCGCGGCGCTTCCGCGGACCCGCACGCCCCACCAGTCGCCGACCTCGCAGGTGCCGGCGCCGGCGGTGAAGGCGATGCCGGTGTCGTTCCCGGCAAGGGTCAGGGTCACCGGCGCAGCGGCTCCGACGACCTGGCCGTCCCAGCGGCGCAGGCAGGTCCCGGGCGGGTTCCCGGTAAGCGCACTCGCGGCACCGAGGGTGACGAGGTCGCCGCCGGCCTGGGGGTCACCGTGGCGACGGTGAACGGCGGTCCGTGGTCGACCCGGTCCTCGCGGCGCGCCAGGGTGCTCACCTCGACGAGGTCACTGGGCTGGAAGGTCACCGAGCGCGATGGGGCCAGGGTGACGGTGGTGCCCGCGACGATCGCCGCGACCGCGTCCGAGCCGTTGGCGTACGACCAGCCGAACCGGGCTGTGGCCTCGGTCCCGCCGTCGAGGACCTCGATCCGCAGCAGCCCGTCGGGGAGCTGGGTCCGCGGGTCGTCCGGCGGGGCGCACTGGTCAGGGTTGACGGGGGCCGCGTTGCGGACGACGTCGAGCAGGCCGATGCTCAGGGCGGCCGGGAAGGTCGCGCCGTGGAACCTGCTCGGGACGTTGAGTGAGGAGCTGGACAAGAACTATCGCACTATCGCTGTGTACGTCTCGCCCACCTCAGCGGCGTGACCGACCGCGTGCTTCATCACCTTCACAACGTGTTCGTCTGGCCAGGACGTCTTACGGCCCTGCCGATGAGTCGCCAAGGGCCATCGGTTGCCTCGTGCAAGTACAACTTTGCTGCGCTAGCAATCCGCCGAGCATCTCGTGCATCGTCTAGGGGTGCCCTCGAGTCTCTCCGTCTGGGATAGGCGATGGCTCGATCCACTTGTGCCGGACTGATAGGTCGCACGGCCCGGTCATGTAGGGAGCGAGGGACGGCTCGGCGGCAGCGAGGTCGCTTCGGCTGATCTCGCGATAGCCCAGGTTCTCGTACCAGACAGCAAGACGGTTTGTGTGCGTGTGCGGTGACTGCGGAACCAGCACTTCGAGCTGCACAGTGACGCAACCGGCCGTCGCAGCACTTTGCTCGACGAACAAGACCAACTTCCCACCGATGCCCCGCCCTCCGAGCGCCGGATCCACCGAAAGCGCACCGAACCATCCCCGGCCTTCGCCCATCAGACGCGTGCGTACAGCGCCGACCAATTGGCGGCCGAGAAGCGCGAAGACCATCTCGCCATCGGCGATCGCCTGAGCCGTGTCCTCCACCGTGGTCCGAAAAAGCCCAGGCCGCCACAGGCCGACCTCCGCAATCTCGTACGCACGGCTGATCAGGTCGCAGGCGTTGTTGACGAGCCGCATATCCATTGACTGCTCAGGAGCCACACTCAAAATCTCGACCATGGCGGCAATGATGGCGCTCGGCTTCCTAGATGACTAGTTCCAAGGGTCAGTGATCGTAGGCGAGTAGGGATCGTCTGACGGGTTGGCCGGTGCAACCGTAAGACGAGGGGAGGGGGTTGCCCGGCCACCCTCCGCGCGGCCTCCAGGCCCCCCCGATGATGTCGCCGCGGGAGCTGCGGAACCGGCGGGCGTGGATGTCGACCGCCCGGATCCCCGGGCCGCCGAAGAAGTCGCGGAGCAGCGCCAGCTCGGCCATAGCCCGCGCAGGTGGGCCGCCTGGAACTCCTGGTCGAAGCCCGTCCGGGTGTCGAGGCCGCCCGGCTGGCCACCCGGGGGACCTGCCGAAGTGCGCGTTCAGCCCGGAGGTCGATCCATTACCGGCACCTTGAACTCGACGGCTCGTCGCGGCGTTCACACCGATGCCGGGCAGGCTGCCGAGTACCCCAGGTTTGTCCGCTCTGCGGGTCTCGAGCCCTATGCTGGTTTTCCGCCTGTCGTCGCAGCGGGAGTCGACGTCCCGAGGGGTGAAAACATGGCCCTATTGGGGAAGCCGCTTGTGGTTCTGCTCTCGATCCTGGCGGTGAGCCTGCCTGCAGCAACCTACTTCTGTTGGTTGCGAGTTAAGGGTCCCCGGCTCACGCGCGTCGTGACACGGGTCCTGTTGATCGTTGGCTGCCAGCTGGCCGCCGTGATGCTGGTCGCCGCGGTAGTAAACGACTACGGCAATTTCTACGCCTCATGGTCCGAAATCGCCGGCTCAGCTGCCAGCACGCCCGGCGCTGGCAAGCCACCGCCTGTTGGTGACAGAACCGCTCTGCGCTCGGACGAAGCAGCGGTGCGCGTTCTTCGTGATCCGGGATGGTCTTCGCCCTCGCAATGGCGCACCCGTGGCCGGGTGGTCGCAGTGCGCATCCGGGGCGCCCGATCAGCTTTGAGCGGGACGGCCACCGTGTGGCTGCCACCTCAGTACTTCCAAACCGCCCAGGCACACCGCATCTTCCCGGCAGTCGAGGTGTTCGGCGGCTACCCAGGCAGTGAGCAGGGGCTGCTGAACACGATGAAGTACCCACAACATCTCCTGGCCGAAATGCGCAGGCATCGCGCTGGGCCAATGGTGCTGGTGATGCAACGGCCCGCAGTGACCTTCCCGCGCGACACCGAGTGCACCGACGTTCCCGACGGACCGCAGGCACTCACCTACTTCGCCCAGGACGTGCCCGCAGCGATTTCACGCTCGTTCCGGGTGCGATCCACGGGCTGGGGGGCGATGGGCTACTCGACCGGTGGGTACTGTGCCGTCAAGATCGCCATGCTGCATTCGGACGTGATTCCCGCCGCGGTGGCACTGTCAGGCTATTTCCACGCGGTGCGCGACCGCAGCACCGGTGACTTGTGGGGCGACTCACCGATGCTGCGCCACCTCAACGACCTTGAGTGGAGAATGGCGCACCTGCCGGCCCCGCCGGTATCCCTTTTTGTGGCTGCCTCACTGACAGAGCGAGGACCAGACGGCTACCGTGACACGCAACGGTTCCTCTCACTTGTTCGCTCGCCAACGCACGTGCACACGATGATCCTGCCTGCCGGTGGCCACAACTTCGGGTCATGGTCCCAGGAAATGGGCCCCGGCCTGGACTGGCTCGCCTCCCGACTAAACGCTTTCCCCTGACCGTGAGGAGCAGCGACCGAACTGCACTCGCGCTCCCGTAAGCCATGGTCGAACAGTTGTCATGGACGCGCCCGACTGGGCGCGGTGCGGCCGACATCGCGTGGAGATCGGGCCGGATGTGGTCTGCTTGGGAACGCACGCAGACCGTGTTCGTGCTGTTCGCAGTTGTCGGCGGCCGCGGCGAAGCACGGATCTGCTGAGTTACTGGCCTTCGCCGGTGGCGGCGCCACCCACGGGCAGCCGCTTGGCCAGCCAGGCCGGGGACTCGTACGGGGTGGCCGCGCTGGGGTGCAGCCGGCCCGCGCGGGGGACGGCGAAGGCCCTGAGCAGGTTGAGGGTGATCTGCTCGAGGGCGCCGCTGGTGGCGCGCGGCGTGGGCCCCCCCGGGCAGGTCGAGTCGAGTTCGCACAGCCAGTAGGTTGTCCCGGCGGCGAAGACCCCGGCCCCGCTTGGCGCGTTGTAGTAGGCCGCCGTGACCAGGGACGGCTTGGTCCGGCCGGCGGCCATGGCCGTGCCGTGCAGGATGACCTGCAGGTTGGCCGGAGAATGCGGGCCCGGAGGTTCCTGGGCGTCGACCTCGTTGCCGAAAGCCAGGTCCAGGACCGAGCCCTTGTGCAGGTTCGTGCCGGCCAGCAGCCACGCCGGCGCGGTGTTCACCACGTAGGCGCCATGGACGCCGACCACGGACATGCCCACGCCGACGAGGGCGGCCGGGTCGCGCAGCAGCGGGGCATGGCGCCACTGCACGGTGGTGGTGGCGGGGTCGGCCCTGGCGAGCCGGTCGAGGCCTGCCTGCCGGTAGACGGTCAGGGCTGTGGGTCGCTCCCGGGCGTCCCGTTCGATCCGGCCCTGCCAGTAGATCTCGTTGGCGCCGAGGAACGCAAAGTTCGTCCCGCCGTCGCGTGCCTGCACCGCGGCGTCATACATCCGCTTGGTCCAGTACTCGCTGTGGCCATCAATCAGCACCGTCGTCTGACCCACCAGCTGGGCGGGGGTGGCGTCCAGTGAGCTGTCCGTGGTGATGTCGTACGAGATGCCGTGCCTGGCCAGGAACCTGACCAGCGGGAGGGTCATTTTGAACACCGTCCTCTGGCCGCTGGCGTCCACGGGGCGATCGGTTGAAGCCACGTAGGAGCGGTTGGCCACGCTCTGCGTGTGGTTGCTGCCCGGGCCGAAGTAGAGGCTGCGGCCACCATATCTGTTGTACGCCAGCCAGGTCAGGTCGCTGGCGACCACGAGGTATGGCGAGTGCGCGCCTGAGGTGCGCACGACCAGGGGGATGAATGACGGCTGGCCGCCTGCCAGCGGCGCGATCTCGATGAGATACATGCCCGGCGGCCAGCTGACGTCCACAGCGATGGTGGTGGCGACGGGCCAGCGCTCCGTGATGACCCGGTCCGGACCGGCGGGCTCGACCTCATGCTGTTGGCGGGCAGTGACTGCACCCGACTGCCAGACCAGCCTGGAACCCCGGCCCTGGTAGTCGCCGATCCTCAGCGCGCGAAGGCGTACCCGGGTGGGGCCGACGGTGCTGGACAGGTGAACCGACAGCCGCTGGCCGCATACCGCGGTGGGGGAGTCCAGGTAGCCGACCACATCACCCAGACCCGGGACCTGCTGTGTCGGCGCGTCGCCCACCCCCGAGCGACCCTGCTCTCGCGCGCTCCAACCCGCCGGCGCATTCGTACACGTCGCCACAGGTTCCGGCAGGGACCGGGTGATCTGTTGGGCCTCACGGCTGACCGCCTTAGGGGCGGCCGCGGGCGGACCGGGACGGACCACCGCCCCCGGGCTGCCCTGGCAGGCGGCCAGAGACATAACCAAAGTCGCGCTGACGACAACGGCGCGCACCCGCGGCAGTCGCCGCGCAAGGGGGTTGTCCACTGCACGAAAACGACCGGTGACGACTGGCAGTTCCCACGTCGTCCCGATACTGGGAACCTGATCCACGACCTCGCCGCCCGCGGCGTCGGGATCCGCAACCTCGCCGACCCCATCAAGGTCGACTCCTCCAACCCCGCCGACCCGATGGTGCAACTGGCCGTCGTCCTGCTCGCACTGTTCGCCCAGACGGAACGCACCTACAGCCTCCAGCGGGCCGCCGGTGCCCGCACTGCCGCCACCGCCAAAGGCCGGCGCATCGGCCGGCCCAGCGTCGTTGACGCGGACAAGCTCGCCCACGCCACCCACCTACGCGACACCGGACACACCATCGCGCAGATCGTCACCAAGAGCGGTTTCACCCGCACCAGCCTCTACCGCCCCCTCCCACCCCGCCCGCCCGACCCGCTCACTGCTGGACAACCGACCAAGCGACCGCCGCAGCCTTAGGTGTCGGTTAGATGTTGCCCGGTCGCCGTAACAGCTCGTCTGCGACCAAAGGCAGAGCTATTTGGACGTGGACTGAGGACCCTTTGAGGGCAGACACGCCTCTGGCTGGGTTCTGGGCGGCCACAATCGCGGTCGGGTCTTTGGATCCGGGCGGGTTGATCTCCAACTTCAGGGATGTCTTGCCCAGGGTACTGGCGGCTGTTGCCTCGCTCATTCCATGCAGGTCGGGGACGACTTCGCTTCCCACGATGGTGTTGACGAGGTCTTGTCGGGCCTGCTCTGCGGACTTCGTTGAGAAGTAGAAAGCAATCGCTGAGCCAACGCTCGCCGTGAGACCACCGATGAGAGTGCTGCGCAGGGTCGGGTCCTGGACGGCGAAAGTCAGCGCGCAGAAAAGCAGGAGGCCAATGACCAGGCTGATCGCGATCCAGCTGCGCACAACACTGGCACCCGCCTCGAACGGGGCTGAACCGATACCGATGGTCTCAGCGGCCCCGGAGCCTCCGGCTGCTCGAGTTCCCGCTTGCTGACGAGCCCAGATCACCAAAGCACCGGCAGCGAGCAGCACGAACCCCATGATCAGCAACGCGGTCAACGTCTGGCCCCAGTTCAGCGTGCTCTGGGCTGCCGCTGCCACCTGAGTGGATGCTGACGTGGACGGGGAGGTCGGAGTGAGACTCGGATTAGGAGTCGCAGTTGGGCCGGCAGCTCCAACTTGTACTGAGCCAAGCCACAACACGGTCATCATGTCTTCCCCTCGATGATGATGAGCCACCTCGGCTATTGCATCACCCGACGCTGGCGGCCGGCCTGTCTCCCCCATGGAACCAGGAAAGAGCTCTCCACGGGGCCCAACACAAGGAGAGGTTGTGGCAGCCGTCTACCAGCTCCCACCTCCCAGTACAACTTCGGCTACCTGGCGGGGGCAATCCGTTGCTGCCCGGGCACCAGCAGGCGGGATTCGGCATCGAGGTCTGGGTGACCGCCGCGGACTTCTCCACGGTCTTGGTGGGTTGCAGCCGGAGGTTGTACCCGGCTGTAGTGGAGTCCGACAGTGTGCTCGCTCCACCAGCCCCGGCACTGGGGTCAGCGCTGGGATAGGTGTGGCAAGCCAAGCCCGCACACTGCAGTGTTCCGCCACAAGCGCCGCATTCGTGATGCCCATCGCGTTCGCCCTATACCGGGTCGGCATCGACGCGCCCAGACTGGCCGCCGACCCAGCCACCATGCGGCTGATGGTGCTCGCCACCCGTGAGGCGTTCACCGCGCTGCACGCGGCCGGGAACGACGAGATCCCACGAACCTGCGCGCCCTCTACCGCCTGCCGACGGTTCTCGTCATCGCCTACTGGCGGCGGGTGCTCAACGGCCCCAGAGGGGAGCTGTGGTTCGGCGCACACAGCCGAGCCGCCACCGAGGAGATGCACGCACTCGCCGTGGACCTGCGAGAGGCGATGCGCCACACCGGGCGCCCCACACCCAACCTCGAGCGGTTGCTGGCCACCCCCGCGTGAAGCCGGTACGGCATCCCAGAAGCGAAACGTCTACGGGTCCATGTTGGCCGGGGTTCTAAGCTCGGCCGGGCGCTGATCGGAACTTCGTTTGGGAATACTCTGCGGGACGGCGGCGACGGAACACCCTGACGTGGCGGGCTGCTCCGGTGACCGTTCCGCCTACAGCACTTGACCGGGTAGACGTGAGAGCTCGTTCACCACGGCCCACAGACGCCCGTGCCGCGGGCTTGACGACCGCGAGGCGCATACGTGCCGCACATCGGGCAGACCCACACCTGGCTGTGGGGGCGAACTCTGACGGCATCAGTTCGCGAGTGCCGACGTCTCCCACCCAGTGGGAGAGGACAACTGTTCGTCGATTCAGACGTCAGTCTCCGACCATCGCCTTGCCAACCTAGGTTGACATCAGTGTCTTGACAGGTATCGAACGTCATTGCAATGAAGCCGGGGAACTGCGGTTAAGTTGAAGCCGCAGCCATACTGCACCGTTAGATCTCGTCATAAAGCGCCCAGCATCAGTGCGTTGGCGGCAAAGACCCCGGTCAGAACGAGCGCAGCGATGGGGCGCCCGGCGGCCCAGAAGGCCAGGGCCCCGACGCCGAACCAGGCGATCCGGAACGCCACATCGGCCACTGCGTGAAGTGGGAAGGATGCCCTCGGCGCCGCGAGAAGTCCCCAAAGAACGGCCATCAGCAGCGGCGGAGCGAGGCCAGCCACAAGTCGCAAGGGCATACCCAGTGACAGCCTGAATCCCCAGTAGCCAACGGCGAAGAGGACTGCGAGCTCGAGCAGGAAAGCTATGCCTAGATTCGCCCCGCGAATCATCGAGCGACCTGGTCCCAGTTGCTCAGGCTCACGTGGAGCGCCGAGATGAGCCTTTCGAATGAGCGTCCGACGTCCTGCGGCAGGCCGAAGCCGTCGTCGACCTGCAGGCTGACGAAGCCGTGCAACGCGCTGCGCGTCACCCTCGTGGCGTCGATCGCGTCGTCGCCGTCCAGCCCATATCCACGCAGTGCGGCGACCATGACGTTTACGGCTTGTTCACCGGCGGCCAGGTGTTCGGGGTCCTGGGCATCGGGCACGTGCTGGGTCATGGAGTAGCGGCCCGGGTGTGCCAGGGCGTAGTCGCGGTAGGCGTGGGCCACCCAACGAAGCGCGTCCTGCCCTGACCGACCGGCGACGGCGGTCGTCAGCACGTGAGCCAGTTCGCCTGTCACTCGCGCAGATACCTTCTGCCGCAACGATTCCAGGCTGCTGACGTGCTTGTAGAGAGAAGGCGTTGCCACCCCGGTCCGTTTGGCGACCGCGGCGAGGGTCAGAGCGCCCCGCCCCTGTTGGTCGACCAG
>JACMPC010000052.1 GCA_014377705.1 Dermatophilaceae bacterium
AGGGCCACCGCCACTTCGAACCCGACCTTATGACCGACGCCGAGAAGATCGCCGCAGACGGACTCGACTAGGCCACGGCTATGCCACGGCTATGCCATGACGAGGCCCCCACCGGATGTGCGCCTCAGGTGCCGGCACAGCCGGGAACAAGTCCCTCCATCCATGATGTCCGCTGAACACCATCAGGTCGGGCGTTTTGCAGAGTATGGCTAAGAGGGCGACGCTGTACTGCGCCGGACCACCAGGTCGAACCGCTCCGTGACGTCTCGCGAGGGACCGCCTCCACCGTCCAGGCGTGCCGCGAGCAGGGCGATGGAGGTGCTGGCGATGCGCGCCTTGTCGGGGCGGATGGTGGTGAGACCCGGAGCGCTGTAGCTGCTCTCCTCGATGTCGTCGAAGCCCACTACGGCAACGTCCTCAGGCACCCGGACACCACGGTCACGCAACGTCCGCAGGGCGCCGATGGCCAGCATGTCGTTGAAACAGAAGACCGCGTCGGGCGGGTCACCCAGGGCCAGCAGCTCGGTCATTGCGGCGGCCCCGTCGGCCCGGTGATAGCTCGCCGCGGCCATGACCAGGGTCGGATCGAAGGGCAGTCCAGCGTTCTCGAGCCCTGCCAGGTATCCCTGCAAGCGCAGCCGCGCCGTCTCTCCACGGCGGTGTCGCTGTTCACCGATGGCGGCGATCCGGGTGTGCCCGAGGGTGGCCAGGTGCGCCACCACGGTCTGGGCGGCCGCGACGTTGTCGATGCCCACATGGTCCATCGTGCCGTGATGGACGCGCTCTCCGAGCAGGACCATGGGAGTGGTGTCCCGTCGGGCGGCCAGCTCCCGTGCGCCGGTCACCAGCGGGCTGAAGATGACGCCGTCGATGAGCTGGTCCCGGATACCGTCCATGACAAGCTTCTCGCGCTCCGCACGGCCGTCGGTCTGATCTATCAACACTGTCCAGCCATGGGCCTCGGCCGCTTGCACGATATATCGTGCCAGCTCTGCGAAGTACGGGAAGTCAAGCTCGGGCAGGGCCAGGGCGATGAGGCCGGACTGTCCCCCGCGCAGGCTCCTGGCGGACAGGTTCGGACGGTATCCGAGCTCGTCCAGCGCACTCTGCACCCGCACTCGGGTCGCCGTCGAGACATGCACGTAATGATTTACGACGTTGGAGACGGTCTTGACGGACACCCCCGCCAGGGTTGCGACCTCGAGCATGCTCACCCTGCTCGATTTCTGCCGCATGAGCCAAAGGCTAACGCGTCGTGGAGGCTGGATGCAGCGCGAGCTTCAATCGGGCTCGTTCTTTACATCGTTGTAAATTGCGTGTAGAACTATGCCCACCTCCTCAGAGAAGAGTCAGCGTGAGCAAAGCAGCAGAGGACTTGGCGCTCGCCGGCTTCTCGCTCGACCCCTCCTTCGTCATCGGACAGGTCGACCGACGTCTCTTCGGCTCGTTCGTCGAGCACATGGGACGGTGCGTCTACACCGGGATCTACGAGCCGGAGCATCCCTCGGCCGACGCTGCCGGATTCCGGCGCGACGTCCAGGATCTGACCCGTGAGCTCGGTGTCAGCCTCGTGCGCTACCCGGGCGGCAACTTCGTCTCCAGCTACCGGTGGGAGGACGGAGTCGGACCCAGGGCCGCGCGGCCCACGAGGCTGGACCTCGCATGGCGGGGAATCGAGCCCAACGACGTCGGGGTGAACGAGTTCATGGGCTGGGCCCGAGACGTCGGTGTCGAGCCGATGATGGCGGTGAACCTCGGGACCCGCGGTGTCCAGTCAGCCGTCGACCTGATCGAGTACTGCAACCATCCTGCGGGCACCTACCTCTCGGACCTTCGCCGGGAGCACGGCGCCAAAAAGCCGCACGACATCAAGCTCTGGTGCCTGGGCAACGAGCTCGACGGCCCGTGGCAGATGGGACAGAAGACACCCCATGAGTACGGCCGCCTCGCCGCCGAGACGGCCAAGGCGATGCGGATGGTCGACCCCACCATCGAGCTCGTGGCTGTCGGCAGCTCGAACAGCAGCATCGAGACGTTCGGCACCTGGGAGGCCGAGGTGCTCGAGCAGGCCTACGAGCACGTCGACTACATCTCGCTGCACGACTACTACGAGGAGAGCGCCGGGGACCTGGCCAGCTTCCTGGCCTCCTCCTCGGACATGGACCGGTTCATCGGTGCGGTGGTGGCCACCGCTGACCACGTCGGCGCGAAGGTGCGCAGCAAGAAGAAGCTCAAGCTCTCGTTCGACGAGTGGAACGTCTGGTATCAAAAGCGTTTCGTCGGTCAGCAGAACCTCGAGTGGACCTTCGCGCGCGAGCTGATCGAGGACGAGTTCAACGTCGCCGACGCGGTGGTCGTGGGCAGCCTGATGATCACCCTGCTGCGCCACGCCGACCGGGTGGGGATTGCCTGCCTGGCCCAGCTGGTCAACATCATCGCCCCCATCCGCACCGATCCCGGTGGCGCGTCCTGGCGGCAGACCATCTTCTACCCGTTCGCCATCACCGCACGAATGGCCCGCGGTCAGGTCCTGCGGGTCGAGCCATCGGGTCCTCGCATCCACACGGACGCCTACGGTGACGTGCCGGCGCTGGACGCGACGGCGACCTACGACGCAGAAACCGGCGAGGTCGTCATACTCGCGGTGAATCGGGCAACGACCGGGTCTCTTCCGCTCGAGGTCGACCTGCGGGCCATCGAGGACCGGCACGGTGACCTCCATGTCGTCGATCACATCACGCTCAACGACGACGACGTGTATGCGACCAACACCCGGGAGCACCCGGACCGGGTTGTCCCCCGTGCCGGCCAGGGCGCCACCTCTGACGGCAAGAAGGTGCGCGTCCTGCTCCCCTGCGTCTCGTGGACCGCCATCCGGCTTCAACCCACCGTGACCAACCCGACCAGCGGAGACTCACATGCAAGGTCGTAGATCCACAGTCCTCCTCGTCGGCGTCATCTGCGCCAGCCTCGCGATGCTGGCAGTCCCGGCCGGGGCGAGCACCGAGTCCGCTCGAGCCACCCAGCCGACGTACACCAACGCGGTGAGCAAAGACTTCGCCGACACGTTCGCCGACCCCTCGTTGCTGCGGGGCAAGGACGGGTGGTGGTACTCCTACGGCACGTCGGACCCGCTGCGCGAGGGTGAAGGCACACCGCACCGCATCCCGATCGCACGATCGCATGACCTCGTCACCTGGTCACACGTGGGGGACGCGTTCACCGGGCTGACGCTGCCAGGCTGGGCCGCGACGAACGCGAGCATCTGGGGGCCGGATGTCCGGTTCGTCGAGGGCCAGTACCGGATGTACTACGTGGTCACCGAGACCACGCTGACCACCGAGCTCAACGACAATGCGATCGGCATGGCCACCGCTGCGTCCCCAGCGGGTCCATGGACAGACAGCGGTGGCCCCGTCGTGGGGCCACGCCGTGGCGGCGTGGTCGGCGACGGCAACTTCAGATGGACCTTCGATCCTTCGGTGGTCTCCGATGCGGACGGCAGCCAGTGGCTGTTCTACGGCTCGTACTACGGCGGCGTCCACGTCACCCGGCTCAGCGCTGACGGCAAGAGCGCCACCGGGACCCCGACGATGGTCGCGATCGACAACAAGTTCGAGGGCGCCTACCCGGTGCATCGAGACGGGTACTGGTACCTCTTCGCTTCGACGGCCAACTGCTGCGCCGGCCCCACCACGGGCTACAGCGTCCAGGTCGGTCGCTCCCGCACCCCGGACGGTCCGTATGTCGACCGTGAGGGCGTCCCACTCACAGCGTCACAAGCGGGCGGCACTCCGGTGCTGGCGCAGAACGGCAACCGGTGGATGGGTGCCGGTCACAACGCCGTCGCCACCGATCTGAGTGGCCAGGACTGGATGGTCTACCACGCCATCGACCGGGCCAAACCGTACCTGGACGGAACTGACGGCATCAACCAGCGGCCGATGCTGCTGGACAGACTGGACTGGATCGACGGCTGGCCCGCCGTCCGGGCCGGCGCGGGACCCAGCGATGGGCCAACTACCACCCCAGTGACCTCTGGGCGGTATGCCGCAGACTTCGCTTCCGGCATCCCGGCAGGGTTCCGGGGCGGGGCCGCCTGGACGCTCGACCTCCATCCCCAGTCGGGGAGGTTCGCCCGTTCCACCGGAGCGGGGGAATTGACAGCCCCGTCTGCGGCCGGGGGCAGCCGGGTCGAGGCGGATCTGAAGTCCGATGGCGCGGCATACGGTCTCACGACAAGGACAGGTCAGAGCGACAGTGTGAACGCCGTCATCGATACCGCCGCAGCCATCATGCGGCTGAGTCAGTCCCGACTCGGTCGGATCATCAGCTCAGCGCAGGCACCCTTGCCGGCCAGCTTCGATCCCGGGCAATGGCACTCTGCATCGCTTCAGATCGCAGCCGGGATCGCCCAGGTGCAGCTCAGCCAGTCCCGGCTCGGTGACCCTTTTGCTGACCTCACGGTGACCTTGCGCAGCGCTGTTGGCGGTAACGGTACCGACAGCAGTGGAGGAGCCTTCGCGGCGGGAAGCGGGGTGGGGGTCGACAACCTGAGCATCGTGAAGGCGGCTAAACCTGTTTTGCGGCTGGTCAGGGACCGGGTGCCCAACGTGCTGGACCGTGCCCGCAGCGACGAGTTCGACGGCCCGACGCTTGCCGGCGGTTGGACCTGGGTCCGCAAGGACGACGCAGCACGTCTGACAGCGGGCGCGTTGCGCTGGCCCACCCAGAATGCCGACCTGACCGGATCCAGCAACTCAGCGGGCCTTCTGCTCCGCGACCCCGGGCCGGGTGACTGGACCGTCGAGACCAAGCTCGGGATCGACCTCGGCATCGACTCCGTGCGCAACTTCCAGCAGGGTGGCCTCGTCGCCTACGTGAACGACGACCTGTTCACCCGCCTCTCCCACGTGGCGATCTTCAACACCAGGCAGACCGAGTTCGGCAAGGAGATGCCGTATGCCGGGCGGCTCGCCTTTGGCGGGACGATCGCGGGGCCGCCGGCCGCCACGACCTGGCTGCGGATCACCCATCACCTCGACCCGCGCAACGGTGAGCACGAGCTTCGCGCCTGGACCAGTCGCAACGGCACCACCTGGGTCAAGGGTGGCGTATGGACCCTTCCGGCCACCGCCGACGTACGAGTCGGACTCATCTCGCACGGTGGCGCCGGTGCCACCTCCGCGTTCGACTACCTGCGCGTCTACCGCGATGTCGTCCCGTAGCCGGATGCGGCCCCCAACATGAGAACCCGTGCACACCCTGTCCATCATCAGTGCCCAGCCCAGCAAGAGGAGCGATCATGAGCCCGAGCCACACCCACAACAATCTGTCCCGCCGGACCATCTTGAGTCTGGGTGGTGGGCTGGCGGCAACT
>JACMPC010000053.1 GCA_014377705.1 Dermatophilaceae bacterium
GCTCAGGCCGAGCGGGTGCTTGCCTGCGGGCTCAGGCCGAGCGGGTGCTTGCCTGCGGGCTCAGGCCGTGCAGGTGCTGGGCCAGGGGCAAGAGCTGCTCCGGATCGGTCTTGAGCAGGAACGCATCGATGGCCGGCTCGGTGTCAGCGCGGACCTGGAGCGCCGCGTGAGCCGTGAACATGATGATCTTTGCCTCCGGCGCCAGCTCCTTGAGCATCGGCGCCGCGGCTAGGCCTGGCAGCGGTCCGGCCAGGCCGTGATCGAGCACGATGATCCCGCACTCTGAGGTTGGTGGTGTCTCAAGGGCCTCCTCAGCGGTCTTTGCCACGTTGGTGACCGTGAAGCGAGAATCCATGGAGAAGACTGCTTTCACCAGGAACTGCACGTCAGGGTCGTCCTCGATGACGACGAGGATCTTCATCGGCGTGGCCTCGGCGTCATCGTGTTGCATCGCCATCGAGCCTTCACTTGTCGCGTGGTCTCCACTTGTCGCGTGGTCGTCACCTGTCGCGCGGTGGCCATTTGCGTGGTCACCGTGTGTCATATCACCGCGTATCTGGTCATCATTTGCGTGGTCACCGTGTGTCATATCACCGCGTATCTGGTCACCGCGTGTCCGGTCGCTACTTGTCATCGGCGCCTCCCAGTTCGAGTCTGACGAGCAGGCCGGGTCAACTCACAGCAGCGACAGCATGTTGGTCAGCTGCTGCGCCCGGGGGAGGAGCTCACCGGTGTCGGTCTTAAGCAGGAAAGCGTCAATGTCGGGCTGCTTCACCACTCGGGCCTGGACGTCGGCATGGGCCGTGAACAGGATGATCTTCGCTCCGGGAGCGGCCGCCTTCAGGTTCGGCACGACTTCGACGCCGGTGAGCGCTCCGGCCAGGCGGTCATCGAGCACAATGATGTCGAGCTGGGTCTGCCGCGCTATCTCCAAGGCGTCTTCGGCTGTCTCGGCCAGTCCGGCCACCGAGAAGCGGGGATCCATCGAGAAGATGGTCGCTATCAGCGACTGGATGTCCGGGTCGTCCTCGACGATGAGAACGGCCTTCATGAGCGTGACCTTTCATCCTGAGGTAGCAGGATAATGAAACAGGAGCCGTGGGGATAGTTGCGCTCGTACTCAGCGTGGCCGTCGTTGGCTTCGGCCAGCCCACGCACGATGGACAGCCCCAGGCCGGTGCCCTTCTGATTTCTGGTGCTCGGGTTGTCGGCCCGGACGAACGTGGCGAAGAGCTTGGACTCAAAGTCTCTCGGCACCCCGGATCCCTGGTCGACCACCCGGATCTCGACCATGTTGCCGCGCCCGGCCGCCTCGATTCGCACCGGCGGTGCGCCGTACTTGAAGGCGTTCTGGAGGTAGTTGTCGATCATTCTGCTGAGGTGTACCGGGTCGACCCGGACGACCAGGTTGGGCGAGCAGGAGACCGACACGTCTGATGGGTCGGTGTTGCTCGCAGCGAGGCACTGGGCGATGGCGTCCGCCATCACGACCAGATCAGGCTGGGTGTTCAGCGCACGGCCCTCAATGCTCGACAAGGTCAGCAGGTCATTGACGAGCCAGGTCAGCTTGTGGGTCTGACGGTCGATGGTGCTGACGAACTGCAGCCGTTTCTCCTCGGACAGGCTGGCCCAGTTCTCTGTCAGCAGCGAGGAGAAGCCCACCATTGAGGCGAGCGGCGAGCGCAGGTCGTGCGCGGCGATGGCGATGAAGCTCCGCATGGCCTTGTTGACTTCCTGCAGCTCAATATTATTGGCGTCGACCTTTTTTCGCTCGAGATCGAGGTCGTCCAGCATGTTGATGAGGGCCTTCTGGGTGGATTCGAGCTGGGCCTTCTCGTCGTCGAGGTCCTCGAGGATGTTGAGGATGGCGCGCTGGCTCTCGCCCTCTTGGTCCTGTTCCCCGTCGCTGTCATCGGTGATGTTGGACAGCGCGTTCGGGTAGCGCACCGCCTCGTCCTGCTGAGCACCCTTAGTGCTGCTCACCGCTCACCTCCGCCGCCCGGGTCGTGCTTCTTGAGTTGCCTGGTCTGCTTCGTGAGCTCGATCACCGTGAGCTCACGCCCCACGGTCAAACGTTGGGAGCGCTCGAGCCCCGCCAGCCGCTTGAGCTCCCTGGCGTGCTGCTCGGCAAGATTTTTCTGGGCATGCACCCGTTTGCTGATGTCGTGGACGGTTGCGAACACGACCAGTATATTACCGTTGCCGTCGCGGTGGAGCGAGGCGTTGCACAGAATTTCGTAGCGGGCCTGGTGCCCGTCTCGGACACGACTCTCTGAAAGCCATCTCGACGCCGGCACCATGTTCTCAGGGCAGGTTCGCCTCGTACAGGTGCCCCCGGCAGGATTCGAACCTGCGCTTCCGCCTCCGGAGGGCGGCGCTCTATCCCCTGAGCTACGGGGGCCAATGCCACGGGTGTCGAAATTGTCCCCGTGGTTTGACGCGTCGACGAGATTAGCAGCCTAGGCTTAGGGTCATGGAATCGGGCCGCTTCGGCGAGCGTGACCAGACGCCCGGCGGTCCGCCGGGCGATGGCTCGAAGGACCGATCCGGGGATGAGCTACATGGTGCGCCGGGTGGTGGCAGCGGGCGCGTGCTGGTCTGCGACGACGCCGAGCAGATCCGGCGGCTGATCCGGCTCAACCTCGAGATCGAGGGCTACGAGGTGGTCGAGGCCATCGACGGGGAGGAGGCACTCGAGATCCTCACGGACATGTCCCGGCCGCTGCCCGACGTCATCACCGTGGACGTCGTGATGCCGCGGCGGGACGGATGGTGGATGGTGTCGGCAATCCGGGCCGATCCCAGGCTGGCGCACATCCCGATCGTGATGGTCACCGCATCAGCGCAGGACCAGGACCGCGCCAGGGCTGAGCGGGCCGCCGTCGACGAGTTCGTGGCCAAGCCCTTCGATCCCTATGATCTGGTCACCAAGATCGGGACCCTGGTCAGTGGCCACCCGCCCAAGGCCCCGGTCTGATCGCCACCGTCCGATCGCCACCTCTGAGCGCCCCACATCTGACCCACGTCTGAGCGCCCGTCAGAGTGCCCGTCAGAGTGCCCGTCGAGGTGGCGGCCGGAGTGCCGCCGGTGTATCCCTCGCTAGAATCTCCAGGTGACTCCCGAACAGCTCGCGCTCGCCATCCGCAATGCCCTCGCCGAAGCAGTAGCCGCCGGCGAGCTCGCCGTGAGCGTGCCCGATGACGTGCGGGTGGAGCGGCCCCGGAACCGCGAGCACGGCGACTGGTCCACGAACGTCTCCCTGCAGCTGGCCAAGGGCGCTGGTATGCCGCCACGCGAGATCGCGACGCGTCTGGCTACCCGCCTCGGCGCGGTCGAGGGCGTCAAGGCCGTCGATGTGGCGGGCCCCGGATTCCTCAACATCACCGTGGACGCCGCCTCGGCCGGTGAGCTGGCACGCACGATCGTGCAGACCGGCGCGACCTACGGCCACAACGACTCCGAGGCGGGTCATGTCATCAACCTCGAGTTCGTCTCGGCCAACCCGACCGGGCCGATCCACCTCGGCGGCACCCGCTGGGCGGCGGTGGGGGACGCGCTGGCCCGCATCCTGGAGTTCTCCGGCGCCGACGTCACCCGCGAGTACTACTTCAACGACAACGGCGCCCAGATCGACAGGTTCGCCCGGTCCCTGCTGGCCGCGGCCAGGCATGAGCCAGCCCCGGAGGACGGCTACGCCGGCGTCTACATCGACGACATCGCCACCGCGGTCAAGAAGAGCGAGCCGGGCATCCTGGACCTGCCCGATCCGCAGGCGCAGGAACGCTTCCGGGTGCTGGGCGTCGACCTGATGTTCACCGAGATCAAGGCGTCCATGCGCGACTTCGGTGTCGAGTTCGACGTCTTCTTCCATGAGAACGCCCTGCACGAGTCCGGCGCCGTCGACCGGGCGATCGCTCGGCTGACCGAGCTGGGTGTGATGTACGAGAAGGACGGGGCACTCTGGCTGCGCACCACCGACTACGGCGACGACAAGGATCGCGTCGTGATCAAGTCCGACGGCCAGCCGGCATACATCTCCAGCGACCTCGCCTACTACCTGAACAAGCGTGAGCGCGGCTTCGACCTGGCCTTCATCATGCTGGGCGCCGATCACCACGGCTACGTCTCGCGGATGATGGCCATGTGCGCGGCGTTCGGCGACACCCCGCACGAGAACCTCGAGATCCTGATCGGCCAGATGGTCAACCTGATCCAGGACGGCGAGCCGGTGCGGATGAGCAAGCGGGCCGGGACCGTGGTGGTGCTCGAGGACCTCGTCGAGGCGGTGGGAGTCGATGCCGCGCGCTACGCCCTGACCCGGTTCTCGACCGACTCCATGATCGACATCGACCTGGACCTGCTTCGCAGGCACACCAACGAGAACCCGGTCTACTACGTGCAGTACGCCCACGCCCGGACCTGCAACGTCACCCGCCTGGCCGGTGAGGACGGTGTGCACCTCGCCGACGGGTTCGACCCCTCGTTGCTCACCCACGACTCCGAGGCCGCGCTGCTGGCGATCCTCGGCGACTTCCCCAGGATCGTCGCCCAGGCGGCCAGGATGCGCGAGCCGCACCGGGTCCCGCGCTATCTGGAGGATCTCGCCGGCCGCTATCACAAGTGGTACGACGACTGCCGGGTCCGCCCGCGCGAGGCCGACGAGGAGGTCACCGACCTGCACCGCACCAGGCTCTGGCTCAACGAGGCCACCCGGGTCGTTCTGGCCAACGGCCTTGGCCTGCTCGGGGTGTCGGCCCCGGAGCGGCTCTGATGCGGGCGCACGAGGCCGGTGCAATGCATGGGGAGGGCGACCAGCGGGGACACAGGGGTCCTGCGTGGCTGACCCCTCCGCAGGATGTCAACGCCCTGGTCCGGCCGCTGTGGGCGCGCTCGGTCAGGCGCTCGGACGCGGGTTCGCTGACCGTCGCGGGCCTTGACGTCCACGCGATTGCCGGCGAGTTCGGCACCCCGGCATACGTCATCGACGAGGAGGACTTCCGGGCCCGTGCCCGCGAGTTCCGGCAGGCCTTCGACGAGGTCTTCCGGGATCTGTGCGGGGGAGCCGACGTCTACTACGCCGGCAAGGCGTTCCTGTGCACGGCGGTGGCGCGCTGGATCCTTGCGGAGGGCCTGCGCCTGGACGTCTGCTCCGAGGGTGAGCTCGCCGTGGCGATCCGGGCAGGACTGCCCGGCAACCTGATCGGCATGCATGGCAACAACAAGAGCATTGCCGAGATCGAGGCCGCCCTGGGTCACGGGGTCGGCCGCATCGTGGTCGACTCCTTCGAAGAGATCGAGCGGGTTGCCGCGGCTGCGCGCAGGCTCGGCCTCGTCGCCCCCGTCATGGTGCGGGTCACCGTCGGCGTCGAGGCGCACACCCACGAATACATCGCCACCGCCCACGAGGACCAGAAGTTCGGCTTCAGCCTGGCCGGCGGGCAGGCGGCGGAGGCGGTGCGCGCCATCCTGGGCCACCCGGAACAGCTGTCCCTGCTGGGCCTGCACTCGCACATCGGCAGCCAGATCTTCGACACCAGCGGCTTCGAGGTGGCCACCCGCCGGGTGCTCGGGCTGCATCTAAAGGTGGAGCGTGAATACGGCCTCCGGCTGCCCGAGCTCGACCTCGGTGGCGGCTTCGGCATCGCGTACACCACCCAGCACGACCCGATGTCGCCACGTGACCTGGCCACCGGCATGGCGCAGATCGTCGGGCGCGAGTGCCGCGCCGAGGGGGTGCCGGTCCCGAGGATCTCGGTCGAGCCCGGCCGCGCCATCGCCGGGCCGTCGACCTTCACGCTCTACCAGGTGGGGACGGTCAAGGAGGTGCTGCTGGACGGCGACGCCTCGCGCACCTACGTCGCCGTCGACGGCGGGATGAGCGACAACATCCGCCCGGCGCTGTACGACGCGGACTTCTCGTGCACCATCGCCGGACGGGTCAGCCAGGCACCCGCGGCGCTGGCACGGGTCGTCGGCAAGCACTGTGAGAGCGGCGATATCCTGGTCAAGGACGAGTTCCTGCCTGCTGACGTGCGGGCCGGGGACCTGCTGGCCATTCCGGTCACGGGGGCCTACTGCCGGAGCCTGTCCAGCCAGTACAACCACGTGCCCCGCCCGCCGGTGATCGCCGTTGCCGGTGGTGTCGCGCGTGCCATCGTGCGACGCGAGACGATCGAGGACCTCCTGGCCCTGGACCTCGAGTGACGGGACAGGCAACACCGCTGACCGCATGGCGGAACGAACGGCTTTCACAGGGTGGACCACGGCAGGATGAACAGGAGCGTCCGGACCGAACCGGACCGAGGGAGCGATCGTGAGTGAAACCGACCGGACCGTCACACAGTCGCCGGCGCAGCTGCAGGCCCAGCCGCTGCGGGTCGCGCTGCTCGGGTGCGGCGTCGTCGGCTCAGCCGTTGCCCGGCTGCTGACCGAGAACGCCGGGGATCTGAGGGCGCGCATCGGCCGGCCGCTGGAGATCGTCGGGGTCGCGGTCCGCCGGCCGGACAAGGACCGGTCCGAGACCGGCGTCGACGCCTCACTGTTCACCCAGGACGCGGCAGGGCTGGTCACCCGGGCCGACGTCGTCATCGAGGTCATCGGTGGCATCGAGCCGGCCCGCACCCTCATCCTCTCGGCGATGGAGCACGGCGCCAGCGTCGTGACGGCCAACAAGGCGCTGCTCGCCGAGGACGGGCCGCGCCTCTACCAGGCGGCTCAGGACCGCAACGTCGACCTGTACTACGAGGCCTCGGTGGCCGGCGCCATCCCGCTGCTGCGCCCCCTGCGTGAGTCGCTGGTCGGCGATGACGTGCACCGCATCCTGGGCATCGTCAACGGCACCACGAACTACGTGCTGGACAAGATGGACACGACCGGCGCTGGTTTTGCCGACGCCGTCGAGCAGGCGCAGGCCCTGGGCTACGCCGAGGCGGACCCCACCGCGGACGTCGAGGGCTTCGACGCCGCAGCCAAGGCCGCGATCCTGGCCTCGCTGGCGTTCCACACCCGGGTCGCAGCCAGGGACGTGTATCGCGAGGGCATCACCGAGGTCAGCGCCGCGGACATCCACGCCGCGAGCGAGATGGACTGTGTCGTCAAGCTGTTGGCCATCTGCGAGCGCATCAAGGACCATCCGGCGCAGGACGGCGGCCACGCCGGGGGCGGCATCTCGGTGCGCGTGCATCCCGCGATGATCCCGCGCACCCACCCGCTGGCGGGCGTCCGCGAGGCCTTCAACGCGGTCTTCGTCGAGGCCGAGTCGGCGGGCTCGCTGATGTTCTACGGCCAGGGCGCCGGCGGCGACCCGACCGCCTCAGCCATCCTCGGCGATGTCGTCGCGGTGGCCCGGCACAAGGTCGTCGGCGGGCTCGGGCCGGGGGAGTCGACCTACCAGGACCTGCCGATCCTGGAGATGGGCCAGGCCCAGACCCGCTATCACATCAGGTTGGACGTGGCTGACCGCCCGGGCGTGCTCGCCCAGGTCGCCCTGGCCTTCGCCGAGCATGGCGTGTCCATCGAAACCGTGCGGCAGCAACCTCTCGCGCGCGATCCGCAGGACCCGGACCAGACTCGCGCCAGCCTGGTCGTGGTCACCCACTCAGCCTCTGACGCCGCCCTCGCCGCCACGGTCGATGCGCTGGCCGCCCTGTCCACCGTCCGCGGCGTCACCTCGGTGATGCGCGTAGAAGGCGAATGACAATGACCCACACGACGCCTCACCTCTGGCGCGGAGTGATCCGCGAGTATGCCGACCGGCTGCCTTCGCTGGCCGGCGCGCCGATCGTGACGCTGGGGGAGGGCGGGACCCCGCTGATCCCCGCGGCCCACCTCTCGGCGCTGGTGGGCGCGGAGGTCTTCGTCAAGTACGAGGGCGTCAACCCGACGGGCTCGTTCAAGGACCGCGGGATGACCACCGCGATATCGGTGGCGGCCAAACACGGTGCCCAGGCGGTGATCTGCGCCTCGACCGGCAACACCAGCGCCTCCGCGGCCGCCTACGCGACCAAAGCAGGGATGACCTGTGGCGTGCTCGTGCCGGACGGCAAGATCGCGATGGGCAAGCTCAGCCAGGCCATCGCGCACGGTGCCACGCTGCTGCAGGTCGACGGCAACTTCGACGACTGCCTGACCCTGGCTCGCAAGCTGGCCGAGGCCTATCCGGTCGAGCTGGTCAACTCGGTCAACCCGGCCCGGATCGAGGGCCAGAAGACCGCCTCCTTCGAGATCGTCGACGTGCTGGGCGATGCGCCGGACATCCACTGCCTGCCGGTCGGAAACGCCGGCAACATCACGGCGTACTGGCGTGGCTATCGCGAGTACCACCGCGACAGCTCACAACCCGGCCCCGCCACCAAGCTGCCCAGGATGTGGGGCTTCCAGGCCGAGGGGGCGGCGCCGATCGTGCTGGGCCACCCGGTCGACCATCCCGAGACCATTGCCACCGCCATCCGGATCGGCAACCCCGCCTCGTGGCGTCAGGCCGAGGAGGCGCGGGACGACTCCGGCGGCCTGATCAACGCCGTCTCCGATGCGCAGATCCTGGCAGCGCACCGGCTCCTGTCCTCGAGGGAGGGCATCTTCGTCGAGCCGGCCTCTGCCGCGAGCGTGGCCGGACTGCTGGCTGCACACGCCGCGGGGCTGGTCCCGCCCGGCGCGCGGATCGTGTGCACGGTGACCGGTCACGGGCTCAAGGACCCGGCCTGGGCGCTCAAGGACGCCCAGGGGGTCGAGGTCGCCCCGACCAGGGTGCCGGTCGACGCTTTCACCGCGGCCACGGCGCTCGGGCTCGGTGGTTGACGGCCGTGGCCGAGTCGATCAGTCCCGCCAGTCCCGCCGGTCCCGCCAGTCTCGGCGGTCCTCCCAGACCCGACAGTCCCGTCCGTCTGGTCGCGGGGTCAGCCGTCCGCGTGCGGGTCCCGGCCAGCAGCGCCAACATCGGCCCGGGTTTCGACTCCATCGGGCTGGCACTGGGCATCTGGGACGAGTGCCTGGTGAGGGTGACCGCGGAGCCCGGCCTTCGCATCGACGTCGAGGGAGAGGGCGCCGGTGAGGTGCCCCGCGACCAGCTCAACCTGATTCATCGCTCGATCCTGGCCGCCTGGCAGGGGCTGGGGGTGCGACCCCCGGCCGGCCTTCACCTGAGCTGTCGCAACGCCGTCCCGCACTGCCGGGGCGTCGGGTCGTCCGCGACCTCGATCGTGGCCGGAGTCGTTGCCGCACAGGGACTCTCAGACATCGCCAGCGGGCGACAGCACCCCGGTGGCGGTTTTGACCGCCAGTTCACGAACAACCTGGCCGCGGCTCTGGAGGGCCACCCGGACAACTCCTCCGCCAGCGTGTTCGGTGGGATGACCTTGTCCTGGACCGACGACCTCGACCCGGGGCAGATCCGCACCATCCGGCTGGAGGTGAACCCCGGCGTCATACCGCTGGTCTTTCTCCCGGCCGCCATGCTGTCCACGGCGAGCGCGCGGGCGGTCCTGCCCGCCCAGGTGCCGCATGCGACTGCCGCGCGTAACTCCGCCCGGGCCGGCCTGCTCGTCGAGGCGGTCACCCGGCGCCCCGACCTTCTGCTTGCGGCGACCCGCGAGTGGCTCCATCAGGAACAGCGACGGCCGGCCTTCCCGGAGTCGATGGCCCTGCTGGACGATCTTCGCGGCCAGGGCCACGCTGCAGTGATCTCCGGGGCGGGGCCAAGCGTGCTCGTTCTCAGCACTGCCGGGCAGGTTGCGGACGCTCGCGCCGTCGGTGACCGGTCGGTATGGCGGGTGCTCGAGCCCGGCATACCAGCCACGGGTGCCAGCCTCGAGAGGCTCTCGACCAGCCGCGAGAGGCCTTCGAACTGACCCGGGCAGGCTCGCCGGCGGTGGGACCACGTGCCAAACGTCAGCGAACGGTGTTATATTGGCGCTGCACCCCGGTCGTTACCGGCGATCATGTCTGATCGAGGAGATTGCCGCAGGTGCAACAAATCACTTTGCAGGTGCGTCGCTTGGATGCACGCGGCGTCATCACGCCGGCTCAGTGGTCTCCCACACGTCAGCGTTTCCTCCAGTCAGGGTTCGCCGACATCCACATCCCCGGTCCGGCACTCTGCGTGGACCGAATACGAGGGGAAAGGTCCTTCGTGACAAACACGACTTACCTCGCCAGCGCGCTCACCAGCGGCACCGGCGAGACTCCCAAGCGCTCCGGCAGCCTCAGCACCATGAAGCTGGCGGAGCTTCAGGGCCTGGCCGGCAGCCTGGGCCTGACCGGCACGGCCAAGATGCGCAAGGGCGACCTGGTCATCGCGATCAGGGGCCGCCAGGCTGGCGGCTCGGCCAAGGCCGGCTCCGCTCAGTCCGACGAGTCGTCGGCCGGACCGATGCTCGGGTCCACGGCCCCCGCCTCGCCGCCGGCCGAGCCCGAGCCCGCTGCCGCGGAGCGTCCGGTTCGCACGTCGCGCCGTGCACAGCGTTCCGTCGGAGTCTCACCGGCTGATGAGGTCGGCGGCCCGGCCGTCGGCGCGCCGGCCGTCGGTGCCCAGATCTCCCAGCCAGCCGTAGAGCAGGCACCACCGGCCGCCGTCGCGCCGGAGACCCCACGCGAGGAGAGCGCCGTCGACGACGGGCGCCCCCCGCGTCGGAATGATCGCCAGCAGGGCGACCGTCAGCAGGGCGACCGTCAGCAAGGCGACCGTCAGCAAGGCGACCGTCAGCAAGGCGACCGGCAGCAAGGCGACCGTCAGCAAGGCGACC
>JACMPC010000054.1 GCA_014377705.1 Dermatophilaceae bacterium
GGCCGAACGCGTCGAAACCGGCATCATCACGCGGGTGACGGGACCGGCTCAACCCGGCTACCGATCGAGACCAAGCCAGCCATGGTCACCAAGATTGACGCCCAAGGGCATCCACGTGGTCATTCACAGAGTCGCCCTACATCCCGCAGCGGGCAGCCAGAACCTGTTCGCCGGCGTCCCACCAGAGACGTCTGGCCCGTCAGCCGGTGGGCTATCAACTGAGTTGCCAGCCGGCCATGACACCGCCACCGGTCAGCACACATATCTGGAAGCCGAAAGCCAGTCGGTCGCCAGCGAAGTGGAAGTAAAGGAAGTCGCTGCCCTCGGACGCCTCGCGCTGTCTCTGGGTGAACACCTCGATGAGCACGCCGCCATGCACAGGCGCCATGCGTCGGAATTCCTGCAACGCAGCGGCCCCATCCTCGTACCGAATCGCACCTATGATCCCCATCCCGACGAAAGTGACCAAGGCGGTCTTCTCGCCAAGGGGAGTCAAACCCCCCAAAAGCGCGTCTTGTCGTTGTGCCAGGGCCGCGAAGTCAACAAAAAGAGGCCAGGCTGAACGTTGGGTCAGGCCGGCGCAAGCCCGGCCCTCAGCGGCCGAGGACTCCCAGCAACGCTCTTGTCCTATCTCTTCTTTCGCAAGCCGATAGGACGTGCGCAGAAATTCTCCCGACCCTGGTTCCTTCCTGCGGGTGTGGAAAAGCCACCTCATTGAGGCCGACACGTGCTTCCCCTCGACCAAACCCCACCCTCCAAAATAGCCCAGTGAACGCGACTGCGGGCACAGTTGGGTGTCTGCGATCTGCAGATCCTCGTGGCTGATGAGGCTCGCGATCCGCCGCGCCCCCCAGGACGCAACCTCGGCGGGAACCGTTGGGGAACCCTCTGAGTGGGAACGCCGGCGGCGGACGCTGCGTGGGGGGCGATACCCGTTTAACCCGTCCGGTGAGAGTCCCGGGACCGGGGTGTCCTACGACACGCCTTCCGTCGTCCTCTGCAGAGACCTACCGCATGTTGTACCGCTGAAGGCGTAGGCGCTGCGTCGGCGGGATCAGCCCGCCTGGTGGACGCGAAGGGCAATCACCATGTTCGTCAGCGACGTCAACATCCAGCCAAACCGCACGGGCCTGCCCGGCATCGCCTCTTTGGAGTCCATCGTCGGCGCCCTGCTCACGTTCGGGCTTGTCGCGGCCGTGGCGGGTATCGCCATCTCGGCGATCGCGTGGGCGATCGGGTCGCATTCTGGCAATCCGCATGTGGCTGGCAAGGGCAAGTCTGGGGTGCTGGTCGCACTCGGCGCGGCATTCCTGATCGGCGGGGCCACGTTCCTGGTCAACTTCTTCAACACCCAGGGCGGCCTGCTCACATGAGCCCCATGGCAGGGCGCACGGTCCGCTGGAAGTGGACAGTGGCAGGGACCGTCCTGGCGGTACTCGCTCCCGTGGTGATGGTCATCACCAACGAGCAGGGGTCTGCGTCCTCGGCCGGCCATCTCGCCGCGGAAGCCTGGCGCCCGCCGGTCGCGGCTACCTCGACGGCATCAGGGAAGGGGCCGCTAACC
>JACMPC010000006.1 GCA_014377705.1 Dermatophilaceae bacterium
CCCGGTCCTCGTAGCCCATCAGGTCGCCGTCGACCCAGATGCGGCCACCGTCGATGGTCTCGAGCTGGTTGATGCAGCGCAGGAAGGTGGTCTTGCCGGAGCCTGAGGGGCCGAGCAGGCAGATCACCTGGCCCTTGTGCACGTCGAGGTCGATGCCCTTGAGGACCTGGTTGTCGTGGAAGGACTTCATCACGTTGACGGCGTGCACCAGGGGCATGCCGGTATCGCGATCGGTCGCCTTGGCGCCGCTTGTTGCCTCAGACATCAGGCACCACCCATCCCTCCGGCGCGGGCGAACCGCTTGTCCTTGGGCTTCTTCTGCCCAAAACCACGGCCGAAGTGCCGTTCCAGGTAGTACTGGCCGACCATCAGGATGCTGGTGATGGCCAGGTACCAGAGCGAGGCTGCCACGGCAGCCGGGAAGACCTTGTACGTCCGGGAGCCGATGGCAGAGAGCTGGAAGAAGAGCTCGGTGCTCAGCGGAAGAGCGATCAGCAGCGACGTGTCCTTGACCATGGCGATCGTCTCGTTGCCGGTCGGCGGGACGATGACCCGCATGGCCTGGGGGAGGACGATGCGGAGCATGGACTTGCCGCTGCTCATGCCCAGCGCCTCGGCCGCCTCCGCCTGGCCCTTGTCGACGGACAGGATGCCGGCCCGGGCGATCTCGGACATGTAGGCGGCCTCGGACAGTCCCAGGCCGAGAACCGCCCCGAACAGGCCCGAGAACAGCGCATTGGCGTCAAGGGTGGCAAACCTCCAGCTGCCGCTGATGCCGAGCAGCTGCTGGATCTTCCAGTCGAAGGGGATGCCGAGGCCAAGACCCTGCTGGAACAGGACGCCCAGGGCGCCCATGGTGAACAGCAGGACGTAGCGCGGGATCCCCCGGAAGAACCAGGTGAACACCCAGGCGACCGCCGAGAGGATCGGGTTGTCCGACAGGCGCATCACCGCCGTGAGGACGCCGCCCACGATACCGACGGCCATGGCCAGCACGGTGGTGAGCAGGGTGCCGATGTAGAGGCCGCGCAGGACCGGGGTCTGGATCATGGCCTTGAACACGAACCCCCAGTCCCACGCCGGGTTGGTGAAGACCATGTTCGCCAGCATGGCGGCCAGGAGCCCGATGACAGCGATGGCGACCCAGCGCCAGGGGTGCCGGACCGGCCGGGCCTCGATCAGGCCCGGCCGGTCCGTGGTGGAGGGAGTGCTCATTTGACCGGCGGGTTGAGCGCGAAGTCGCTGATCGCGCCCTGCTCGTTGCCCCAGGTGCTCAGGATCTTCTTGTAGGCGCCGGAGGTGTCGAGCGACTTCAGCGCAGCGGCGATGGCCTGGCCGAACTGGGTGTCAGCCTTCTTCAGGACGTAGCCGTAGGGAGCCGAGTCGTAGATGTCGCCAGACGCCGCGATCTTGCCGGCGGACTGCTTGATCGCGTACGCCACGACGGGGGAGTCGGCCAGCATGGCGTCGGCCTTACCGGTCGCTACCGCTGCGGTCGCTTGGTCCTGGCCGCCGTAGATCTGCAGGTCGATGGGCTTGCCGGCTGACGCGCACGTCTTGACCTTGGGCGGCATGTCCGTCTCAGCCTGTACCGTCCCCTTCTGGACCGCCACCTTGAAGCCGCAGGGGCTTGTCGGGTTGATCTTCTTCGGGTTCCCGGGGGGTGTTGCCCACTGGGTGCCGGCGTTGAAGTAGCTCACCATGTTGGCCTGCTTCATCCGGTCAGCGTTGACGGTGAAGCTCGAGACGCCGACGTCGTACTTGCCGCTGCCGACGCCCGCGATGATGGTGTCGAAGCCGGCCGGTTGAAAGACGACCTTGACGCCGAACTTCTGCATCACGGCGTTGAACAGGTCGACATCCATGCCCTGGACGGTCTTGCCATCAGCGTTGAGGAACTCGTTGGGGGCATAGGTCGCGTCGGTGCCGACCACGATCTTGCCGGCTGACTTGATCTTGGTCGGCAGCTTTGCGACGAGAGCGGGGTCTGCGGCCTGGGCTGTCGCGGCCTTCTTGGTCGCGTCCGGGGTCGACAACGAGCTTGAGCCGCAGGCGCTGAGAGCCAGACCCACGATGGCAGCACCGGCAGTGAGCGTGATCGCAGGTGCGGGACGTCGGGACACGAGTGGTTCCTTCCACAGAGCAAAACCGAGGCTAGGAAATGCATTGTGCCACCACATGGGGGGTAAGACGACGAGCGTCACCTTCTTGTGATCCGTGTCCCACGCCGCAGACGGTGCTACTCATCGGTGCCAGTCTGTGGCAGTATTTTATGTGCGGGCCACCCCCCGCGACGCGCAGATGCAGCCGACACCCTGGCTTCTCCAGAAGAGCATGTTGATGATGCCGCCATAGGTGTGTCCGCCCCGTCGAACAGGTGAGCTTGACCATGAGTGCCAGTCCGTCATACCCCGACTCCTTCTGCTTCGACCCGTCCGCCCCGGCCTTCCGGGCGCATGAGGGCGGCAAGATGGAGGTCGTCCCCACCAAGGCGCTGCGCGATCGGGCTGACCTTGCCCTGCTGTATACCCCGGGTGTTGCCGAGGTCTCCCGGGCGATCGCGGCGGACCCCTCGCTGGCCGCCCGCTACACGGCGCGCGGGAACACTGTCGCG
>JACMPC010000055.1 GCA_014377705.1 Dermatophilaceae bacterium
ACCGCAGCGGCAGCATGGGTGGCGAGCCGATCGAGCAGGCCCGGCAGGCGGCCATCGCCGCCATCCGCCAGCTGCACCCGGACGACCGGGTCAGCGTGGTCAGCTTCGCCAACGACGCCAGGGTGGACGTCCCCTCGACCCTGGTGAGCGACCCGCAGCGACTGATCCGGGTGGTGGAGGACCTCCGGGCGAGTGGCGGCACCTTCCTCGAGGGCGGCTGGCGGAGCGGCGCCGAACAGGTCGCCGAGCACCTCGACCCCGGGGCCCTCAACCGCATCATCCTGCTGAGCGACGGTCAGGCCACCCACGGGGTCAAGGACGCCCGGGTGATGCCCCCCATCGTGGCTGGATTGACGGCCGCCGGGATCAGCACCACCGCGATGGGGTTCGGCAGTCAGTACAACGAGACGCTGATGCTGGCGATCGCTGAGGCGGGCGACGGCAATTACCTGCACGTCGAGGATGCCGGCCTGCTGCCGACCATCTTCGAGCAGGAACTGCAGGGCCTGACCCGGACCACCGGACGCCGGGTCAGTCTCGGACTGGAACCGAACAGCAAGGAGGGCGTGGAGGTCGCCGAGGTGCTCACCGTCCTGCGGACCACCACCACCGGCCGGCTGGCCCTGCCGAACCTGCAGGACGGACAGCCAGTCGACGTGCTCGTCCGCCTGCGCGTCACCCGGCCCCTGAGTGCCGGTGCATTGCAGGGCGTGATGCGGGCGCGGCTGGCGTGGGACGGCCCGACCGGTGAGCGTGGCAGCCGCCGGGAGCAGCTCGACCTGCCGGTCCTGACGGGCGAAGCGTTCTCGGGACTGAGGCTGCATCCCCTGGTGGAGGAAGCGGAGGCGCTGCAGAGCATCGCCAGGCACAAGCGGCAGGCGGTGGCGGAGCTGGACCGCGGCGACCGACCCGCCGCCCGGGCGAGCATGGCCCGCGCGGCAGACGCCGGTGCGCCGCTGTTCGCCTCCAGCCCCGCGGTGGCAGACGCGGTGAAGGAGACGAAGGTCCTGGAAACCCTGTTTGACACAGGCGACGACCGCCTCGCTCGCAAGCGGGCCATGGTGCAGGCGTACGAGGCCAGCACCAGCAAGAAACCCAGATCCTGACCGCAAGCAGCTCTGCGGGTTTCAGTCTTCAGATCGGACCCCCGACCTCGAGGTGGAGGACACCATGGAAGACCGACTAGACCGACTTGTTCCATTTTCCGATCTTCCGTTCGAGACCAGCCTGAGTCATCCGCTCGAAGCGCTCTCGATCAATCGACCCACCGGCGTAGTGGGAAGGCTCCAGATGACCTTCGCGCCGGGCAAGTCCGGCCCGGTGGAAGTCCGGCAGGTGAGGCACCGGCGGGACCTGAACCTCAACCTCCGGAGCCCTCGGCCTGAACTCCCTGCACCACGTCATTCCCGACCTGAAGGCTCCAGAAGTACAGGGGCCGGAGCGTCTGCGCTCGACTTCGCCCGGGACCCGGCAGCGCGTCGCCGGCAGGGCGAGACCGTCACGGTGTATTGTCGC